>NC_020126.1:9540000-9862500 GCF_000331735.1 Myxococcus stipitatus DSM 14675 | reverse complement strand
CGGGGGCGGGATGGGTTCGGAACGATGATCGCTACGACCACATGGGCTGGGCGGACATGAGCCCGTGGGGGAGCGAGTACGACAGCGCGGAGTGGGTCATCGTCAGCCTGCGAGGCGCGATGGTGAAGCGGATGGCGGGAGACCCGGCGCGCGCGGACCGCGTGCTGAAGTGGGTGACCGACCAGTCGCTGAAGAACTACCTCGCGGTGGCGGAGACCTATGACGAGCAGAGCGGCGCGTACAAGTTCAACGCGCCCATGGTGGGCTTCGGCGCCGGGGCCTATGCGCTGGCGCTGGCGCATCGCGCGGACGGTGCGGCGGACCCCGCGTGTGGCGCGTACCTGGACGAGAGCACGCTGTCGAAGCCGCCCGATGCGGGCCCAGGGGAGCCCGATGCCGGGCCCGTGGACGCTGGTCACGACGCGGGCCCTGGCGAGCCAGATGCCGGTCCGGTGGAGCAGCCCCTGGTCGGTGGTGGTGGCGGTGGCTGCAACGCAACAGGGCCCGGTGCGATGGCGGTGTGGCTGATGCTGGTGCTCGCCGGGCTCCTCGCACTGACGCGCACGAAGCGGGCTTGAGCAAGGCCCCTGCGTGAGGAGGTCGCGCTCGAGCAGGAGGCCTGTGCTCATGGACGCGGAGCACTGATGCGCGGGCTCGCGCGCGATGTTCGAGGACGGCCGAAGCGGGGCTCCTCCGCGCGGGGAGACAGGTGTCACGACCCACCTTGTCACCAGGCCACGCGCCGTCAGCGCCGAGAGTCCTTGCGCGCCTGGGTCCGACGGTTGCGAGCGACGACATGGGAGGTGCGTCGCACCGCGCCGAAGCCCTGCTGCTTGCGCGCACCGCCCTTGCGGCGCTGTGCCTTCATGCTCCGCTGGGAGGCCGTCGCCATCTTCCCCGCTGTCCGCGTCCTGCGCACGGGCTTGCGACCCGTGGCGGCACGCTTCGTCCGCAGCGCCCGGCGAGGCTTCGCCATCTTCCGCTTGGCGAGCGCCGCGGCCCGAGCCTCCTGGCGCTCCATCAGGGCCAGGCGCTTCTCGAACCGGGACAGCGCCTGCTGGAAGTACAGCGCCTTGCGCACCGTGTTCGCGTTGCCCTCCGCGCGACGGGAGCGGGTCGGCGTGCGCTTGCGCAGGGCCTCTCTCCGCTGGCGCCTCGCGGTGTCCTGGTACTTCCGCATCAACTTGCGCGCGCGCAGGATGCGGCCGCGCAGGTCGCGGGTGGACAACTCCACCACGTTGCGAGGCGAGCTGGACAGCACGAGCCGGGCTTCGGGCTCCGTCAGCAGCGACATCTTCTTCGAGGGACTCGTCGGCAAGGGTCTGCTCCTTCAAGACACCGTGGACTTCCTCGCGGAACGTCCGCACATGTCCCCCAGGGAGCAACCTGCACCCTGGGGCGATTGAGGAGCCCCCTCGCGCGTCACTCGAACACGGACAGCTCCGCGAGCGCGAAGACGGGGAGCGTCCGGCTCTTGTCCTGCGACTGCACCCGCAGCCGGACGTGGCGGACGGGGGCCTCACCCGCGAGCGGCACGTCGAAGAAGCGCGCCCTGTGGAGCACGTCCAGCGGCGCGTCTCCGTAGGGGCTGTCACCTTCCGTCCCATCGAGGGCGATGTTCACGAAGATGCCGAAGAGGGACTTGGGGTCGAAGTTCTGGTGGAGCACGTCCGCGAGCGGCGACCAGGTGAAGCCATCCATGCTGCCTTCCAGCAGCACATGGATGGAAGGGTCGTAACCCAGCACGACCTCCAGGTTGCGCAGGACGATGCGCCGAGGCCGCACGGAGTCCTCCCAGGAGACCACCACCTCGCTCACGCCCGAGTCGCGCGACTCCGGCTTCGTCTGCACGGAGCGCAGCGAGCCATCCGTGTACGGACACGGCCCCTCGCCCGGCGACGGGTAGCACACGGCGCCTCGGCTGACGGGGCGCACGGCACCGGAGGGGATGGCCTCTCGTGGCCCTCGCCACTCCACGCGGAAGGCCACGCTGCTGTCGCTGCCGCCCAGCGGCTCGAACATCCAGGTGCCCATCGACACGGCGCGAACCTGCGCCGCGACGCCCGGAAAGTCCTCCAGTTGATAGGGATTGGGCTGCCAGGGCGAGGCGGGGTCGTGTGTCTCCCAGACCAGCCCATCCGCTCCCGAGAGTTGCACCACCGGATAGGGCGGGAGCGAGTCGACCTCCTGCACCTCTGGACTCCCGGGGAGGAGAATCTGGGGCAGCTTCGCGGAGTAGGGCTTCGCGGGCGGAGGCGGCGCCTTGGCGAAGCTCAGCACCGGCCCCTCCTGTCCCGAGGCCACCACCAGCCGAGGCTCCCAGGGCCGCAGTGGAGGCACCTCCGCGTCATCCCAGAACTGAAACGACGTGTAGACACCGTGTCCCTGCTCCAGGGGCGCGGCGACCCGGAAGCGGTACTCGGTGAAGCCATCGATATTGTCGCGGGTCGTCTCGCCCGAGAGGACCTCCAGCACGTAGTCCCCGCGCTGGTCGCTCTGGAACTCCGCGTAGGGCGTGAAGGTCTCGGGCGCGGAGGGCGGAGGCCCGTAGGGGGAGCGGGAGTACGCCTTGCGCTCCAGCGCCACCGGCACGTGGGCGTACGGCGAGCCATCCAGGTGCTGGAGGTTGCCGTAGACGAAGACGGGGTCCTCCGGCATGCGGTCGCAGCCAGCACCGAGCAGCGCGAGGAGGGACAAGGGAGGGAGCAGTCCGCGCATGTCAGTAGGTCCCCTTCAGGCCGAAGAGAGGGAGGATGATGGGGATGTTCGTGGGCTTCCGCTCGGCGGCGTCGGTGGTGAAGCTGAACCCATACTCATACGCCACCACTTCCTTCTGGGCCGACACGTTGAGGATGTCCAGGTAGGCGTCGAGCGTGAAGTCCTCCAGGGCCCACGACTTGGCGACGCGCAGGTCCACGCGGAAGAAGGAGTCCAGTCGCTCGGCCCGGTCCCGGTCCTGCCGCACCCATTGCTGCTCTCCGTCGGGCCGGGTGACGAGCCGCTGGGTGAGGCTGGTGATTTCACCGGCCTCCGGGCGGCCGGTATTGAAGTGGAACACCGTGCCCACCGTCCAGTTGTTGCCGAACTTGTAGCTGACCGCCGCGTTGAGCACGTGGGCCTGCTCGAAGGCGAAGGGGAGGGTGACCCTCTCCGAGCCCACCACGCGGTTGTCATCTCCATACCGGTCGATGAGCACGCGGCGCTTGCTCTGGAGGAAGCTGTAGGAGACCCAGCCGAACCAGTCGCGGCCCAGCGGGTGGCGGGCCATCAGCTCGAAGCCATACGCATAGCCGCTCGAGGCTGGCGACGTCGCGCCCACGCCACCGCGCCGGCGGTTCTCCGCCACCTGTTCCAGGTCCAATTCCACCGCGCGGGAGAGGGGGTTGTAGAAGACGTCGCCGCTCAGCTCCAACCCCTCCATCGCCTTCCACTCGGCGCCGACGTCGAGCTGCACTCCCTCCTGGAGGCCGTAGCGGAGGCTCGCGGTGTCCACGGCGGGCAGGTGCAGCAGCACGGTGGGCGGCTGGTGGAAGAGGCCCGCGCCGCCCTTCACCACGAGCGTCTCCGTGAGGCGTCGGCGAACGGACAGGCGCGGCTCCACCACGGTGTGCTGGATGCCCGGTGACAGGTGATAGCTGTCCACGCGCACGCCGGGCTGGAGCACCCAGTCCTCCGAAGGCAACCACGTCACGGACGCATACGCGCCGGAGAAGGTCGCCAGCGACGAAGGACGCTTGAGCGGGTCGGCCGAGTCCTCCGGCCGCGTGCCAGGAGGAATGCCGGTGCCCGTCATCTTCGTGGCGGCGCGACGGTGCTCCACGTCACCGCCGACGATGAGCTCCAGCGTCTCGCTCAGCTGGCGCTTCCAGCTGGTGCGCGCGGAGAAGCTCACCTGGTTCATCCCGTACTCGCCCACCTGGTGGCGGCCCATGCCCGCGCCGTTGGGACGCTGGTACGACTCCTCGCCGACGAGGCCCATGGAGTCGACGCCCACGGTGGTGCCCACCTCCAGCTCGCCCTCCGCGAGGGGATGCAGCAGCCGCAGGTCCGCCCGATGGAAGCGGGAGGCGATGCCGACGCCCAGGTCTCCCTCGTAGTCGGTGCCGGGCGTGGAGCCCACGCTGTCGGAGCTGCCCAGGGCGAACAGGCGCAGTCGTCCCTGGCCGACCTTCTGTTCGATGCGTGCCTGGTAGTCCCAGAAGTTGGCGTACACGCCCGCGTCGCTCGAGCCCGTCGCGAGCTTGGAGCCCACCGTTATCAGCAGCGCGGAGTAGCTGATGCGGCCCGCGACGCTGACGGAGGTGCCGGTGCTCTCGAACGGGTACTCGATGAAGCCGCCGCTGTTGAGCAGGTCCGCGTAGGCGGTGAAGTGCAGCCGGTCCTCGCGAGGACGGCTCAGCCGGCCCTCCACCGCGCCGCCCAGCACGCGGCCGTACTGCACCGGCGGCGTGCCCGGGAAGAAGTCGACGGTGTCGATGAAGTCCGGGTGCACCACCGCGGGCCCCAGCAGCAGGTGGTACAGCATGGGGATGCGCACGCCATCGAGGAAGAAGCCGGTGGCGGCCGGCTGACTGCCGCGCACCACCGGATAGCTGATGCCCGAGGCGAGGCTGCCCACGCCGGGCATGAGCATCACGACGCGGAAGGGGTCGCCCAGCGTGCCGGGCACCTCGCGAATCTCCTGCTCGTGCAGCGTGATGCGCGTCACCTCGGTGCGAGGCCGGTCATCGCGCACCACCGTCTCGTAGGGATTCACGCGGCCGGGCTGGAGCCGGTAGATGACCTGGAGGGACTGGCCCTCGGCGAGGGTCTCCTCGAACTGGCCGGGCTGGTGTCCGGGGGCGCGCACCTCGACCTGGTGCGGACCGGGGCTCAGCTCCACGGCGAAGCGGCCCTCGGCGTCCACGGTGCCCACGGGCTCGGTGCTGCCGTCGACGAAGAGGGTGGCGTCGGCCACGGGGCGGCGGGTGCCTCTCGCGCGAACTTCTCCCGTGAGGCGCGCGGTGGCGGTGGGGACGGGGGCGGCGGGGGGCTCGAAGCGGTAGATGAAGGGCAGGCGCACCGCGACGGGGGCACCGGCCAGCGTGGCGGGGGTGAAGCGCAGTCCTGGGGCGGCCTGGAGCGCGGCCTCGGTGAGCCGAGGCTCCTGGGGCGCGGTGACGACCTGGATGTCGGAGACGGTGCCCTCGGCGCTGACGAGCAGCTCCAGCACGACTTCGCCCGGGGTGCCCTCCAGGCCCTGGGGCCAGGCGGCGGGAGAGGGCGTCACCAGCGTGGGGGGCACCAGTTGGACGTCACCGCCGTCGGGGGTGAGGCCCAGCCGCTTCGCGTCCTCGGCGGAGAGCGCGGTGCCTCCGTCCTGGTTCTGGAGCTCGACCTCCACCTCGCGCGACCCGGTCGCGGGCGAGGGAAGGCCCTGTGTCCACGCGAGGCCAGGCCAGAGGGCCACCAGCAGGAGGACACGGACGACATCACGATGAAACTTCATGGACTCCCTCAACACCTGAGGACTCGAGAACTGTCACCTGGTGGGCACGCCAGCAGGGGAGAGGAGGCTCGCCCCTCGGTGCGGGGGAGTCCACATCTTCCGGTTGGGCTCGATGTGAGTGGTTTCGGCGGAATCCGGAGGCGCGGGGCCGGGAAGGTCTGTCCAAGCATGCGACTGCGTGTGTGACACCTCACGGACAAGGGGCACGGGCGCGCTGCCTGCGTGGAGGCGACTGGAGGGCACCATTATTTTTGAAGCGGGGTGGGGGCCCTGGGGGAAGGAGCGCAGGGGAATGCGCACGTCGAAGGAGGAGCTGCTCTTCCAGGCGATGGAGCACGCGGTCGCGGGGAGGGCGGTGGAGGCGCGGCGGGCGTTGCGCTCATTGGAGTCGCGGCTGGACGTGGACGTGGTGCCGGAGGACCTGGGCTACCACTTGTTCGCGATGGCGGTGGCGCATCGGCTGGAGGGCTCGGGGGCTCGCAATCCCTATCTGAATCCACGGGTGGAGGAGGGGGGGCGGCAGATTGACTTGTTCCGCTCGCTGATGACGCACATGCCGCTGGCGTCGACGGCGGATGTGTTGGCGAACGCGGTGTTGGAGGAGCTGCTCGGGAATCGGGGTGAGGCGACGCTCGTCGACGTGGGCATCGGACAGGGGCGGCAGGCGGGGCGGTTGCTGAGGTTGCTGTCGAAGCGGGGAGTCTTGCCGCGCAGGCTGACCTTGGTGGGGGTGGACCCGAGTGGGGCGAGCCTCGAGCAGGCGGAGGCGGCGGTGGCGAAGGTGGCGCGCGAGGTGGGCGGAGCGGTGCGCTTCATGGGCGTGGAGGCGCCGGTGGAGGAGGTGACGGAGGCGACGTGGTCGAAGCTGCGCGAGCTGCCGGGGCCTCGGGTGGTGAACGCGGCGTTCGCGATGCATCACGTGGCGGAGGAGCCGGGGCACGCGGGTGCGGCGAGGGATGCGGTGCTCCGGCACCTGCGTGCGCTGGAGCCGGTGGGGCTGGTGTTGTCCGAGCCGAACACGGACCACTTCGGGGCTTCGCCGCTCGTGCGCTTCCAACATGCCTGGCGGCACTTCACGCATGTCTTTCAATTGCTGGACACGCTGGGGGTGCCGAGTGACGAGCGCGCCGCCATCAAGCGCTTCTTCGGGCGCGAGGTGGAGGACGTGGTGGGCACGGTGGATGAGGCCGCGCGCTGTGAGCGGCATGAGATGGCGGCGACGTGGATGGCGCGGCTGCGCCGGGCGGGGTTCGTGCCACTGGAGTGGCTGGAGCGGCTGCGGCCGGAGGGCGTCCATCCCGCGCTGACGCTGCGGCGAGAGCCGGGGCTCGTGGGGTTGAGTTGGCGCGAGGAGATGCTGGTGGCGGTGCTGGCCGTGCGCCCGGATATCGCGAGGGCGTGAGGAGCGGGCACGCCCGGGAGATGCCAGGCGGCGCCTCCACGCCGCACGTGCGCGGGGAGGACGCGTACCGGGCAACACCTCCACGCCGCACGTGCGCGGGGAGGATGCGTACCGGGCAACACCTCCACGCCGCACGTGCGCGGGGAGGGCGCGTACCAGGCGACGCCTCCTCGGTGGCGTATGCGGCCCGGGCGTGGGAAAGGAGATGCACGGGTTTGGGGCGCGGCCGCGGAGGAGTGCAGCTGACGACCTCGTGAGCAGGAGGCAAGCGCGTGACGGGAGATGCACTCGAGGACCTCGCGAGGCAGGTGTTGGAGCGCTGCCGCGACGCCGGTGTGCGGTTGGTGCTGGCGGAGGCGTGCACGGGCGGGCTGCTCTGCGCGCGGCTGACGGACATCCCAGGGGCCTCCGCCGTGGTGGAGCGTGGCTTCATTCCGTACTCCCATGAGTCCAAGGTGGAACAACTCGGCGTGCCCTTGGCGCTGCTCCAGGCGCATGGCTCGGTGAGCGCGGAGGCCGTGGAAGCGCTCGCGCGCGGGGCCCTGGAGCACTCTCGCGCGGACTGGGCCATCGCCGAGACGGGCATCGCGGGACCGGGTGGAGGCACCCCCCAGAAGCCCGTGGGGCTCGCCTTCATCGCCGTCCTTCGCCGAGGAGGAACCGCGGCCGTCGAGCGCCAGGTCTTCACGGGTGACAGACGTCAGGTGCGCCACGCCATGGCCGAGCGCGCGCTCACGTTGTTGCTGGAGGAAATCAGCGTCGAATCGTGAACTGGACGTTGGCCCCGCACTCCCGGGTGCCTGGGCACCCGTCGGGTTCCTACTTACGCTCCTCCGGGTCCGTGTGGCGAAGGAGCGCCGGTGTTCCGAATCGACGTCGATGGCGAGCACGCCATCGTGGAGTTCGTCCTGGATGGCTACATCCGCGTCCAGGAGATGGAGTCCTTCGTTCAGGAGTTGGAGAAGGCCACGGCCTCGCTCTCGGGGCGTGATATCAAGATCAAGGCGGACCTGAGGACCCTGCGGCCGGCCTCGCCAGAAGCCGCGAACATGATTCGCCGAGTCCAGGAGTACGGCCTGCGCTCCGGCGTGGTGCGCGTGGCGGAGTTGGTGGAGAGCGAGCTCGTCGCGCTCCAGCTCAACCGTGTCGCGGAGAACAGCCACACGGACAAGATCCTTCGCCGCTTCTGGGAGGAGGCCCCCGCGCGGCGCTGGCTCATCCTCGGCGACGAGGAGGAGGACGAGAGCCCCAGCCCCCGTCCGATGCCCGGCTGAGCCCGGGCCTGGAAGCGGCTACGTGGGGAGCGTGAGGGTGAAGGTGCTGCCCACGCCCGGCGTGCTCTCCACGTGGATGCTCCCGCCCAGCGCGCTGATGATCTCCCGAGCCAGGTGCAGTCCCAGCCCGAGCCCCCCGTAGGCGCGGACGGACACGGCTCGCTCGAAGCGCTCGAAGATGTGGGGGAGCTGTTCGGCGGAGATGCCGATGCCCTGGTCCCGGACGCTCACGTGGACGTGCGTGCGGTCATCGGCCCAGGCGCGAAGGGTGATGGGCTTGCCCGGCCCGAACTTGAGGGCGTTGGACACCAGATGGACGAGCACCTGTTGCAGCCGGGTGCCATCCCAGTGACCCACCAGCGGGCCTTCGACCTGGAGCTCCAGCTCGCAGTGCGCGCGTTGGAGCGGCTCGCGCAGGAGTCGAGCGACGGTGTCGATGACGTCCGCGAGGTCGACGAGCGACAGGTGCAGGTCCAGTCGGCCCGCCTGGAGATGGGAGATGTCGAGCATCTCCTCCACCAGCGTGGTGAGCTTCGCGCTCTGCTTGTCGAGCGTGCGCAGGCTGCGCACCGCGAGCGGCGGCAGCTCCGGCGGCACGTGGCGCAGGAGCGTCTGCACCATGAGGCGCAGGGAGGTGAGCGGCGTGTTCAGCTCGTGCGAGGCCACGCTGAGGAACTCATCGCGCAGGCGGATGCTGTCCTGGGACTCGCGATACAGGCGCGCGTTGTCGATGCAGACCGCGACACGCCGGGCGAGCTCCTGCGCGAGGTCCAGGTCCACCTGGCTGTACCGCCGCCCCGGCGTGGAGGAGACGAAGGTGGCGACGCCCAGCGTCTTGCCTCGCGCGATGAGCGGCACGTGCATGGCGGCCCGAGGATTGAGCTCACTGAGCCGCTCGACATAGTCAGGCCCATGGCCGTGCTCGCGCAGCACGGACTGGGTGACATCGGTGCGAAGGAAGGGCTGGCCCGTGCGCAGCACGCGGACGATGGCGGGGGGAGAGGTGCAGCCGATGGGGTACTTCTCGAACAGCTCGTGCAGGTGGCGGTCCTTCTCCGGGTCCACGTGGGCCGCGGCCAGCATGCGCAGCTCGCCCCCCGGGTCGAGCACGGAGAACATGCACCAGTCCGCGAGGAAGGGGACGACGAGGCGCGTGGCCTGGGCCAGGGTCTTCTCCAGGTCCAGTGACTCCGCCAGCGCGAGCCCGGAGTCGGCCAGGAAGCGCACGGCTTCCTCGGCGCGGCGGCGCTCCTTCACCTCGACGTGGAGCTGCTCGAACAGGCGGCTGTTCTCCAGCGAGATGGCAATCTGGGACGAGAGCGTCCGCAGCAATCCCATCCGCTCCGGCGTGAAGGCGCGGGTGGCCAGGTCGTTCTCCAGATAGAGCACGCCCACCGTCTTCCCAGGCCGCTGGATGGGAATGGCCAGCGCGGACTTCACGGCCCGGCGGACGACGTAGGTGTCTTGAGTGAAGCGGCCCTGGTGCGCGGCATCGGCCAGGACCAGCGTCTCGCCGGCGTGGAACGTGTGCTCCAGGAGGGAGACGGGCACCTGGTTCGACTCGGAGAGTGGCGTGTGCTCCAGGCTGACGGGCTCGGAGATGGCTCCGACGGCGCGCACCTGCAGGGTGCCTTCCTCCTCCAGCAGCAGCGCGCCGCGCGTGGCCCCCGCGGCCTCGAAGCACACCGCCATCAGCTTCTCCAGGAGCCGGTCCAGCACCACCTCGCCCATCAGCGTCTCGGAGGCCTTGAGCAGCGTGAGCAGGTCCAACGACGCACCCGGTGCGCCCAGGCTCGGATGGGCCACGCCGGATTCGGCCCACGGGCGGTCGACGACGCTCTTGAGCTCGGGGAACTCCTCTTCCAGCAGCGTCACCTTGGCCTGGGCGCCCCAGCGCGTGAAGCAGTCCATGGCCGCGCGAAGGTGGAGGGTGGCGAAGCGCTTGTGGCCAAGTTGTTGATGGAAGCGCCCCGCCAGCTCGTTCGCGATGGCCTCGTCATGGAGGAAGCCCTGGAGGTGCGCGCCGTCGATGGCGCTGTCGTAGAGGCCCATGGCCTCCAGGGGCCGGCCCTCGACGCGGGCCACCTCGGCGGCGACGAGCTGGTGCTTGTGGCGGAAGTTCTCCGGACACAGGCCCGCCCAGGCGCCGAGCTGCCGCTGGTTCTCCTCGACGGCGGCGAGCGCCACGTCCCGCTCTTGGGGAATGCGGGTGGCGCGCGCCAGCATCGTCAGCGAGGTCAGGACGTTGAAGTCGACGTTGCGGAAGAAGCCCTGGGCGAAGTGGACGTAGGGCAGCACCTCGCGAGACATCCTCGCGGCCTCGTCCAGGTCCCCCAGGACGTAGGCGACGAACAGCCTCAGGAGCGAGCGCAGGTAGAGGCTCGTGTGGGCCATCTGCCCCGAGGCGAGGAAGTCCTTCTCGACGAAGTCGTCATCATCCAGGCGCGCGAGCTGGTGGGTGCGCCCCTGGAGCGCGCGGATGGCCTGTCGGTAGAGGACGGAGACATCCGCCATCACCTGCACGCCGCTGCGCCGGGCGAAGGAGAGGCTGGTGTCGATGGAGCCGAGGATGCGCACCAGCTCCGTGCCCATGGCCAGCTCGGTGGTGACGACGTTGGCGAGCGCATAGCTGGTGTACTGGAGGTCGCCGCTGGCCAGGCCCGTGGTGATGGCCCGCCGCAAGAGGGACAGGTTGGTGCGCAGGGGCGCGCGCCAGTGGTTGATGTTGAGCGTGAGGGTGACGAGCGCCCGGCACTCCTGCCGCGAGTCCCCCATGCGCCGGGCCAGGGAGATTCCCAGGTGGCAGAAGGACTCCGCGCGGGCCGCGTCGCCCCGGCTCGCCAGCAGCGTGCCGTGATAGGCATACACGGAAGGCGCCCAGCGGGAGTTGCCATGCTCCAGCGTCAGCGCGAGGGCCCGCGTGTTGAGATACGCATACAGGTCCGGGTCGACGAAGTACGCGGGCGTGACGAGTTCCGAGAGGAGCTGGACACACGCGAGGTGCCTCGGGTCCTCCATCGGCGGCGCGTTCAGCAGCTCCTCCACCGCGCGTCCTCGGAGCTGGAGCTCCACGTTCCCGAGCTCGGCGGAGAGGGCCTGGGTGTAGCCCTCCTCCGGCAGCTCCATGCCGAACAAGCGCAGCCCTTCCTGGCCCGAGCGGACGGCCTCCGCGTAGTGGCCATTGAGCAGGTGGGCCAGCACCTGGAGGACATACAGGTCCACCTTGCGAGGCGCGGAGGCGGCGTGCTCGTGGGCGGTGTGCAGCAGCTCCTCGGCTTGTCTGCCATTGCCGGAGAGGTAGGCGCACTCGGCGGCCTCCTTGTGGACCTGGAAGAGCTGCTCGTGGCGCCGAGGCCACTCGGTGGGCGGCAGCAGGGACAGGCCCCGCGTGAGGTACACCAGCGCCGCGCCGAAGGCGGACGCCGCCTTGGCCTTGAGGCCCGCGCGGAAGAGCAGCTCCGCCAGCGCTTGTCTCTCGGCGACGTCCTGGGACTTCTCCAGGCCTCGGTAGAGGTGGTCCACCACCGAGAAGAGGCGCTCCTCCAGCACCTCGCCGCGCGCGCCGCGCAGCAGCCATTGTCCCGCGGCGCGGTGCAGCTCCGCGCGCTGGTCCTCGGTGAGCAGGGAGTACGCGGCCTGCCGGACGCGGTCGTGCGCGAAGCGATAGACGGCCTCCTGCGGCGCGGAGGCGTCCGGCGTCGCTCGCGGATGGGGCGGTTCGTTCTCCGGGATGAGCAGCCCCTCGCGCAGCAAGGTCCACAGCGCGGAGGCGGCGTCCTCGTCCCGCTCCTCCACGAGGGCCGACAGCACCCCCAGCTCCACGCGGTCGCCCAGGCACGCGGCCACCTCCAGGACGTGCTGGGCCCGCTCCGGAAGCCGACGGATGGTGTCGAGCATCAGCTCCACCACGTTCTCCGTCACCTCCACGCGCGCCAGTCGCTCCAGCTCCCACGTCCACGTGCCGTGCTCCCAGTCGAAGCTCAGCAAGCCGGAGCCGTGCAGCATCCGCAGCAGGCGGGTGAGGAAGAGGGGATTGCCCGCGGTCTTGCGCAGCAGCAGCCGGGCGAGGGGCGCGACGTCCTCGGGCTGGCGGCGGAAGGTGTCCGCGCACAGCGAGGTGATGGCGGCGTCATCCAATGGGGACAGCTCGAAGGTCCGCGTGGGAATGGCGCCTTCTTCGTCGAGCGTGCGCAGGACGCGGGGCAGGAGCGGCTCGGGCCCCAGCTCCTGGGGACGCCACGCGACGATGAAGAGGAGGTGCAGCGAGCCCGGGTCTCCACACAGGCTCTTGAGGAGCTGGAGCGAGCCCGGGTCCGCCCACTGGAGGTCATCCAGGAACAGGACGAGCGCATGCCGAGGCGTCGCCAGCGCCTGCACGAAGGACTGGAAGAGGAGGTGGAAGCGCGCGGCGGCCTCCACCGGTCCCAGCTTGGGAGGAAGTGGCTGCGGGCCGAGCAGCTCCTCGAGTGCGGGGATGACATCCGTGATGACTCGCGCGTGAGGACCCAGCGCGCCCAGGAGGCGCTGACGCCAGACATCGCGCGCCTCGGGTGTCTCCTCCATCAGCTCGCGCACGAGCCCTTGAAACGCCTGGACGAAGGCAGAGTAGGGGACATTGCCCTGGAGCTGGTTGAACTTGCCCGTCAGCAGCCGGTCTCCTGGCGCCGCGTCGCGAGAGAGGTCATGGACCAGCGCGGACTTGCCGATGCCCGCCGCGCCGGAGAGCAGCACCCGCTCACTGGTGCCTCGGCGCACCCGCTCGCGCGCGGCGCGCAGCTCGGCCTGCTGGGGCTCGCGGCCGTAGAGGCGCTCCGGGAGCGAGAGCAGTCGGGCCAGGTCCAGCCGCCCCAGCTCGAAGTCCTCCGGCGCGTGTCGAGCCTGACGCCGGCGCACCTCCTGGAGGTCCGCGAGCAGCGAGTCCGCGCTCTGGTAGCGCTCCTCCGGCATCTTCGCGAGCAGCTTGAGGACGATGTCCGCGACGACGCGGGGGATGGTGGGGTTGACGAAGGTGGGAGGGACGGGCGCTCGGGCGAGGTGCGCGTGGACCAGCTCCACCGGGTCTGACGACGTGAAGGGCGGCTGGCCGGTGAGCAGCTCGTAGAACGTGGCGCCCAGCGAGTAGAGGTCGGCGCGGTGGTCGATGGGCCGGTTCATCCGCCCGGTCTGCTCGGGAGCGATGTACGGCAGCACCCACTGGAGCTCCGCGGGCATTCCTCCCGAGGGCGCGAGCCCGGAGACGCGCGTGGCCAGGTCGAAGTCGACGAGGGTGAGGTGACGGCCGTCGGCGCTCATCACCAGGTTGGTGGGGTTGATGTCCCGGTGGATGACGTGCTGGTGGTGGAGCGCGGCGAGGATGCCGGTGGCCTGGAGGGCCAGCTCCAAGAAGACCTCCACCTCCACGGGCCTGCGGTGCTGCCAGGCCTGGAGGTTCTGGGGCCCGCTGTCCTCCAGCGCGAGCACGGGCAGGCGCGAAGGCAGGTCCTCCAGCCAGCGGGCGCGCGCCAGGTGCGGCACGGTGTCTCGCAGCTCGCGCAGCAGCGTGTACTCGTGGCGCAGCATGGCCGCGCTGCCCGTGGCGAGCGGCCCCTGGCGCACCTGCTTGATGACCAGCGGGACGCCGTCCTGGCCCCACGTCCGCAGGACGACGTACCGGCGTCCCCGGTGGATCTCCCGCAGCCCTTCGGTGCCCGGCGACTGCCACATCTCGCCCTCGCCCGTGAAAGCCATGTCATTCCATGGCGCGGGCTCCGCGCGGCTCGGGGCCAGGCAAGCAGGCTCCGCCGCGGGGCTCCCCGCTCCCCTCACGATTTGGACGGAGGGGCTCGCTGGCACGAGTGGCCCCCCCGGACAGCGTGCGGCCCGTCGGGGCCTCGCGCGATGTCCGGGCGGGGGCTCGGGGACACCGGGCCTAGCTCACCCGGCGGAGCTCCGGCAGGTCCTCCGGCCGCAGCGACCAGGGAGGCACGGGCGGCAGCGACGCGAGGAAGCCCGTCTGCACCGCGGGGAAGCCATCCACCTGCGCGGCATCCGGGAACAGCGTCCCCGCGCGCACCATGCTGCCCGCGCCCACGACACAGCCCCGCCCCAGGCGGCTCCGGTCGCAGAGGATGGCGCCGGGCTCCACCACCGTGTTCGCGCCCACGAAGCAGCCGTGCACCACGCAGCCCGGCCCCATGAGGACACCGTCCTCCAACACCAGACTGCCACCCAGTTGCAGGTGAATCACGGTGTTGGCGTGGATGCGCACGCCCGCGCCGATGCGCAGCGGCACGTGCGACTCCCCGACGATTCTCACCCCCGGGCCGATGATGGAGCCCGGGCCGATGATGACGTCGCCCGTCACCTCGCAGGAGGAGAAGAGCGTGGCGGTGGGGTGGACCAGCGGATGCTTGTCTCGGAAGGAATAGAGCTGTCCCATGGGTGCGTCCTCGGCGCGGTCTTTCGCGAAGAAGGGGGTGAGAGGTTGCTCGGGCAGCGAGAGGCTGCCGCCGCGAGTCATGCGCAGTCGCTCCAGGTCGCCTGTGTCGACCCGGCGCACGACGCGGGCGGGGCGGCCCACCACGACGGAATCCGAGGGGACCCACATGCCAGGGGGCACCAGCGCCCCCTCGCTCACCAGGCAGCGGTCGCCCAACTGGCTGCCTGGCATGAGGATGGCTCCTGCGCCGACCTCGCACAGATGGCCTGTCGTGGCACCCAGGAGCAGGCTCCGAGGGCCCAGGGAGGTCTTCTCCCCCACCGTGACAGGGTTTCGGGCCGTGCCGACGACGGTGGCGTTCTCACGCACCGCGCTGCCCGCACCCAGTTGGACGGAACCGTCTGGAGAGCACACCACCGCGCCTTGGGCGAGGTGCACCCCCGGTCCCAGATGCACGCGTCCCAGTACGCGCGCACTGCTGGCCAGACGGAAGTGTGAGACGCCCCGGCTGGGTTCGGGCGGGGCTGATACATGTGAAAGCGTGTCACCATGAGTGCGCGCACGCTACACCCCACGATGATTCAGCAGGACGGTCCGACGGAGTGGGATGGGTGTTCGAGGTAGGACGGTATGGGTGGGTGGCGTCCTGCCGCAGGGCGAGAACATGCCTGTCAGGCCGCCTGATGGGGGGCCTCCAGGGTGGGGCGGCGAGTCAGGCGGCGCGGAACGGAGTCGTCCCTGGACGCGGTCGCGCCTTCCTGCCAGAAGGTCCCCGATTCGGGGGGCGGCCTGGAGGCGGGACAATGTCTGACGTGGGAGTGCCCTCGGATGGGCGCGCGATGAGTTTCTGGGCCTCACTCAAGGAAGCCATGCATGGCACGGAGCGGGACCTCACCGCGCTCCCGGTGAAGCGCGCCATCTTCCTGCTCGCGGTCCCCATGGTGCTGGAGATGGTGATGGAGTCCATCTTCGCCGTGGTGGACGTCTTCTTCGTGGGCCGTCTGGGGGCTGACGCCGTCGCCACGGTGGGGCTGACGGAGTCGCTGCTCACCATCATCTACGCGGCGGCCATGGGCCTGAGCATCGGCGCCACGGCGATGGTGTCGCGTCGCATCGGTGAGAAGGACCCGGAGCGGGCGGCGCGCACGGCGGTGCAAGCCATTGGGCTGGGCGTGCTCCTGGCGATTCCCATCTCGGCCGCGGGCGTCGTCTTCGCCCGGCCGCTGATGTCGCTGATGGGCGGCTCGCCGTGGGTGCTGGAGCACGGCGTGCGCTACACGCAGGTGATGCTGGGCGGCATGGCGAGCGTGTTCCTGCTGTTCCTCATCAACGCCATCTTCCGGGGTGCGGGCGACGCGGCCATCGCCATGCGGGTGCTGTGGCTGGCCAACGCCATCAACATCGTCCTGGCGCCCATGCTCATCTTCGGCGTGGGGCCCTTCCCGGAGCTGGGCGTCATGGGCGCCGCGGTGGCGACGACGTTCGGCCGGACGTGCGGCGTGGTGTATCAGCTCTACCGTCTGGCGCGAGGCAGCGGCCGGCTCCAGATCCGGCGCGAGCACGTGCGGCTGGAGGCGGGGACGATGTTGTCCATGCTGAAGCTGTCGGGCGCGGGCACGGCGCAGGCGCTGGTGAACACCACCAGCTGGGTGATGCTGGCGCGCATCGTCGCGACGTTCGGCAGCGCGGCGGTGGCGGGCTACACCATCGCGATGCGCATCGTCCTCTTCGCGCTGCTGCCCTCGTGGGGACTCGCCAACGCGGCGGCCACCATGGTGGGGCAGAGCCTGGGGGCGCAGGACCCGGCGCGCGGTGAGCGCGCGGTGTGGACGGCGGGCCGCATCAACGCCATCTTCCTGGGCTCGCTGGGCCTGCTGTTCGTCCTCTTCGCGGACCCGCTGGTGGGCACCTTCTCCACGGACGCGGCGGTGGTGGACCACGCGTCGCACGCGCTGCGCATCATCAGCGGAGGCTTCCTCTTCTACGCGTTCGGCATGGTGTTGACGCAGTCCTTCAACGGGGCGGGCGACACGGCCACGCCCACGTTCATCAACATCTTCTGCTTCTGGCTCCTGGAGCTGCCGCTCGCGTGGGTGCTGTCGGGGCCCGCGGGCATGGGGCCCTCGGGCGTGTTCCTGGCGCTCTCGGTGGCTTTCTCGATGGTGGCCATCATCTCCGCCATCCTGTTCCGCCGAGGCGCCTGGAAGCTCCGGAAGGTGTAGCTCAGGCGCCGTGCGAGCCACCCATCGAGGTGTCCCAGAAGGACGCCTCGATTTTGTGGCCGTCCAGGTCCTTCACGAAGCAGCCGTAGTACGGCTCGCCGTACAGCGGACGAGGGCCCGGGGCGCCGTCGTTGGTGGCGCCCGCCGCGAGCGCGGCCTCGTGGAAGGCATGCACCGCCTGCTTCGAGTGGGCGATGAAGCCGAAGTGCGTGCCATTGCCCACGTTGGCGCGCGAGCCGTCGAGCGGCGTCTGCACCCAGAACTCGGGGAACTGCTTGCCGTAGGCGACGGCGTGGGGGAACTCCAGCACGCGGCCGTAGCCGAGCGTGGCCATCACCCGGTCATAGAAGGCCACGGCGCGCGCGAAGTCGTTCGTGCCGATGGAGACGTGAGAGAGGATGCTCGGGTTGTTGTCGCTCATGGGTCCTCGGGAAGGAAGAGGGCCCTGGCTTAACGCGGACCGGGTGTCCCGCGCGTGCTGAAATCACGCGCCCTCAAGGGCAGTGAGGGCAGGACGGACTGCCGGGGTTGTCTGTCTGGAACCGGGTGTAGGCGCGGCAGTTCTCGTCGCGCCTCGACGTGTTGCCCTGGCAGCCGTACTGGTACGCGGCCCCGCAGAGCGTCGCGGCGAGGTCCGGGGACGACGGGCCCTTGTAGGGCTGGGTGCAGGAGCCCGAGGCGCCACACTCGGCGGGGTCGTCCCTCAGCTCCTGGTACTCGCACGAGCCGCCTTCTCCGTTGAGGGAGCAGGTGCTGTCGCCCGGGCACCACTTGCACGCCAGGTCCACGTACGCGCTCGTGCAGGCGCCGCACGTGGTCAGCTCGGTGCAGGCGTCCTCCTCGGCGCAGGCGGAGAGGCCCAGCGTCAGCAGGGCGAGGGTGAGCAAGGACAGGGAGCGAGACACGGTGACTCCAGAAGCCGGGGGGACAGGGGATTGTCGTCGGAGCCCCGTCACCCGGGCAACGTCCTGTTGCTCATCCCCGGGGAAAGAGGCGCGCCTTGCGGATGCGGACCTGGAGGGACTGCCCGGGGCGCACGTCCAGGGGCGGCGCCACCACGCGCAGGAGGGTGCCGTCGACGGGGAAGCGGTACTCGGCCGCGGAGCCCAGGAACAGGCGCGCGGAGAGGGGCAGCGGTGTGCCGAGCTCTCCCAGCTCCAGGTCCTCGGGGCGGACCACCAGCGTGGCGGGGCCGGGGGGCCCGAGGGTGTCCGGGGGCAGGGGGAACACTCCGCCGCCGTGGGAGGTGTGGAACGCGCCGGCGCGCACCTCGCCCGTGAGGATGTTGGCGCCTCCGACGAAGCCCGCGACGAAGGGCGTCGCTGGCTCGCGGTAGAGCGTCTCGGGGGTGGCGACCTGCTCCAGGACACCTTGGTTCATCACCGCGATGCGGTCCGACAGCGCGAGCGCCTCGCCTTGGTCGTGGGTGACGAAGACGAGGGTGGTGCCCAGTCGCGCCCGCAGGGTGGCGATCTCCGCGCGCAGCTCTTCTCGCAGCGCCGCGTCCAGGTTGGAGAGGGGCTCGTCGAGAAGCAGCACGCGAGGCCCCGCGACCAGGGCTCGCGCGAGGGCGACGCGCTGGAGCTGTCCACCTGAGAGCTCGTGGGGCTTGCGTGTCGCGAGCTGCTCCAGTCGGACCCAGCGAAGGGCCTCGCTGACCTTGGCGGCGAGCACTGCCTTGGGCATACGGCGCAGCGTCAGCGGATAGGCGACGTTCTCCTCCACGGTGCGGTGGGGCCACACGGCATAGCCCTGGAACACCATGCCCAGGCCGCGCCGCTCGGGAGGCACGCGCACGCCGGGCCCGGCCACCACTTCGCCGCCGAGGCGGAGGACTCCCGCGTCGGGATGCTCCAGCCCCGCGAGCATGCGCAGCGTGGTCGTCTTCCCGCAGCCGGAGGGGCCCAGCAACGAGACGAGCTCGCCCTCCTGGACCTCGAGGCTCAGGCCCCGCACCACGGGCGTGGCGCCGTAGGACTTGAACACGCCCTCCAGCGAGATGGCCGCCATCACCGCGCCTCCGTCGTGCGTCGGGACACCAGCGCGAGCACCACCTGTCCCGACACCACCAGCATCACGAACGCACAGGCCAGCACGGCCGCGGCCGCCGGGTCCGCGTAGCTCTGCAAGTCGAAGAGCAGCTTGCCCAGGACCTCCGAGCCCGCGGGCACCAGCAGCACGGACATGGTGATTTCCGTCGCGCACGAGAGGAACGCCAGGATGAAGGCCACCGTGAGCGCCGGCCGCAGGAGCGGCAGCGGCACGTCGAGGAACGCGCGCAGGGGACTCGCCCCGCTGACCCGCGCCGCTTCCGTCAGCGATGGGTCCAGCTGCGCCAGCGCCTCCGCGCTGTTGCGAGTCCCCAGCGCCAGGTACTTCGCCGCATAGGCCACCAGCAGCAGCCACGGCGTATGCGCCATCGCCAGCACGAAGGCCACCTGGTCCAACAAGATGAAGCGCCAGTCTCGGGAGAACGCGAGCAGGAGCGCCAACGCCAGCACCGTGCCCGGCACGGCATAGGGCCACACGGCCAGCGCCTCCACACCCGCCCCGAGCCGCCGGAACCCTCGCTGGAGCATCGCCGCCGCCAACCCGAAGCCACACACCAGCACTCCCGCCCCCGCCGCGAGCAGCAGGCTGAGCCCCGTGGCCCTCAGCGTGCGAGGCTGCGTCAACACCTGGGCCCAATGCGAGAGCGTCAATTCCTCCCACGCGAGCCGCGCCCCGAAGCCTCGCTGGAGCGACGTGAGCAGGATGGCGCCCAAGGGCAGCAGCACCAGCACCAGGCACACGCTCGAGACCCCCACGGTGGCCATCGTCCGCGCACGGCCCAGCGCGAGCGGCCGCGAGGCCAGCCCCTTGCCCGCGCTCAACCTCACGCGACCGGAGCGCCCCAGCGCCCACGTCACCAGCAGCGACAGCGGCGTCAGCGCCAGCAGCACGAGCGCGAGCGCACACGCCCGTCCCAGCCCCTCATCCCCTTGCAGCACCAGCTCGTAGATGCGCGTGGTGAGCACCCGCGTCGGAGGTGTCGCGGACACGCCCAGCAGATACGGCACCCCGAAGGACGACGCCGCCATGAGGAACACCATCACCGCGCCGGACAGGAGCGACGGGAGCACCAGCGGCACCGTCGTCGTCAGCAGCGCCCTCATCGGTGAAGCACCACACACGCGCGCCGCTTCCTCCAGCGCCGGGTCCATCCTGCGCAGCGCCGCCGCGCCTGCGAGCAGCACCAGCGGCAAGCCCGACAGCCCCTCGACGAAGGCGATGCCCACGGGCCCATGGATGTCGAGGGTCCCTTCCCCCCACAGCCGGTTGAGATAGCCCGCGCGAGGACTGGCCAATGACAACCAACCCATGCCCCAGATGAACGCGGGGATGGCGGAGGGCAGGGTGAACAGGACGGTGAAGACCCCTCGCAGCGGCAGGTCCGTGCGGAACAGCAGCAGCGACAGCGGCGCCCCCAACGCGAGCGCGAGCAGCGCGGCCCCTCCCGAGATGACCAGCGTGTTCCCCAGCGCCCCCAGCTCCGAGGCCAGCCCCGCCCTCCCCAGCTCACCCGGCGCCACCGCGCCGCGCGAGAGCAACATCACCACCGGCCCCACGGCGAACACGGCCACCGGCACCAGCCACGCGGCCAATCCCAGCCATCGCGCCCCGGGCGTGCTCATTTCGAGAAGGCCCGCGAGAAGGACTCCTTGAGCGCGCCACCCCCCACCAGTCCGTGCCGCAGCAACTCCGGCGTCCACGGCTGCGTGCGCTGGAGCAACACCTCCACGCCGGGCTCCCCTCGAGGCCCCGCGAGCCGAGGGTCCACCGCGTGCATGTCTCCCTGCTCGACGATGAGCCGCTGCCCCTCGGGAGACAGGAGCACGTCCACCACGGCCCGTGCCGCCACGGGATTGGGTGTCTTCGCGAGGAGCGCCACGGGGCCCGGAATGGTGACCGCGCCATCCGTGGGCCAGACCACCTGAATCCGACGGCCCTTCGCGCGCGCCGTCAGCGCGTTCTCCAGCAGCAGGACGCCCGCATCCGCTTCACCGCTCTCCACCTTCTGGAGCACCGCCGCGTTGCCCCCCGCGACGATGGCGCCCTGCTTGCGCAGCCCCGCGAAGTACCCCTCGCCGTGGCGGGCCTGGCAGAACACCGCCCAGGTGAAGGCCGTGCCCGAGGTCAGCGGGTCGCCGATGGCCACGCGCCCGCTCCACGTCCCATCCGCCAACGCCGCGAAGGACGTGGGCGGAGGAAGCGAGCCCTCGCGGTGCACCAGCACCATGGTGGACACGCGGATGGCGGCATACCGCGCATCCAAATCCAACAGCGCCCGAGGAACCCGCAGCACATGCGGAGAGGCATACGGCAGGAAGGTGCCCTCACGCGCGAGCCGCTCCACGAGGAACGGGTCCGACGTGGCGAGGAGGTCGGCGCGGATGGCGCCCGCGGCGCGCTCGGCCTCCAGGCGGCTGGCCACCTTCTCGCTGCCAGCCTGGTACCAGCGCACGGTGACGCCGGGCAGCTCCCGCTTCAGCAGCGGCTCCAGCGCGTCCAGCACGTGCTGGTACATGGACGTGTAGACCCAGACCTCGCCGGTGGGCGCGACTTCGGAGGCGGCGCGGGTGCCGGAGGACGGCGCGGCGGACTCGATGCGACACGAGGCGAGCACGGCCAGCGCCAGGGCGAGGCCAGTCCCCCGGACCAGCGCGGGAAGGGACATGCGCCGGGGATTATGCACGGAAATGAAAAGCCCCTTCCGTGCACGTGGGCACGAAAGGGGCTGTCTTGGCGTGGACGGACCGCTCGCTACTTGCAGCTTCGCGGCGGCATGGCGTCAATCCAGTCGGCGATGAGCTGGGCGCCCGCCTCGTGGCGCAGCGCCCGGCCAATCTCCGGCATCATCTTCCCGGAGACTTCCGTGTGCATCCGGAACCAGAGGATGGACGTGTCGTGGCTGCCGGGGACGATGTCGAACTCACCGCCCACGCCGCCACCGGCGGAGCCCGGGCGCTTGCAGTAGCCCAGGCTGAACTCATCCGTCGTCTTGATGTCCAGGAACAGCCGGCTGGTGATGCCGGGCTGCGCCTTGGGGTTGTGGCAGTGCGCGCAGTTGATATCCAGATAGGTGCGCGCCCGCTGCGTCAGGTCCGCCTCGCCCGCGTTGAAGGCATCCGGAGCGCGGGGAACCTGCGCCGCCGGCGGCAACCCCTCCAGCTTCCCGAGACTCGCCAGGTGCTGGAGCTGGTTGACGGGCTGGACGCCATAGGTGTGCTCGCGGTTGAGATACCGGGCCTTCACGCCAATGGGCAGCAGGTGCTGGTTGTCCTGCTCATCCACCACGTGATGGCACTTCTGGCACTGGTTGCGCTGCGGCACCAGGTAGTCGAGCTTCTTCGTCACGCCCTGCTCGTCGATGAACGAGAAGTCCTTGAACACCTTCCCGCCGCTGGCCAGCGTCGCCTCCGTCAGCGCGTCGTTCCAGACGTAGGGATACGCCACCCAGCCCACCGGCTGCGGCTGCCGCACCAGGACGCGCGTCTCCAACGGACGCACGTTCTTGGTCGGCTCACGGAAGTCCGCCGGGAAGGCGAACGTCTTGGTGATGATGGTGCCCACCGGCAGGTCCAGCACCGCGTCCGCCGAGTACAGCGCCGCCTTGCCCGCGGGGATGTACAGCGTGCGGGACTTGAGGGAGTAGTCGGAGAAGAGCGGCGTGGTCAGCTCATACGGGAGGTTGCCTTCCACGGGCTTGAAGTCGCCGCCCGCGGGAGTCCCCGTGAAGAGCCCGTAGCCCGACAGCTCGTTCGGAATCGTCACCGTCCCCGGAGGGGGGCCGGCATCCGTTCCCGCGTCGGAGCCCGCATCGGTCCCCGCGTCGCTTCCTCCGTCCTCAGGTCCCGCGTCAGTCCCCCCGTCGTCTCCAGCGTCGGTGCCTCCGTCCTCTCCAGGCCCAGAGTCACCCGCGTCCAGCCCGGCGTCGGGCGTGGAGGCATCTCCGGCATCACCCGCGTCGGGCGGGTCGATGATGTGGGTGTCGTCTTCATTCCCACCGGAGCAGGCGGCCACCGCCGCGGCGAGCAACACCGCGGCGAGGCCCAGGCGCGTCATGTACGGCGAACGCATGGTCGTGAGTCCTTGAAACGTCCGCTCAGGGGAGCTTCAGCGCGGGCGCGAAGCCCGAGCAGTTGAAGGGCGCGGCCCCCTGGTTGTAGCGCCGCGTCTCCGCCCAGGCACCGACGATGTCCGGCGTCGCCGCGGTGAGCTTCTTCTGCACGGCCTCCAGGTCCAGGTCCACCACCGACGCCTTCGCGCCGGCCGGCAGCGTGTTGTTGCTGAAGCAGAGGTTCATGCCGTTGGCCACGTTCTCGTTGCGCGGCGCCGGGTCGATGCCGTCCCACATCACGTGCTCCACCCGGTCCACGCCCGCGGCCGCCTTGCCGTACGCGTAGAGGTTGGAGATGAGGTAGCCCAGCGGACGCGTCGCCGGGTTCGTCTCGCCGCTGTCCACGTTCCCACCGCTGCCACCCAGGAAGGTGTTGTGGTGGATGGACACGTCCGACGTGGAGAAGTTGAAGAAGCCCGCGGACCACAGCACGGGGTTGGGCTCGATGGCGAGGCCGCTCAGCACCGCGATGTCCACCGTGTTGTTGTCGCCCCACGTGTTGCCCACGAACTCCACCCGGCGCGACGCCAGGATGAACGTGCCCGTCCCGGCCGGCACCTGGGACACGGTGCTGCTGCTGCCGGAGTCCGACGCGAAGTTCTTCCGGTTGTTGCCGGTGATGGTGTTCTTGGTGACGAGCACGTCCGTGCCCTGGATGGGGTTGCCCGGCAGGTCGAACACCACCAGACCCGTGGTGTTGTCGATGGCCGTGTTGCCCTCCACGAACGCGAACTTCGTGTTCTCGATTTCGATGCCCGCCACGTTCTGCTTCGCGATGTTCCGGCGAACAATCGCGTAGCGCGTCTGGCCCACGTAGATGCCCGCGTCCGACGCGTTGTAGGCCTCGCTGTCCTCCACGATGACGTAGCGCGACTTCACCGGGTAGATGCCGTACTTGCCGTTGGTCGGCAGGTTCGGCTGCGCCCACTCGGTGCGGATGCGCTGGATGAAGACGTTGCTGGAGTTCTCCACGCGCAGGCCGTCCTTCTGCGCGCCCCACAGCGCCATGTCGCGCAGCGTGAAGAGCTTGCCCACCACGTCCAGGCCGTTGGTGTTCGCGGCGGCGTTGGTGAAGTCCAGCACCGTGCTGGCCGCGCCACCGGTGGCCTCGCCCTTCGCGCCCCGGCCCGCGCCCTGGAAGGTGATGCCGTCCTGGCGGATGGTCACCGCGTTGTCGAAGTGGAAGGTGCCCGCCCCCAGGGTGATGGTGGTGCACGGCTTCAAGTCATTGACGGCGTTCTGGAGCTGCTGCTCCTGGCCGGGGGCGAAGCTCAGCGTGTGGGTCTCCTTGCCCGTGCACGTGAACTCCTGCGGCCAGACCGTCGGGCCCGCGTCGGGCGTGCCGGAGTCCGGCGTCCCCGAATCCGTGCCGGAGTCCGGCGGCCCCGCGTCCGGTGTCTCCTCGCCCGGGCCCTTGCTGGGGTTCGGGTCCGCGTACGGCCCGTCAGCGTCGTCATCCGAACAGGCGGGAATGGCGAGCAGGCTCATCAGGGAGACGAGCGCGACACGGGTCACGCGCGAAAGCGGCAGACGGTTCATCAGACTTCCTCCAGCAGTGGAGCGCACCTCCCCTTCTCACGGGGGGCAAGCGGAGCGATGCGCGGGATGCGCGAATCCTCCGTCTCATGACGCCCGACCTCAAGGGTTTGATGAGGAATTCGGCACCGCGCATATTCATGACGCGCTGCGATGCGTGTTGCGGAGTGATGCTTGTATTTCCCGAGCCAGGAGATGCGTGCGCGTGTTGCCCTGTTTCCCCTTTGAGCAGGGCTCATTTCTTCGTGGCACCTGGAGTACGCGCCAGCGGCCGGGTGAAACACTCATCGAAATAGACGCGGCGCATTACACAGCTGAGCTGGTGTTGAAAGACTGGCTATTGCGCCAGGGTTTCCGCGCGCGCCTTCAAGTCCTACCGGGGACGGAGGTGAGGCCATGGGAGGCGTTGCGCCCTCCGGTGTCGCGGGGGGCGGGGCCGCCTCCGGGACCTGGACCCCCGCCGAGACACCCCGGGTCCGGGCGATGAGGACGCTGAGTGGAGAAATATCCCGTCCAGGTGAAACAGGTGGTGCCGCCCCGTGTGGTGACGGGCAGATGTTCGGGGCTTTCTGTAGTAGGAAGTCGCCCCTCCAGGAATTGTGATGGGCAGCGGGTTTGCGGCCGCTGCAAGCAAGCCAAGGAAGGGCAAACACATGCGGAAGATGTGTCTTGTTGCGATGATGCTGAGCCTGGCGGCGTGCCAGCCTCAGGGGGCGAAGGACGGGGCCAGCGCGGCCGCTGCGGCCAACCCCCAGACGGATGAACAGAAGACGCTGTACGCGCTCGGCGTGACGCTGGGCCGGAACATCAGCATCTTCGACCTGACCCAGGAGGAGATGGCGTACGTCCAGGCGGGTCTCAACGCTCAGGTGAAGGGCGAGAAGTCCCTGGTGGAGATGGAGGCGTACGCGCCGAAGCTGTCGGAGCTGGCCCGGGCGCGCAGCACCCGCCGCGCGGAGAAGGAGAAGGAGAAGGCGAAGGCGTTCCTGGAGACCCAGGCCAAGGAGTCCGGCGCGGAGAAGACCGAGTCCGGCCTGGTCTACAAGGAGCTGACCCCGGGCACGGGTGAGTCCCCGAAGGCCACGGACATCGTGAAGGTCCACTACAAGGGCACGCTGGCCGACGGCACGGAGTTCGACAGCTCCTACAAGCGGGGCGAGCCCACGCAGTTCCCGCTCCAGGGCGTCATCAAGTGCTGGACGGAGGGCGTGCAGAAGATGAAGGTCGGCGGCAAGGCCAAGCTGGTGTGCCCGTCCGACATCGCCTACGGCGACCGCGGCGCGCCCCCGAACATCCCGGGCGGTGCGGCCCTGGTGTTCGAGGTGGAGCTGCTGGAGATCGTCAAGCCGCCGGAGGCCCCGCCGGCGCCGGCGATGCCGCCTTCCGCCGAGCAGAAGAAGTAGTCTCCCGGCTCCAACGAGCAGGGGTGATACGAGGGCTGGCCGGGGAATCCCCTGCCGGCCCTCTTGTTTTCGCGCTGGGACTCGCCATGAAGACCTCCCTCCCCCGCCGGGTGTTGCTGTTGGGCTCGCTGCTGCTGCTGGGCGGCTGCATGCGGGGAGGCGTCCCGCGCGAGGTGCTGCGGGGCCCGTCTCCCACGGGCGCCATCACCGAGGAGGAGTTCAAGGCCCTGCACACCTCGCCCGCCCAGGCGCCGGCCGTGCCCCAGGGGCAGGAGGTGGAGGTGGGCGGGATGAAGGCGTACCTGAGCCTCCCGGAGCACGCGAAGGCGCCCTTGCCCGCGGTGCTCGTCATCCATGAGCAGTGGGGGCTCGACGCGCACATCCGCCACTGGGTGGACCGGCTGGCGGCCAACGGGTACGCGGCGCTGGCGGTGGACCTGTACGACGGCAAGGTGCCCACCACGGCGGTGCAGGCGCTCGCGCTGTCGCGGAAGCTGGACCCGGCGCGGACGACGCAGGCGCTGAAGGCGGCGCATGTGTTCCTCCAGGAGGATGCCCGCGTGCGCGCCACCCGCACGGGGGTGTTGGGGTGGAGCGTGGGCGGGGGCTGGTCGCTCAAGGCCGCCATGGAGATTCCGGAGCTGGACGCGGCGGTGCTCTACTACGCCAACCCCGTGGTGACGGACGTGGAGGCGCTGGCCACCATCCGCGCGTCCGTGCTGGGCATCATCGCCGCGCGCGACGAGGTGATTCGCCGCGAGGACTCCTGGGTGCTCCGCGACGCGCTGGATGGCGCGGGCGTGCGCCACCGCGTCGTGGAGCTGGAGGGCGCGCACGGCTTCGCGAACCCGACGGCCCCGGGCTACGACGAGCGCTCGGCGGCCATGGCCTGGGCGGAGACGTCGATGTTCTTCGAGCACCACCTGCGGCGCTGAAGCGGATGGCTCAGTAGGGCCGCTCGCCGACGTAGTTGCCCGGCGGCGCGTAGTTGCAGACCCAGAGCTGCCACGTGGGCCACTGCGCGCCCCAGGGTGAGTTCTTCGTGCAGACCTGCGTGGCGCAGCCGATGCGCTTCGTGTTCCGCCACACGATTTGCGTGTAGTGGCCACACATCTTGTTCTGCGCGCAGGCGTTGGTGGCGTAGGTGTAGTCGTTGATTTCGCTGCTCCAGCCCTCCACCACGGCGCGGGTGGTCTTGGAGTCGGGGGTGGCGGCGTAGAGGTTCTCGCCCAGGTTGCCCCTGTCGGTGTTGTGCTTGAACTCGCACTTCGCCGCATAGGCCTTCGCGACGTTCTCCGCGTTCGTGTCCCACGTCACCGGCGTCAGCGCGGGGCTGGGCACGGGCTTCGCGGCGGCGCGCGTGGCGTTGTGTCCGTCCAGCATGTCCCGCGCGAACTGCGACAACGACTCGCCGCCGTCGGGCGTGCCGGTGCCTCCGTCGGGGATGCCCGCATCACCCGAGGGCGGGTCCTCTTCGGGCGAGTCCCCCGAGTCGCAACCCGTGGAGAGCCACGGCACGAGGAGACCCAGGGCGAGCAGCTGTCGGACGAAGGAGCGGTTCATGTCGCGGATTATCAGCCGCCGCTCCCGCTCCCGAAAGGGTGTGCGCCTCACCCACCCGGTGCGGGAGCTGCCCCACGCTGGTGTGGCTCAGTACGGTCGCTGTCCGACGAAGTTTCCGGGCGGCGTGTAGTTGCACACCCAGAGCTGCCACGTGGGGAAGGACGCCCCGAAGGGCGAGTTCTTCTTGCACAGCACCGTCGCGCAGCCGACGCCCGTCGTCTTGCGCCACACCACCTGCGTGTAGTGCCCGCACACCTTGCCCTTCCTGCAGGTGTTGCGAGTGTGGTCGTAGTCGCTGGCCTCATCCGCCCAGCTCTTCACCACCTGGGCCGTGCCCCACATGTCCGGCGTGGCGGCGGCCAGGTTCTCTCCCAGGTCACCTCGGTTCGGGTTGTGCTCGAACTTGCACGCCTTGGCCCAGGACGCGGCCTGTCGCGCGGCCGCGTCGGACCAGACCAGCGGGGGCAGGGGCGGCTTGGGCGTGGGCCTCGCCTCCCGGCGCGCTTCGTTGTGCGCCTGCACCATCTCGAGCGCGAAGTCCTTGGCGGAGGAGGCAGGGGCGGCGCGAGGCTCGGGAGGCGCGGCGCGCGCCGGAGTCGGAGCGCGCTGCGCGGAGGCGGTGGTTGAGCGTTGGGACGAAGGGGCGGGCTTGCGTTGAGCCGACTTCGAGGGAGAGACACAGCCCAGGGGAAGAACGAGGAGGACGAGCAGCGGCGTGCGAAGCGCGACGGAAGGCAAACGCATGCCCGCGATGATGCGACAGGACGCCCACGCGCGCATGCCCGCCTGTCGAGGTCGGCCCCTACCCACCGACGAGGAGCCCGGAGAGCTCCCGGGTGCCATCCGCACCGAACGTGTTGACGTTGGGGACGCCCATGGCCCGCATCAGCGAGATGTAGAGGTTCGCGATGGGGACCCCGGGCGCGCGCAGGTGGCGGTCCGTGACCAGGGCGCCGCCGCCCTTGCCCGAGAGCAGCACGGGCAGGTTCTTGTGGATGTGCCCGTTGCCGTCCTCGATTTCGCTCGTGAAGTAGACCAACGCGTTGTCGAGCAGCGGCACGCCCTGCCCATCCTTCACTTCCTTCAGGCGACGCACGAGGTAGGCGTACTGCTCCACCTCCCAGCGGTCGATGCGCGCGAGCGCGTCGAAGTTGGACTGGACGTGCTGGTGGTGGGAGTACGCGTGGTGTCCGCCGCTGAGGCCCAGGAAGCCATACACCTTGTTGCTGCGCGCGTTGGCCAGCATGAAGGTCACCACGCGGGTGAGGTCGCATTGGAAGGCGAGGACGATGAGGTCCATCATCGCCTTCGTCTTGGCGCGAGGGTCCTCATCGCTTCCCGGCGCGGTGGGGGTCCCGCACGCGGAGGTGGGGACCCCCATGGCATCCACCTGCTTCTCCAGGTCCCGGACGCTGGTGAAGTACTCGTCGAGCTTGCGCCGGTCCGTCGTGCCCAGCTTCCGCTGGAGCCCGGTGGCGTCCTCCCGGACGGAGTCGATGATGCTCAGGCCGTAGGCGCGGCGCCTGGCGGCCTGGGCCTGCGTCTCCCCGGAGTGGGTGCCGCCGAAGAGCCGGTCGAAGACGGCCTGGGGCACCACTTCCTTGGCCATGGGCGTGTGCGGCCCCGCCCAGGCGATGTTGTTCGCGTAGGGGCACGCGTAGCCGGAGTCGCAGTTGCCGATGCCTCGGCCCGCGTCGATGCCCAGCTCCAGCGAGGCGAAGCGCGTGGCCTTCTGCCGGGCCAGGTGGTTGGCGATGACCTGGTCCATGGAGATGCCCGCGCGCAGGTCGGTGCCCTCCGTCTTGAAGGCCTTGGTGCAGGACAGCAGCGCGGCGGTGCCCGCGGCGTGGTGGCCGTCTCCATCCGGCCGGCCCGCGTCGTTGGCGAGCCCGCTGATGACGAGCACGTCGCTCTTCACCGGGGCGAGCGGCTGGAGCGTCGGCGTCAATTCCCAGGCCGCGCCCGTGCCGGTGGGGGTCCACTTGGGCATGTGGATGCCATTGGGCACGTAGAACACAGCCAGGCGCTTGGGCGAGGGCGCGGGGGCCGCGGCTCGGGCGGTGCCGGGGAGCATCCGCTCCAGCCAGGGCAGCGCCAGGAGCGCGCCCGCGCCGCGCAGCACCGTGCGTCGGGAGAGGGAAGGCTTCCTGCTCATGGGGATGCTGCCTCCGTGTCACCTCGCCGGGAGGTGAAGTGGTCGCTGAGGACGATGGCGAGGATGTAGTCGCTGAGCCGTCCGCCCCGAGCCTCCGCCGAGGCCGCGATGAGCCGCACCGCGCACGCGTCCGCGTCGGAGGTGCCTCGGCCCAGCGCGTAGGTGAGCAGATGCTCGGTCATGCACTCGGGCAGCTTCGGGTCCGCCTTCACGAAGCGCCGCATGTCCGCGCCGCCGTTGAGGACGTTGCCGTCGGGCAGGTCTCCCGTCGCGTCCACGGGCGCGCCGCTGACCTCCTTCAGGCGCCAGCGGCCGATGGGGTCGTAGTTCTCCAGCGCGAGCCCCAACGGGTCCATCATCCGGTGACAGCCCTGGCACTGCGGCAGGCTGCGGTGCAGCGCCATGCGCTCCTTCATCGTCATGTCGGGATTCACCGGTGGCGGCAGCCCCTCCACGTTGGGCGGGGGCGGCGGAGGCGCCGAGCACAGCAGCTGCTCCAACACCCAGACGCCGCGCTGCACGGGCGAGGTGCGGTCGGAGTTGGACGTGACGGTGAGCAGCGAGCCATGGCCGAAGATGCCTCGGCGCTCGGGGTGCCCGGTCAGGTCCACGCGCTGGGGCGTGGTGCTCCCGGGCAGCGGCAGCCCGTAGTGCGCGGCGAGCGCGTCGTTCACGAAGGTGAAGGGCGCATCCAGCAGGTCCCTCAGCTTGTAGTCGCCGGTGAGGAACTCCTGGAAGACGAGCTCGGTCTCCTGGCGCATGGCCCTTCGCAGCGTGTCGTTGAAGGCGCCGTAGAGCGTGGGGTCCGGCTCCGCGGAGTCGAGCGCGCGGGTGAAGAGCCACTGTCCGGCGAAGTTGCTCACCAGGGCCTGGGCCTTCGGGTCCGCGAGCATCCGGCGCACCTGCGCCTCCAACTCCTGGGGCGTGCGCAGCTTGTCCTGCTCGGCGGCCTGGAGGAGCGCCTCGTCGGGCATGCTGCTCCAGAGGAAGTAGGAGAGGCGGCTGGCCAACTCGAACGCGCTGACCTTGTGGGGTGTCTTGGAGGCGGGCTCGGGGTCCGTCTCCACGCGGAAGAGGAAGTGCGGCGAGACGAGCACCGAGCGCAGGGCCAGCTTCACGCCCGCCTCGGGTGGGTCTCCGTGCTGCTTCGCGAGCGCGAGCGGACGCAGCAGCCGGTCCACCTCCTCGGCGGTGACGGGGCGGCGCCAGGCGCGGCGCGCGAAGCGGGAGAGGATGTCGCGTGCGCAGGGTTCGGGGGTGGTGGGGTCGAGCGCGCAGGTGCGCAGGGTGCCTCGTGTCCACGCGCTCTCGATGAGCGCTTCGGCGGCGGAGGCGTACTTCTCCATCAGCAAGGGGGACAGGCTGAGGACGTCCGCGTTGTTGTCGAAGCCATAGCCGTGGTCATCCACGGGGAACGCGCGCGCGGGGCGCGTGGTGTCGCCCAGGAGGTCGCGCACGGTGGCGTCGTATTCCGCGCGGTTGAGTCGGTGGAGGGTGACGCGGCCCGGGTCGGTGGAGGGGCTCTCGCAACCGGTGACCTGGACGGGCGGGTCGTCGCGGGGTGTGTCGGGCAGGACGCGCGCGGAGGGAGGCGAGTCACCCTTGCAGCCGGCGAGCAGCAGCAGGCAGCCCGTGCCCGCGAGCCCCAGCCAGCGCCTTCGTTCGTGAAGCCTGGAAGTCACCGCGTCCTCCCCCTTTCACTCCGCCGCTGGGGGGACGAAGCAAGACGCTCACCAACGCCGGGCGATGGACAGTGAACGGGGGGACTCCCTGGAGGCGAGTGGAACGGGTGCGGCGTGCCCTCGCGTGGGTGGTGCGAGGCTGCGGGGGTGAAGTCGCGTGCCTTGCGTGGGCAGGCCAGGTGGGAGCGAGAGGCCGAGCGTGAGGGAAAGGAAGCAGGTTGCGCGGAGGAGGCATGGAAGCGGCCTCGGGCCTCCGGTAGAGGAGGGGTGTCATGACCTCATCGCGTGTCGATGCCGCCGCTGCTGACGACTTCCGCCTCTGGGTGGAGGTGCTGCCGGAGGAGCTGCGAGCGGTGGTCCGGGCGCTTGCCCCCGAGCAGGTGCTGGAGGTGGTGCTGGACCTGGGGCGCGTGCCGGAGGCCCGGCTCGTGGACCGCGTGGTGACGCTGCGCGAGTCTCCCGTGGGACCGGAGGACCTGGCGCAGGTGATGGCGCAGGTGGGGCCTCCGGGAGAGGACAATCGGGCGGGCATCGAGCGGACGCTGCACCGGGTGTCCGCGATTCGGAACCGGCGAGGGCAGGTGGTGGGGTTGACGCTGCGGGTGGGGCGCGCGGTCTACGGCACCATCGACATGCTGAAGGACCTCATCGGCTCGGGGCGCAACGTGCTGCTGCTGGGGCGGCCGGGCGTGGGGAAGACGACGAAGCTGCGCGAGGTCGCGCGGGTGCTCGCGGATGACCTGGGCAAGCGGGTGATGGTCGTCGACACCTCGAACGAGATTGGCGGGGATGGGGACGTGCCGCACCCGGGCATCGGTGGGGCTCGGCGGATGCAGGTGTCGCGACCGGACCGTCAGCACGACGTGATGATTGAAGCGGTCGAGAACCACATGCCGGAGGCCATCATCGTCGACGAGATTGGCACGTCGGCGGAGGCCGCCGCGGCCCGGACGATTGCCGAGCGCGGTGTGCAGTTGGTGGCGACGGCGCACGGCAACACGCTGGAGAACCTGGTGCTGAACCCCACGCTCTCGGACCTGGTGGGCGGTGTCCACACGGTGACGCTGAGCGATGACGAGGCCCGGCGGCGGCGCACGCAGAAGACGGTGAGCGAGCGCAAGGCGCCGCCCACGTTCGACATCGTCGTGGAGATGGTGAACCGCGATGAGGTGCGCGTGCACGCCGACACGGCGGAGGCGGTGGACCGCTTGTTGGCTGGCAAGGAGGTGGGCGGTGAGCGGCGGTGGCGGGACCCGGCGTCGGGGCAGGTGGAGGTGGCCCCAGTCCCCGTGAGAAGCACACGGCCCGTGGCGACGGAGTCCAGGGGCGCCAGGGCGATGCGGTCCGTCGAGGGCGAGGACGCCACGGGAGCGGAGCCGGGGACACGCCTCGACATGGAGGTGCCCGTGACAGAGGCCCGCCGCGCGGGGGAACGGCCGCCTGTGCCCGTGGAGACCGTGGCACCGGCGGCTCCCGTGAGCGCGGCGAGCACCGCCGCGGAGCCTCGTGCGTCACGGTTCGGAGCGAGGCCCTCCTCCGAGGCCTCACCCGACGCGGCGCCCTCCGAGGACCTGCGCGGCCTCACCCGCATCTACGCGCACGCGGTGAGCCGGGACCTGTTGCAGAAGGTCTTGCGCGAGCTTCCCGTGGAGGCGCGGCTGGTGAGCCGGATGGAGTCCGCGGACCTGGTGGTGACGGTGCGCTCGAAGGCCAACGACCCGAGGATGCGGCGGGTGGTGGCGAAGACCGGCGCCCGGGTGGAGTCCGTGAAGCGCAGCAGCACGGCGGAGCTTCGCCGGGCGCTGAAGGGCTTCTTCAATGTGCTGGAAGGCGTGGATGAAGAGGAGGTCCGCGAGGCGGTGGCGGAGGCCGAGCACGCGGTCCAGCGCGCGCTGAGCGAGGGCATCTCCATCTCGCTGGCGCCGCGTCAGCCTCGGCTGCGCAAGCTCCAGCATCGCCTGGTGAGCCGCTATCCGCTGGAGGCCGTGAGCCACGGCAGCGAGCCCTCGCGGCACCTGGTCATCTACCCGCTGGGCGCGGAGGTGGAGGCGGCGCTCGCGAAGGAAGACGTCGAAGGCAGCGCGTGAACCAGGGAGCCCGTCGCGACCGCACGGCGGGCTCCCCGGGACAACCTTGGGTTGGGACTACTTCGCCTTCGCGGCGTCGACGTAGGCGCGGTACGCGTCGAAGCCGTAGTCGCGGCCGAGGAAGTCCTTCACCAGCTCCGCGGCGGGCTTGGCGCCACCGGGCTCCAGCACCGTGCGGCGGTACTTCATCGCCGTCTCACGGTCCAGGTAGCCGTGCTTCTGGAACTCCGTCTCCAGGTCCTTCGCGATGACGGAGGACCACAGGTACGTGTAGTACGCCGCCGAGTACCCATCCAGGTGCCCGAAGGCGAGCTCGAAGTGGGTGCCGGGACGGTACTCGTGCTTGAAGGGGCTGAGCTTCGTCTGCTGCTCCACCAGCGCCGCCGAGGTGTCGAAGCCCGGCTTGCGCGAGTAGTAGTCCAGGCTCACCGCGGACAGGAAGAGCTGCCGGCGCGCCCACAGGCCGATGCCGAACTCCTTCGACGTGCGCAGCTTCTCCACCAGCTCCGCGGGAATCGCCGCGTTCGTCTCGTGGTGCTTGGCGAACTCCTTGAGCACCTCGGGGCTGTTGGCCCACTGCTGGAGGAGCATGGACGGCGTCTCCACGAAGTCCCACTCCGTGCGGATGCCGCTGATGCCGCTCCACTGCTGCTTGCCGGAGAAGACGGCGTGCAGCAGGTGGCCGAACTCGTGGAAGAACGTCTCCACCTCGTCGTGGGTCATCAGCTCGCCGGGGCGCGCGAAGTTGCACACCAGGGTGCCTTCCGGGAGCCGCTTGCCGGCCTGGCCCTGCGCCAGGTCGAACTGCGCCGCGTGCTTGTACTTGTCATCGCGCGGGTGCATGTCCAGGTAGATGCGGCCCAGGAGCGTGTCGCCCTCGAGCACGTCGTAGGCCTCCACCTCGGAGTGCCAGACCTTGGCGTCCTCCGCGCGGCGGTAGGTGATGCCCCAGATGCGCGAGGTGATGTCCAGCACGCCGGCCTTCACCCGGCTGTACTCGAAGTAGGGACGCACCACCTGCGAGTCGAAGCCGAAGCGCTCCGCGCGCAGCCGGTCTTCGTAGTAGTCGTGGTCCCACGGCTCCAGCGTCTTGGCGTTGGGGACGTCCTTCTTCTTGCGCGCGAGCAGCTCGCCGAACTCCTGCTTCGCCCGCGCCTGCGTGGCCGTGGACAGCCGGTCGATGAAGTCCGCCGCCGCCTGCTGCGTGCGGGTCATCTTCGTCTCGGTGGTGTACGCCGCCCAGCTCGTGTAGCCCAGCAGCGTCGCCAGCTCGTGCCGCTTGGCGATGAGCTGCGCGAGCACCTCCTGGTTGCCGGGGAACGCGCGCTGCCGGTAGGTGCGCCACATCTTCTCGCGCGCCTTGGCGTCCTTCGCGTACGTCATGAAGGGGAAGTAGTCGGGGTAGTTGGTCGTGATGACCACCTTGCCGTCCTTCCCCGCGGGGTGCGCCTTCACGTAGTCCGCGGGCAGCCCGGCCAGCTCCTTCGCGGAGAAGGACTCCTGACGCACGCCCTCGGCGATGTTCTTGCCGAACTGCTGGCCCAGCTTGAGCAGCTCCTCGTTGAGGGCCTTCACCCGGGCGCGCGTGGCGTCGTCGCGGTCCACGCCGGCGCGGCGGAAGTCCAGCAGCGTGCGCTCCATCCAGTAGCGCGTCGGGCCGTCCGCCTGGGACAGGTCCACGGCGGAGAGGGCGTCATAGACGCCGCGGTCCTGGGAGATGTCCACGTTGGTGGCGTCCACGCGCTGCTCGCACTCGCGGGCGGCGTCGCGGAAGGGGGCCTGCGGGTGGACCTCGCGGGCCAGGCTCGCGCGGTTGGCCGAGGCGATGAGCGAGCCCATCGCTTCGTCATACGCGGCGAGCACGGCGGGGCCGTCCTTGCGGGCGTCCAGCTTCTTCAGCGCGGTGACTTGCGCCTGGGCCCGCTCGATGTCGGCGGTGCACGCGGCGGTGAACGTCTCCACCGTCCCCGAGAGCAGCTCGGAGGTGCGCGGCGCCGGGAGCGACTTGGGGGCCGGCGCGGCCTGGGCGGGAGGGGTGGGGGCGGGCGCTTGCTCGGCGGGAGTGGTCGGCTGGGTGGCCATGGTGCCACTCGTGCAGCCAGCCGCCGTCAGGGCCGCCGACAGGGTGAGCGCAGTCAGTCTCTTCAAGGGCAGTTTCCTCCGGGTCCAACGAAACGCCCGAGCGTCATGCCATATCCCGGCCTGCTTGGCTCGCTTGACCCCCGGCCTCCCGGGCGGATGATTCCAGGCGGAGTGTCCGCTTCCAGGATTTCTCCCAGGAGACACCGGGGCTCACCAGCGCCCGTGGTGACGCCCGGAGCGCGGGGGCACAGATTGGCGGCGGCCTTGGGGCATCGTGCGGCGGGACGACGCCGAGGCGCGCGGGAGAACAGGGTGAAGGACCAGGACTGCGCGGAGCTGCTGCAATGGATTGCGCCGCGGCTGCGGCTGCGGCCGGAAGGCTTCCGGCGGGTGCGCGGGCAGGTCTGCAAGCGCATGGCGCGGAGGCTCGCGACCTTGGGGCTCACGAGTGTCTCGGCGTATCGCGCGCGGCTGGAGTCGGACCCGGAGGAGTGGGCGGTGCTGGATTCACTCTGCCGCGTCACGGTCTCCCGCTTCTATCGGGACGCCCGCATCTTCGACGTGCTGCGCGAGGAGCTGTTGCCGCCGTTGCTGGAGTCCTCGCCGGTGCTGCGAGTCTGGAGCGCGGGGTGTGCCTCCGGTGAGGAGCCCTACACGGTGAGCATCCTGTTCCGGTTGGGGTTGCTGCCGCGTTTCCCTGCGGCGCGCTTGGAGCTCCTCGCCACGGAGGTGGATGCGGGGCTGCTCGAGCGGGCGCGGCGGGGGTGTTATCCGCGAGGGACGCTGCGGGAGTTGCCGGCCGACTGGGTGGCGCGCGCCTTCCCGGGGCCGGATGAGGCGCCGTGTCTTTCGCCCGAGTATCGGGAGGGGCTCGTCTTCCAGCGGGAGGACTTGCGGGCGGGCATGCCGGAGGGGCCGTTCCAGCTCGTGCTGTGTCGCAACGTCGCGTTCACGTACTTCGCGCCGCCGCTCCAGCGGGAGGTGCTGGCGGGGCTGGTGGCGAGGCTTGCTCCGGGAGGGCTGCTCGTCACGGGAGCGGAGGAGTCATTGCCGGAGGGAGGCGTCGCGTTGGAGCGTGTCGCGGGGCCGCTGCCCATCTTCCGCGTCCCGGGTCCCTCCGCACCCGCGAAACACAGGCTCGATGTTTCAGGCGGGATGTGACGCACTCGGCCTTGAGAGAAGTGTGAGCACTCGATAGCACGAAGGGTCTTCTTGGGACGAAGTCCCTGGCCGGAGGGAATGCAACGGTATGCGCAAGGCGCTCTGTGCGGTCGCGACGTTGATGCTGTGGGCCTGTGGTGATGAGTCTTCGCGGGCGAAGCAGGATGGACTGTCGTTGGGCAGCGAGACGGGCGTGACGCAGGGCTCGTTCAGCCGCGAGACGGGTGAGGTGTCCTTCTCCTCTCGCGAGGTGGAGCCCGGCGTCTACCGGCTGGAGGTTCGACTGAGAGGGATGACGTTGTCGGGGTTGATGGACCCGGCGAGCGGTGTCTCCACGTTGGATGGCTTCGCGGACGAGGGCGCGGCGGACACGCAGTTGACGGACGCGGACCGGGAGCTGCTCGAGTCGCTCTACGACGCGCTGAGCGCGGAGCTGCCGGTGGGTGACGCGGCGGCGCCGGAGGCCATGTATCTGCGGCGCGCGGTGGGCCTGTGGGCGCAGCACCCATCCACGGTGGAGCTGCAGCGCACGGTGATGGGCGAGCAGGGGCGCGGCTACACGATGTTGTGCAGCTATGCGCGCTGCAATGGCCGGAACACGGGGAGCTGCGGTGGCGTGTACAACTGGTATTCGTATTCGAAGCACGACTGCAACAAGGGTGGCTTCAGCTACGCGGGCAACCAGCAGATTGCGCAGCTGGGTGACCACGCCTCGTGCAACGGGGATGAGTACTACCTGAACGGGAGCACGTGGGTGTGTGGCGAGCCGGACCACTGGTCGCGCCCCAAGGTGATGGGCAACTGCTTCGGCCGCTGTGGCGGTGATTGTGGTGGCGACACCCAGTACACGCTGGATGCGACGAACCACGATGGCTGTGTGCGCAACGGCCATATGCTGGCGAGCGCCTGGTGTGACGACCAGTTCGTGTCCGCGGCGGACGACGAGCTGTTCGCGCCCAACTGCTACTGAGACATGGGCCTCCGGAGTTGGCGGGGTGTCGGGCTGAGCGGGGCGCTGTGGGCCCTGCTCGCGTGTTCGTCCACGGCCTCGAAGACGGAGGCCGCGGAGGCGACGGTGCGGCGCTTCTTCGAGGCGCTTCCGTCGGGCGACTGCGAGGTGCTGGGGCCGCTGCTGGCGACTGGAGGCAGCATGCGCCCGTGCGAGGAGGCCGTGCGGGAGATGCGGGAGCATGGCCTGTCGCTGGTGGACATCGTGGAGTCGAGGTTGGATGGCAGGGATTCGGACGCGGTGCTGGTGCGGGCGCGAGTCGCGCAGGACGGCGAAGTGGGCCAGGAGCCGTGGGTGTTGCGCGTGGAGCGGCGGTCTGGTGGTTGGCGCGTGCGTTTCTGAGGGAGGCGGGACATGCGGGACAGGGACGAGGTGGCCCGACGGCTGAAGTGGGGGCTGCTGGGACTGGGCATCGCGCTCGTGTTGATGCTCCTGGTGGGCGTGCTGGAGTGGAAACCCCTTCCGAGCCAGGAGGTGGTGGAGGAAGAGTCGACGGAGGAGGTGAAGGCCCGGGTCGTCCGCGCGGCCCAGGCGGCGAAGGCTTCCCGCGCCAGGCTCGTTCCGTCCGAGGAGGCTCCACCCGCCGCGACGGTGGTGGAGCCACGGCCCGGGGATGTGCCACCGGAGCCGGAGGTGGAGAACCCGCCGCCGCAGCAGAACGACGAGATACAGCCGGAGCTGCCCCAGACGGCGCGGTGGCGGCTGGAGAAGACGACGCACATCACCACGCTGCTGGGGCGCGACGTGGAGCGGCTGGAGCGCGAGCGGGAGCAAGCGGAGGCTCGCGGAGATGAGGCGCGGGTCCGTCAGCTCGACACGATGCTCCAGCGCAACCGGGGGCGGCTGGTCAGCCTGCGGGAGGAGATTCGCACCCTGACGGAAGCGGCGGAGCAGGAGGCGCGGAACGAGCGGTAGCGAGCGGTGTTTTCACCCAACCGGAAGGGCGGCTACTTCTCGGAGCGGGAGCTGCGGGCCCAGCGAGCCCTCAAGACTTTCGCGAGGCTCTTGCGCTGTCTTGCTCCAGAGCGACGCAGGGTGTCCTGCTCGGAGATCCAGAACGGATCGAGCCGCTTGGGATTCTCGCGGACCACGTCGACGAGCGCATCGAGGAGGTTCCGGACACGCTCCGGCTCCAGTCGCGCGGAGGGGGGCACCACGTCCCACAGGCTTTCCACCACTTGGACGATGCTGCCGTCTTCGTAGGTCGCGACCCGGAGCGTGATGGCGAGCGCGCCGTCTGGGCCCTCTTCCGTGTCCCCCCAATAGAGGACCGTGGAGTCTGCCTCCAGCATGGGCAGGCCCTCGATCCAGTCCTTCAGTGTCTGGGCCGAGAGCTCCTCGCCGGGAAGGAGGGGTTCATCGACAGTCTCCGCAGGCAAGAGGTCGAGCGCCCGCAGGTCGGGCGTGCCCGTCTCCGAAAAGACGACGGAGCGCATCCGCTTGCCGCCGTACCTGGCCAGGGTCGAGAACACGTCGAGCCGACGTGCTTCCAGGTCGAAGACGTAGACGTAGCCCCGCATATCGGTCTTGTCCGGGGCGACTCTCAGTCTGGCGTCCTCCTCTGTGAAGCGGTCGCCCTCCGGTTCGTCGGGGCTTTGGATTCCGTGGCGCAAGCCCCGGGGGGACTCATCGATGAGCTGGCGCACCACGGACTCCATATCGCCCTGCACGCGCTGAACGTGGGCCATGAGTTGATGCCCGAGGCCAGACATATTGCCATACGAGTCCGGAGAGACCACCCCACGCCAGGGGCGCTCGGAGACGTGATTGGGGACCCCCGAGCCTGACGTGTACACCGCGATTGCGCATGGATTCGACATGGAATGGCAAGTGTAACGTAAGAGATATCCAGACCGTTGGAGAATCACGACCTCCGAGGAGACCCTTCGCGTCTCGGCCTGTTGCCCACCTGTGTGGTGTTGGGCGCTCCTGTCCGATGTTCACTTCCCGTCGATGGATGCGACGGACGTGAAGCCATTGAAGCACTGGCTGTGATTCACTGAGGCTCGAGGCCTCATCCATCCGCTGTGGCTCCGTGTGACGGCCCACCGAATCTCTCGGAGGGAGGCTCCATGCGGAAGCTCCTGGCTTATGCAGGCACGGCGCTGGTCATCGCCGCCGTGCTGTCGTGGCCGATGGCGGACCCTTCCCCGGAAGGGGAGCGCCGACAGGGCGACTACCACGAGGAGTGCCAGAGCGAAGGCTGTGACACCGAGGAATTGCGGGAGCTCCATGCCTCCTATGCCTCCGAGTGTCTGGATGAAGGGTGCTCGCCAGAAGAGGTCATCGAGTTGGCGGGCCACCCCGATGCCGTGGACGCGATGCGCGCGGCCTTCCAGCAACATGGTTGGCGGATAGACCCCAAGCACTTCCCCGCGTGCCGGCTGGAGCTGACGGAGACGTCGTGTGCCTTGCTGGCCCTGCTCTGCAAGGACCACTACCTGTGCCTGGATGGCGCGCAGGAGAGCGCCTGGTACGGCTGTGGCTTCTGCGTGGGCATCGGCTCGTGCGCGGCGGGAGGGGGCGGCACGAAGGGGGCGCGGTGATGACGGAGTCCTCGCCTTGGCGTGAGCGGCTGTTGGCGCTGTGCGCGCCCGCGTTGCTGCTGCTGGTGGCGGTTGTTCATCTCTTCCTCGTGGAGTCGCGGGGGCTGTCTCCGTGGAAGGGCGGCGGCTTCGGGATGTTCTCCACGGTGGACTCACCCAGCGCGCGCTTCCTCCGGGTGTACCTGGTGGATGGTGAATCGGAGGTGCAGGTCCGTCTGCCCGACCGGATGAAGGAGCTGGGCTACGACGTCCGCGTGTTGCCGACGCACGATGCGCTGGAGGGGCTCGCCACCCGCGTCGCGAACGGAACCTGGGTGCCCGAGCGGCTGGCCTCCGCCGTCACGCGCTACCAGGCGCTCCTCGCGGAGGGCGTCGAGCCGTCGCCCGGGGACTCCGACGTGGGGCGTGTCGACTTCATGGGCGTGCGCCTCTTGCGCATGTTGGAGGCTGGCGAGCCACCGCCTCCACTCGGCCGGGCGCATGTCTTCCAGCGCGTGCGCGTGGAGTTGTGGGCGTTCCGATTCGAGTCGTCCTCGTCCAGGCTGGTTGCCACCCGGATGGCAGAGGCGAGCGCGAGCGTGCCGCCATGAGCCACGCCATTCCCGGAGAGGCCGTGGCGACGTCCGCGCCGCCAAGGTCCTGGAGCGATGAGCTGCTCGCGAGCCTGCACGTCGACCGGTTCGAGCTCTGCGCCACGATGTCGCTGCTGCTCTTGATGCTCTACTCGAGCGGGGCCTTGCGGGTGCGGATTCCGCTGACCCTGGTCGCGGTGCTCGGGTTGCTGCTCCCCAGGCTCAAGCGCGAGCCGATGCTGTGGTTCATCGCCTTCGTCATCACGCTGGTGGGCACCTTCCAGGAGCGCTTCGAGGCGGACAATCACAAGTACCTCTTGAGCTACTGGTGTCTGGCGTTGTTCTGCGCGGCCTGTGCGCGCGAGCCGGAGCGGGTGCTGGCCGTGAGTGCTCGCGCGCTGGTGGGCGGGTGCTTCGCCTTCGCGGTGTTCTGGAAGCTCGTCTCGGAGGACTACCTGGATGGGAGCTTCTTCCGCTACGCGCTGTTGCAGGACCCTCGCTTCCAGTCCGTAGGGCAGGGCGTGGGACAGGTGACGGCCGCCATGGCCGAGCTCAACACCGCGGCGCTGCACGCGCTGACGAACTACGACAGCACGCTGGGCTCGGTGCAGCTCGTCTCGACGCCGGCCGTGGATGGGCTGGCGACCGTGATGACGCGGTGGACGCTGGGAATCGAGCTCGCGGTCGCGCTGGCATTCCTCGTCCCGCTGCGAGGCGCCGTGGCGAGGAGTCGGGACGTGCTGCTGTTGGTGTTCGTGCTGTCGACCTACTCGCTCGCGCCCGTGCTGGGGTTCGGCTGGGTCCTGCTCATCATGGGGCTGGCCCAGTGCGAGGAGGACTCCCGGCTGTTCCCCGTGCTCTACCTGCTGGCGTTCGTCTGCATCCAGGTCTACCGCTTCCCCTGGGGCTCGCTGCTCCAGGGGACAGGACCCGCCTGAGTCCCCTCACGACGTCGCGTTGAACGCGTCGTGATACGTCACCGTGCCCTCGGGCCAGTCGCCGTGGAAGCGCAGGGCCTGGAAGTACTCGGGAGGCACGCCGGGGAGCACCAGGCCGGGCTGGGGCTGGAAGCCGAAGCGGCTGTAGAAGGCCGGGTCTCCGAGCAACACGCAGCCCGCCGCGCCCAGGTCTTTCAGCGCGGCCATCGAGGCGTTCATCAACTGCGCGCCGATGCCTTGTCCCTGGCGGTCAGGCAGCACGGAGATGGGCCCCAGTCCGTACCAGCCCCGGGCGCCGGAGGAGATGCTCACGGGCGAGAGGGCGACGTGGCCGACGAGGATGCCGCCGTCCTCCGCGACCAGGGACACGGTCATCGCTCCGGCGCGGCGGAGCGCGTTGACGATGAACTGCTCGGTGTGGTCCGTGTGGGGCGCGTTCTTGAACGCGGCGACCGTCACGTGTTCGATGGCCGCGCTGTCCGCGGGAGCTTCGGGCCGGAGCGTCACGGGCATCACGTTCCTCGGGGAGGGGGCTTGGGGGACTCCTCGCCCACCATACGCCGAGTCGTGTCCGCGTCGATGAGGGCACGCAAGGCGCTGAACAAGGGATGGCCGTCGGTGTACTTGCGGCCGTAGGCGAGGTTGAAGGCGTAGTCGAAGTCGGCGGGGTTCATGCCCTGGGTGTGCTGGAGAATCGTCTCCAGCTTGTCGAGCGCCTTCACGGCCTGGGCCTCGGGAGACGAGGCCTGTTCGTATTCGTCCCACAGGGAGCGGATGCGCTCTCGAAGGGGCGCGTCGAGCATCCGCGTCAGGTGCCGCAGGTCTTCGCGCTCTCGTGCGCCCTTGTCGGGGTGGGCGCCCTGGTGGATGGCGGGGATGTCGCCGTGGATGGCTTCGCCCAGGTCGTGGACGATGCACATCTGAAGGAGCTTGAGCGGGTCGAGTCCCGGCAGTGCGTCGCCGAACACGAGGGCCATCAGGCACAGCCGCCAGGTGTGCTCGGCGGTGCTCTCCGGCCGGCCGGAGGAGGTGTGGCCACTTCGGAGGACGTCCTTGAGCTTCTCCGCCTCCCGGAGGAAGTCGAGGCGACTCTGGAGGGTGTCGGTGTGCATGGCAGGGGTCCTTGCAGTCACCGTCGAGCCTGGACAACCCGCCGCCCGGAGTCCACGCATGAAATATGCGCGAGGTTCAGCACCCACCAAGCCCTGTCACCCGGTGCTTGCATCCCGTCCAACGGGCGGAGCCCAGCACCTCATCAATCGCGTAATCGACTCCACCGAGCATCGAGGGATACGCCATGGAGGCGTAGTCGGGATAGCAGATGGGCCGAGTGACCCCCACCTCTGGTGCCAGCAACACGATTCCCGGCGCGTTGAGCTCCCCATGAGGGCATGCGTAGTGCCGTCCCTCCGCGTCTCCGTAGACCTCCTCGGTGCGGACGTGGGTGGTCAGGAGCTTCCGCAGGTGTCCGAGCTGCGCTTCGGTCAGCCGGAACTCGTGTCTGCCTTGGCTCTCCACCAGGTCTCTGCCTTCATACACAACGCATCCATCGCTGTAGGCCTGGATGGAGTACGCGGACGTGAAGGTGTCACCCTGCGTGCGCCGCATCCCGACAATCAGGCCCTCATGAGGCTCACTCGCCGCGCCTCCCGTGGGGGCTGGGAAGTCGTTCGAGAGTGTCGGGAGCGGATGCAGGTGTGCCGACGTGCATCCCATGCCGGCCATCCACCCGACGAGCAGCACCCCAAGGCCCCTGCTTCTGTTCCACTTCTCCAGCGTCATGAATGAGTCCTCTGCCTCGGAGTGTCTCAACGAGACGGGCCGCGGTGCCATCGGAGAGTGTCATCCGCGTCCAGCGGCACAGGCTGGCGCGGATGGGAATGATGGAGGAGGTGTTCGTGCCGCTGGGGAACTCGACGGAGGCGGGAGCGAGCGTCTCGCGCCAGCCGAGCGCATCGAGCGCGGACTCCTTGAAGGCAATCTCGGCGGTGGAGTAGCGCCAGAGCGAGCGCCCCAGCAAATCGGAGAGCGGCACCGTGAACTCAGCGGCGCGCGCGGGTGAGCACGCGAGCAGGCGGTGTGTCAGGTCGCAGATGAGATGAACGGGGCGAGGGCTCTCGTTGACGAGCCGGGCGAGGGCGTGGTCCGCCGCCGCGTCCAGACGAGCGGCCAGCAGGGCCTCGACGCGTGTGCGCTCCGAGGGCTCCATGGCCTGCGTCCCAGCTTCCCAGCGGGAGATGGTGGACTGATTGACGCCGAAGAGTTCCGCGGCGTGGGTCTGCTTGATGTGATGCAGCAGCCGCCAGCGCCGGAGGGCGATTCCGAGTGAGGGCTGCGGTAGGGTCTCGGTCATTGGCAAGGGGTGAGGGCGGATGGGGCGGCCGGGAGTAACGAGGGTGCGAGGATGATGCAGGGTGAAGGTTCCCATCCCAGGTCCACCCTTCGGGTCGAACACCTTCCCACGAGCCGTGGCCCCGTTGTGCCTCGCGACGACGCGGGTTGTGGGCAACTTGGGGGACATGCCGTGAGTGAGGGCCCCCTCGGACGAGACACGGAGGGGGCCATCTCCCGAGGACACAGGCTCGTGGCGCACGTCGGCCTGATGGTGTTGGCGGTCCTGGTCGCGTGTACGCCGACGGTGGAGACAGCGCCGTCGCGGTCGGTGCATCGCATCGTGCAAGGCACCGACGCACCGGACGATGTGGCAACCGTCGCGCTGCTTGCCCGGAGGACGCGGTGCAGTGAGTCCTCCCCTCTGTTGCTCTGCTCCGGTGTCCTCATCGCGCCGGACGTCGTGTTGACGGCGGCGCACTGCCTGGACCTCTTCGGCGTGGAGGGGGCTTACGAGGTCTATCTGGGGCCTGTGTTGCTGCCCACGCCGGACGCGTCCGGGCGCTTCGTCCGTGTCTCACAAGTGGTCATCCACCCACGCCATGTGCCTCGCACCCATACGCATGATGCCGCGCTGCTGCGGCTCTCGGCCCCCGTGCAGGTCGAGCCTTCTCGACTGCCGGAACCGTCGCTGGCGCTGACGGGGGGCACGCGTGTGCGAGCCGTGGGCTATGGCGACACGAAGGACGTGAGTGCCCCAGCGGGGCGACGCAGGCAGGGGACGCTCCAGGTGACCCAGCTGGAGGCCACCGTCTTTCGCGCGGAGCCTGGGCCGGGCATGAGCTGCGTGGGAGACAGTGGAGGTCCGGTGTTCGCGAGCGACGGCGCGGGCCGCGAGGTGCTCGCCGGGCTCACCGTGAGCGGTGACGTGGCCTGCCGCGCCGAAGCCGTCAACCTGCGCGTGGAGGTGTTGCGCGAGGACTTCATCCTGCCGTTCCTCGCGACCTCACCGCCCCCCGCCGAGCCCACACTCGCTCCCGAGGCCCTGTGCCGGGAGGCCTGTACGCGTGACACGGAGTGCCCCGCGGGGCTCACTTGTGTCGCCACGGGGGAGGAAGGGCCGAGCCGATGTCTCCTCCCGGCCCTGCGCGAAGGTGCCTTCGGGCGAACGTGCACCGAGGATGCGGCCTGCGGCGAAGGGAGCCTCTGCGCGCGCTGGGAGCCAGAAGGCGCGGAAGCCTGCCGTTGTTTCACTCCCTGCGCGCCACCACCGCCAGACCCGGAGCAACCGGCTGGGGGCTCTGAGAGGGGTTGTTCGAGCACCTCGGGGCTCGCGCTCCTGGGGGGGCTGTTCCTCGCGGGCGTCAAGCGACGCCGCCGAGGTTCATGCGGCACCCTCCGGTCGCCTCAAACCCTGGCGTCACATTCCGCCGAGCTCCGAAGCCCTGTCTGATATTGTCCAGGAGTGCTCTTCACCGCGAACGGGTTTCGCCGGTCCATCCGCCGGCGGCCGGCGATGTATATCGGCGACACGACGGTGTCAGGCAAATCCCGGCTCGTCGAGTCCCTGTTGATGCTGGGCGTCATGGGCGCGAGGGACTCCAGGCTGCGGGAGGTCTCGGCCGCGCTTTCATCGGACGGTGCCTGCTCCGTTGTCTTCGACGGCTTGCCTTGGCCCACGCCTACGGGCGTGTCGCCCTTCGCGGAGCTGGAGTCCTGGCTCACGTTCGTGAACGTCGACATCGCGGGAGGGCCGCCCCCGGGGATGCCTCACGGTCTCTTCCTTCAGACTCCCTGCATCGACCTGGGGTTGGTCAACGTGCTCTCCTCATCCCTGGAGGTCATCGCCTGGTCTGGCGGGCAGTCCTGGCGGCGGACCTTTCGCGAAGGGCTCCCCGTGGAGTCCCCCCGCGACTCCGCACCCGACCTGGCTCTCCCGTCCTCGGGCAGCGGGCTGCGCATCACCTTCACGCCAGACCCGTCCATCTTCGACCCGCCCCAAGAGTTCTCCTGGGCCGGGGTGACGGAACGCCTGTCAGCACTCTCCGCCCTGGCGCCCGCGGCCACCTGGCGTCTGCGTGACGAGGTTTCGGGGAGAGAGGTCTCCTTCCATCGCGAGCACGGACTTGCCGACCTGTGCGCGGAGCGCGCCGCGTCCTCCCGGCCGCTGCACGAGCCATGGGTCTTGAATGGACGTGTCGGGGAGACCCAGGTCGACCTCGCGCTTCAGTGGGTCGAGGACCCCGCAGGCGCGAGCATTCTCTCCTGGGCCAATCTCGAGCCCAGCCCGCGAGGTGGCACGCACCATGAGGGGCTCTTCCGAGGACTGCGCACGGTCCTGCGCGACAGGAGGATGGCCCTCGGGCTGCCAGCCGTGAGTCGTGCATTCTCGAACACGGCGCTGTCCGAGCGGCTCATGGTGGTGATGAGCCTCAGGTCCTTCTCCATCGTCTGGCGTGGCCCGATGTTTCACCCGTTGGCGACCCCCGAGGCCCGTGGCGATATCTCGAGGCTCGTCAGGGGCTGGATGAAACAGGCCCTCGAGAGTCATCCGGAAGTGGAAGCCCGGCTGCTCGGCCTCCTGCGGGGCCCTCGGCCCTGAGTCCCTCGAGTGGTGTGAGCATCATCCGCTGGGTTCAATCGCTGGCATCACATTTCGCCGAGCTCCGAAGCCCTGTCTGATATTGTCCGGGCATGAGCCGCCTCGATGGGGAAGCGTTGTGCCGGGCCATCCGCCTTCGGCCCGGGATGTACGTCGGCGACACGGGGGGCGTTGGCAAATCCCGACTCGTCGAGACCCTGCTGATGTTGGGCGTCATGGGCGCGAGGGGCTCCCGGCTGAAAGAGGTCTCGGTCACGCTCGCCTCGGATGGGGCCTTTTCCGTCGGCTTCGACGGCTTGCCCTGGCCCCTGTCCGAGGGCGTGTCGCCCTTCACGGAGCTGGAGCAATGGCTCGGGTTCGTGAACTTCGACATCATGGCGAGACCGCCCCGTGGGATGCCTCACGGCGTCATCCTCCACACCCCTTACGTGGACCTGGGGGTGCTCAACGCGCTCTCCTCACCCCTGGAGGTCATTGCCTGGCATGGCGGGCAGACCTGGCGGCGGACCTTTCGCGAAGGGCTCCCCGTGGAGTCCTCCCACGACGCCGCAGCCGAACAGGCCGCACCCGCCTCGGGTGAAGGGCTGCACCTCACCTTGACCCCGGACCCCTCCATCTTCGAGCCGTCTTCGGGCTTCTCCGTGGCCCGGCTGACCGAGCGCCTCACGTCGCTCTCCGCGCTGGTCCCCGCGAGCACCTGGCGTCTGCGGGACGAGGTCTCGGGGACAGAGGTCTCCTTCCGTCGCGAGCACGGACTCGCCGACCTGTGCGCGGAGCGCTCCGCCTCCTCCCGACCCCTGCACGCACCGTGGTGCTTCCAGGGAAGCATCGGGGAGACCCAGGTCAGCCTCGCGCTCCAGTGGGGGCAGGACCCCGCCGGCGCGAGCATCTTCTCCTGGGCCAATCACGAATCCTGCCCGCGAGGCGGCACGCACCATGACGGGCTCTACCGAGGACTGCGCACGGCCCTGCGCGCCAGGATGAAGACCCTCGGGTTCCCAGCCGAGAGCCGCTCACTCCCGGACGCGGCGCTGTCCGAGCGGCTCACGGCGGTGATGAGCCTCACCATCCCCTCCACGCTCTGGCATGGACCGGTCAAGGAGGAGCTGGCGAACCCCGAGGTCCGCGGCGACGTCTCGAAGCTCGTCGGGAACTGGATGAAGCAGGCCCTCGCGAGCCACCCGGACGTGGAAGCCCGACTGCTCACCCTCGTGGGCGTTCCTCGGCCCTGAGTCCCTCAGGCCTCGAGCCGCGTCTGCCAAGTCCGCGAGTACCCCCCAGTGCACATGCATCCCCGCCTACCATGGCTCGCATCCCTGGCCCGCGCCTTGCTCTGCTCTCCATCCGACTTCCAGAACTCCTTCCGCCGTGGTCGCGAGGCCACGGGCACGCGGCCTCATGACCGCACCGCTCGCCATGCCCACTCCTGAGTCCTTCTTGTCCGTGTTGCGCCGTCACGGCCTGTGGCCCGCGGCACTCAGCAGTGCCGTCGGGGTGGGCATGGTGTCCTACCGCCTCGACTGGAGTCAGAGCGCCAGCTACGCGTTCCTCGTGTGGAACCTGGTCCTGGCCTGGGCTCCCTACGTCATCGCCCTCGCGGCGCGGGTCCTCATGCTCAGGGGCCACGGCCTCCGCGTGCTCGCGCCCCTGGCCCTGGCCTGGCTGGCGCTGTTCCCCAACGCACCCTATCTGCTCACGGACTTCATCCACGTGCACCAGCGGCCCGTGGTGCCCATCTGGTTCGACGTGGCGCTCATGACGCTCTTCGTCGCCACCGGCTGGCTCTTGGGCCTCTTGTCCCTGGAGGTGTGGAAGCAATGGCTGGAGGAGCGCTGGGGCCGCCGCACCGCGTGGGCCTTCGTCGGCGTCACCTCCGTGCTGTGTGGCTATGGCATCTACCTGGGCCGGGTGGAGCGCTGGAACAGCTGGAACGTGCTCACCCACCCTTCGAACCTCTTCACCTCCATCGGGGCCCACCTGCGTGAGCCCCTGGCCTTCCCGTATCTCACCAGCCTCACCATCTTCTTCGGCCTGATGGTGCCGCTGTCGTACGTGGCCTACGAGGCGCTCGTCGCCCGCATCCGCCGCCCGCGCACCGCGAGCTGACGACGGACGCGGGCGGACCCGGCGTCAGCCCCCGTGGAGGCGTGAGCGATTGCGCGGGCCTCCTCGGTGCTTGATGGCCATGGCGCTGGGGGCCTTCTTGCGCCCGTTCAACGAGGTGCGCCGCCGGCCGCTCTTGGGCTCATGCTCCTGCGCCGCGGGGCCGAGCGTCACGCGCGACAGGGCCTGCCTGCGGCGCAGCGCGGCTGCTTCGTCCCGAGGCAGTGTCTTTCGTCCGTGACTGGCCTGCACATTGGCCTGGGCCTCATCCGCCGAGGCCACCCGCCGCTTGTTCTTCACTCCCGCCATTCTCGTCCGGACCGCCATGATGCCTCCTTCCCTGGTGAGGTAAGGACGGCTCTGGCTTTTCCAACCCCCTCCAGGGATGGGAGCGGGGGCCGCGCGCCGTGCCCGAAGGTCGCCCGGCCGCCTCACGCTCCCCCGAGGGAGAGGGCCCGGCCACGGGTCCGACCCGGAGCCTGGGGCCCGCTGCCCTCGGCGGAAGGCTTCAAGGTCTTGCGCTACGTCGACGAGCGCTTGCCACGACGCGGAGGCCGCGTGCTGGTCGTCGTCTCGGGCGGGAACAGCCAGCCGTCCGCGCTGTGCGAAGCGCTGGTGGTGGTCGTCGTCTGGGAAGGCTGCTCACTGGCCTCCAGGTGCTGACCCCGGCAGCCGCGGCACCAGGACTGGGGACGACGTTCGCCCTTCATGATGCGATAGCCGAAGTCCGCCTCCGTCAGGCCCACGTGGTTGCAGCGCGGGCAGCGGCTCAGCGACGTGACGCCCGTCTCCTTCGCCTGCTGGCGGCCGTGCTGGACCACCAGCGCGAGGGCCGCGGCGAAACCCACCCGCTTCTCCGACGCGACATGGAACTTGCGAGCGCGCTTGCGCCCTCCCCGGCCGAGCACAGGCATGAGGTCCATCCCCCCGAGCAGGTTTCGCTGCTCGAGCACGCGCGATGAAGAGCTGTTCAGGGTTGATTGGCTCACCCGACAACTCTTAGCGGAGGGGTCTGACACGCCTGTTCGAGGGGGAAGGCCCTTCCGCCCGCGATCAGTCCATACTGAACATAAAGCCAGTAAATCCGCGCACCTGGGAGGTTGCCCCAGGTGTGCGGGCAGGCGGGGGGGGCTCCGGTTACTCGGCGTCCGCCATGCCGCCGCCACCGTCGGCGGCGGGGAAGACGGGGGTGCCGCCCGGCAGGCTGGGGTCGTGCGGGAGGCTGCCGCGGGGGCTCCTCAGGTAGACGAAGGGCGTGGCGAACAGGAAGTTGGACACGCGGGACGTGTAGATGTCCGCGTAGCGCTCCACCTGGCGCGCCAGGTGGCTCTTGTCGTTGCCGGCGCGGGTGAGCAGGCCCCAGATGGGATTGGACAGCTCGGTGGCGGCGCGGGCCATGGGGGCCAGCTCCGCGTCCAGCGCCTCCAGGGACTCACGCAGCTCGCCCAGCCGGCTCACCAGCTCCGCTTCCGGAGGCGAGTCCGTGCGGGGCCCGTAGTCCGCGCGGCGCCGCTGGAGCTCCAGCCGGAGCTGGCAGCTCTCCCACTCCATCCGCTCCTTGAGGACCATGCGGTCGGCGAGCCGGGTCTCCGTGGGGCGGAAGGACGCGATGGCGCGCACCTCGTCCTCCAGCTCGCGGAGGATGAGCGCGGTGCGCCAGCGCAGCTCGCTCTTGGACACGTGCACGTCGCCGAACATGTGGTCGCCGACGTAGAGAATCTCGTCGCCGCTCATGCCCAGGTGGCGCTCCAGCTCCACCGCGCTGCCGCCGAAGTAGGGCGTGCCCGCCTTGAAGGGGCCGGAGTGCGGACGCAGCAGCGCCTCGCCGTTGGTCTCCACCACCTCGAAGAGCGCGGAGCGGGTGGTGAAGAACTCGGGCTTGCGCGCGGAGACAATCACCACGTCGAACAGCTGCCGCCACGTCATGCCCTGGGGCAGGTGCTTGTCGAAGGCGAAGTGCATCATGGGCTCGGTGTAGGCCCACTCGCTGTTGGTGATGAGCAGGAGCTTCTTGCCCGCGTTGCGCTGGTCCAGCAGCGCCAGCGGCGTCTCCGGGTCATCCAGCACGTAGCGCTCCGGGTCGGCGATGATCTCCGCCTTGAGCTGGCCCTGCATGTGCGTGGCGTCCAGGTTCTTGCGCACGTGCTCGTAGAGGTCCGCGTAGCCCATGGGGCCCGGCAGCACGCCCGTGTCCAGCCGGTCCACGAGCTGCGCGTAGAGGCAGGCCTCGGACAGCGAGAACAGCGTGTTGAGGAACACCCACCGGCGCTCGTGCAGGTCGATGACGACGTGGGAGTACTCGTCGCGCTGGGTGACGAAGTCCATGGCGCGGGTGCCATGGAGGGCCTTCTTCACGAAGCCGAAGCGGTTGGCCTTGAGCAGGTTGCCCTTCTCGGTGTCGATGATGAGGCCGCGGATGGCCAGCGCCGGGTCGAACTGGAGGTCGCCCACGGGCCAGCCCTGGGCGACGAGCCGGTCCCGGATGTGCTCGTAGGCGCGGCGCTCCCACGCTTCCACCCGGTAGTGGATGAGCGTGTAGTCCATGTCGTAGCCCACGGCCTTGATGGCGCGCAGGTTGAGGGTGCGGTTGCAGAACAGGCCCCGCTCGGGCGGGGGACCAGAAAGTTGCGAGCGCATAGGAAGTCCTGGCTTGCCCCGTCCCGAGGCAAAAGTCGATGCCTCTCTGAGGGCGCGTCGACTGTCCCGCACCCGGGCGGACAGGGGCGCCTGTCTCGCATTGACTTTGAGGGGTCGAAATCGTGCTCTCCTGGACTAGTGTGCGCGCCCCTTCAACCCTTGAACCGAGGTCGATGATGTCCTGGATGGTCCGAGCCCTGCTGGTCAGCGCGTTGTTCGTGGTGGGGTGCAAGCATGCGCAGGCCCCTGTCACGCCGGAGCCGGTGGCGCAGGCGTGTGATGCGAAGCAGCAGGAGATTTCGAAGGAGGCGGACCAGCGGGCCGCGCCTTGGAGCATCGAGCAGCACCTGGCGAAGAACTTCCCGGACGGCTCGGTGTCGTGGCTGATGAAGGAAGGTCCGTACCAGACGTTCGTGGTGCAGTCGGGCGCGAAGAACTTTGGGCGCTGTGACGACAACGGCTGTTTCCTGTTCGCGGCGCCGTCGGCGGTCATCCACGAGGCGGTGAAGAAGTCGATGACGGGCGCGACGCATGACCCGGCGGTGCTGGGGCAGGCGCTGGGGCTGCCGGCGAAGAACTTCGAGGGGCCGCTGCGGATGATGACGCTGGACCTGAAGGCCTCGGGTTCGTGCGCGCGCCTGCCGGTGGATGCCGACCCGGGCGTGTGGAAGTGCCAGAGCGAGCAGGACACGGACTGCTTCAAGTTCGGCGGCTACACGTCGGGTGGCGTGCCGGAAATCATGGTCATCAACGCGCCGGTGGCCCAGGCGACGGTGGCCGAGATTCCGTGACGTGTCTGTCCTTGGCTCCGCGCGGGAGGCTTCATGAGCGGTGAGGAGGTCGTCTACCAGAGCCCGCTGCTCTACCGCGTGTTGCGCGAGGCGGACGGCGGGCTGGTCATCGAGGTCGTCGTGGGCGGCATCGCGATGGACGCGGTGCGGGTGCGGCTCACGGAGCGGGAGGCGGAGGACTTTGCCCGGGACGGGCATGTCTTCAGCGACAAGCTCGCGAGGGCCATCATGGCCCAGCCCTTCTTCGGCGGGCGGGCATACGAGCCCCCGACGCGGTGAGACGGTCAGGGCTCACGGTGGTTCCGTGGGCCCTGCTGTTTCCACGGGGTCCGCCGCAAGAGCTGCGGAGGGGCAGGGCGCCCGCGCAAGCCTTGCGGTGGATTCAGGGTGTCGGGCCGCGGAGGAGTGCGGCACGGTTCCTGAACTTCCGGGCTCTCACTCTTCCAAAGAGGGAGTCGCAGGAGGCGACGATGGACAGTCTGGCTCGTGAGGCGCGGGACGCCCTGGTGCAGCGCGGCGAGCGCCTGAGGAGGGCGCGGACGCGGCCCTCGCCGGAGGCCGAGGGGGAAGCGCGGGAGCTGGTGGAGATAGACGCGGCGCTCACGCGAATCGCGCTGGGGCTGTTCGGCCGCTGTGAGCGATGTGGCGGGGCCATGGGGCGCAACCGCCTGCGCGCCGTCCCGGAGGCACGCTACTGCGTGACGTGTCTGGCGCTGGGTGGGTGACGTGACGCGTGCGGTGCCGGGCGGGTGAGGGGATGTCTGAGGTGCTCTGGAGGAACGCCTCTGGACTCATGGGGAGTGCGCTCAAAGAATCGCTCCCATGACCTCCTACAATGCCGCTGGGTTCTTTCGTGAGCTCGAGCGTGTCGTGAAGTCGGACCTCCCGGTCTCGGAAGCGTTTCAGCGCATCATCCAGTTCTGCACGCCCGCGCGGCCCCATCCTGATTGGGCTGTCTTGGGGGCATTGGATGTGGAGGGAGATATCCGGCATCTCCAGGAGTGGCTCGAAGCCATCCTGCGGACGTCGCCGCCGCCCGCGTCTGTCACGGGGTTCTGGTTCGGGCTCTTCAATCCGATGGTGAAGGACCGCGTGACCGCGGACCTCCATCTCATCGGGGCCGCCTATGACGGGACCGCTCTCGATTGGCTGTTCCGCGAGCGATGGGGCAGTGACACACCCGACGCGGCATCCTCCGTCCTCGATTCCATCTACCAGATGGCCTATGGGAAGGAGGATGGCCTCGGGAACGATGCGGAGTACGCGTTGGCCTTGGCGTACGCGACGCTCGCCGTCCGGCATGTCGCTCAGCGCATGGGGCCGCGGCTCCTCGGAGAGGCTGCTCAGCGAGTCCTCCTCGTGGGCTTCGATTCCGGTGACTTCCTGTGCATTGGCGCGGTCAGGAAGGAGGGCCTCGTTTTCTCTCGCGGGCGAGAGGTGATGGCGTGAGCGCGTGCTTGGTGGTGACGTGCCTGACTGCTACGTCTGGCCCATGCGGATTGAACGCGTGGAGACGCTCACCGAGACGGAGTTGCGGGGCACGGACTTCTCGTTCGATGTGGACGAAGAGGCCGTGGCCCCGTTCGACGGACCCGCGTTGACGCGGGTCGTCCCTGTCACCCGATACACCAAACACTATTCATGGGACGACGAGCGCATCGATGCCGCGAACCCAGACACGTCCATGGTTGCCGTGGTCCGAGGCGAAGACTCTCGAGTGGCCGGCTACATCGTGGCGTCGCGTGCCTGGAATCACTGCGCGCAGATTGAGGACGTCGCCATCGACCGCGCTCACCGTCGGAGGGGGCTCGCACGGACGCTGATGGACGAAGCCGTCCGCTGGGCGAAAGAACAAGGCCTGCGAATGGTCCGCCTCGAGACGCAGTCCAACAACGTTCCAGCATGCCGCTTCTATGAGAGGTATGGGTTCCAACTGGGGGGCTTCGACCGCTACCTCTACACGGCCCTCCCGACGCAGACCCGGCCAGAGACGGCCTTGTTCTGGTACCTCTCCGTTGACCTGTGAGCAGGGCCCGATGCTTGTCGTGCAAACTGAAACATGAATCATCCATCCAGCTTCGCAACGGCGGGGTTCGTGTCAGACCGACCCTTAGTATGGAGCATGTCACAACCTGGAACTGGGGGAGCACATGCGAAGAATCTCTGGATGGGTGTCCGCGGTGATGTTCACGTTCGCGCTGATGCAGGTGAGCCCCGTGGCGGCGGCGGACCTCCGGCAGGATGAGCAGGTGGACACCGTCACCTGCGAGGAGGAGAGCTCCTTCGAGCAGGCGCCGCTCCATCGGGCGTCGCTGGATGCCGCCGGCTGCAACGACAACGACTGGGCCGCGGTGAACGAGCACTGCGCGAAGAACCACCCGGGCTGCTACGTGCAGACCTGCTCGAAGGTCTCCGAGGACAAGGTCGTCTACCAGTACGCCTGCATCGCTCCGCCGGGCTGAGCCCCGCGGAAGTCACGGTTGGATGGAGGGGACGCCGTGGGACGGCGTCCCCTCTCCAGCACGCCAGGGCGCCCCCGGGAGGTGTCCACCACCGGTCGTCCGCCTGCCCCCTGCCCAGGGAGGCGGAAAGAACCCGTGCGCCGTGGCGTGTCTACGGGTATAGACAGGCCCCTCATGTGTCCCATGGTGAAGACCGAAGACCTGATTGACGCTCAGGGCGTGGCGGGGCTGCTGCAGTTGAGCCACGCCAACAGTGTCAGCACCTACCTGCGCCGCTATCCGGACATGCCTCGGCCTGTCCTGGACCTGGGCACGGGGCGTCCTCGTTTGTGGCTGCGGCCCCAGGTGTTGCGTTGGCTGCGCACTCGCAGGTCCGACACGGTCCCTACCGGAGTTGAGAGATGACCACCGCCAGTCCCCGTACCCCTCCCGCCGTGCTGCCTGGTCCCAACGATGTCTGCTGGTGCGGCAGCGGTACCAAGTACAAGAAGTGTCACCGTGGCGCCGACGCCGTCGAGGCCCGCAAGAAGGGCCCCGAGGTCGCTCGCAAGGGCATCCGCCCCGGCATCATCAGTCCCCGACGGGACGTGCCGCTGCACATCCCCAGGCCGGACTACGCGGCCACCGGGCGTCCCCAGCGTCGCGCGGCGGGTTCGGAGATTCGTTCCCCGGACGTCATCGCGCGCATGCGCCGGGCCTGCAAGGCCGCGGCGGAGGTGCTCCAGGAGGTGTCCACGCACGTGCGTCCGGGCATCACCACGGATGAGCTGGATGCCATCACCCACGAGGCGTACATCCGCCGGGGCGGCTATCCGAGCACGCTCAACTACCACGGCTTCCCCAAGTCGCTGTGCACGTCGGTCAACGAGGTCATCTGCCACGGCATCCCCGACAACCGGGCGCTGGAGGATGGGGACATCGTGAACCTGGACATCACCATCTTCCTGGATGGGGTGCATGGGGACTGCTCGGGCACGTTCTTCGTGGGCAACGTGGAGCCGGAGAGCCAGCGGCTGGTGCAAGTGACGCGCGAGTGTCTGGATTTGGGTATCGCGGCGGTGAAGCCGGGGCGGCCCATCAGCGACATCGGGCGGGCCATCGAAGAGCACGCGACGAAGAACGGGATGAGCGTGGTGCGGGCCTACTGCGGCCACGGCATCGGCGAGACGTTCCACACGTCGCTCCAGATTCCGCACTACTACGAGCCCGAGTGCGACACCGTCATGGAGCCCGGCATGATCTTCACGGTCGAGCCGATGATCAACCAGGGTGGCTGGGGGCACCGCACGTGGGATGACGGGTGGACCGCCGTCACCGCGGACGGTAGCCGCAGCGCGCAGTTCGAGCACACGCTGCTCGTGACGGACAAGGGCGCGGACATCCTCACGGTGGCGTGAGGGCCCGGTGGCCCCGGGAGCCTTGGCTTCCGGGGTCGTCAGCGTGTCGGCAACTCCTGGAACGTGAAGCCGTCGAGCCCCAGGCTGCGCACTGCCTCCCTGCAACGCTCGGTGGCGATGACCATGGTCGCGAAGTCGCCGACCCGGAACAAATCCACCTCTTGAGGTAGAGACGCAGCCTCCAGAATCGGTGCCTCGGGGCGCATGAAGCCGTGCCGGCCGCAGATCGGGCAGGGCGGTGGGACGTCTGGGGGAATGCAGTCCGGGTGCAGCCGCCCACGCGGCTCCAGCTCAAGCTCCAGCAGGTCGGGAGGAGGCTTCTGGCGGAATCGAAGCTCCGTGCGGAACCCCTTCAGTCCGCGCACCCCCTCTGCCTGGAGGTGCTCCAGTCCATCCCGACGCATGAGGATGGTGAGCCCTCCCGCCCAAGCGATGGGGCCGAACTCGCCCCAGGCTCGACCTACGAGGGGGCCAAAGCCTGTTCCGGGTGGGAGCTGTGCCTGCGGCGGAGTCAGCGGGCGCACGGCTTCGCGAAGGCGCGCGAACTCGGGGAAGGGCTCGGGTCTGGCCCGCTCAAGCTCGCGACGTTCCGGAAGCTGGGTGAGGTCGACGGAGGGGTAGTCATGGCCTACGTCGCTCCAGGTCGCGCCGCAGGTGTGACAGTTCACGCCGGGAAGCGCCAACGGACGCCACCCATCGACCTCTCCGCCATGTTTCTCCGCGGAGGCCCTGTCCTCGTTCACCCAAAAGAACCGACTCATGCGGCCTCACGCTCCCGGGCGAGAATAATAGGGCTGAACAGGGCCTCCGATGAGGTCGAAGCGGTGAATCAGTTCCCCGGCATGCTTGAAGATCTCCTCCGGCTTGGCGCGCGGGTTCTGTCGCATGTAGCTCCGCCAGGCGTCGTTCCATGCGCCACCGCGTCCTGTGCCATCGTGGATTCGTCGATGGACGTGCAGCGGAATCGGCATCGTGTAGTGGTGGATCTTGACGCCCTGGCGTTCGAACCAGCGTGCGAGGTCTTCGGACTGGGGGAAGATGTGGTGTTTCTCCCATCGGCCCGGTGTGAGCTGGCGTGAGGGAGGGACGACCCTCTCCGGGGCGCCATTCCAGTTGGGGAACACCATGACGGCTCCCTTCGGGAGTGTTTGCCCGGCGCCCCAGGTTCTCCGAGGGCCCATGCCCGGCGCTGCAGCGGCGGCTGGAGGGCGCGCGGGCGGGAAGCGAGCCAGCTCGACCTCGCCGGGCAGCTCCCCGCAGGGGTAGAAGCCGCAGGTGTCCCCAAGGCAGAGAAGGGAAATGCAGCGGTCTTGTTCGGCGGCAAGGCACTCCACCTCCGCCTCTTCCCACGCTCGTTGCATGGAAGAACTGGGGGTGGTTGAACAACTCAGACAGAGAATGAACGCCAGCAATGACCAGGGTGCGCGAAAGGGTGGCATGGCGGGAGAAACTAGCATCCGCGTCTGTCGTTGTTGGTGAGTGGCATGCGGGTGGGCTGGGCCTGGCGGTGAGTTCAATCCCACTCAGTCCCCCTCCCTGGAATCCCATGCCGTGTGTGGTCCTGGCCACTCGCGGGGGCAATGACAGGCGTCGAGGTGTCTTCCCTGGACAGGCATTGAGGTGCGGGCGGACCATGCGCGGCGCGGAGGTCAGGTCCGTTCCCGGGCCTGGCTTTCCGCCTGCTGTTCCCATGCATCCGGCTCCCAAGCAAAGGAATGCCAGCAATGTCCAGGTATAGCGTTCAGAACCAGTGGGGTGGTTCGTCTGCGCAGTGGAACCCGGGTGGCGCCTGGGTCATCGGAAGTCGACCCAATCAGAACGTCATCGCCCTGAATGTCACCTCCAGCGATGGCGGCAAGACGCTGACGGGGACGATGACGTATGCGGGCGAAGGGTCCATCGGCTTCCGGGGGACCCTCGTGGGGGCCAACAACTACAAGGTGGAGAACCAGTGGGGCGGCGCCTCCGCGCCCTGGAACCCGGGTGGCACCTTCGTCCTCGGCTACCGCCTGGACCAGAACGTCATCGCCATCGACATCACCTCCAGCGACGGAGGCAAGACGCTCGCGGGGACGATGAAGTACTCGGGCGAAGGGCCCATCGGCTTCAAGAGCGAGCTGGCCGAAGGCAGCGCCTACTCGGTGGAGAACCAGTGGGGCGGCGCCACCGCGCCCTGGAATGCCGGAGGTCTCTGGAGCCTCGGTGCGCGCCAGGGCCAGAACGTCGTCGCCATGAACGTCACCTCCAATGACGGAGGCAAGACGCTGTCGGGCACCATGACCTACGACAAGGAAGGACCCATCGGCTTCCGCGGCACCTTGTCCGGCGCGGACACCTATACCGTGGAGAACCAGTGGGGCGGCACCACCGCGCCCTGGCACCCCGGCGGACAGTGGATCATCGGCTTCCGGCCCAACCAGAACGTCGTCGCCGTCGACGTCACCTCCAGTGACGGAGGCAAGACGCTGTCGGGCACCATGACCTACGACAAGGAAGGACCCATCGGCTTCCGTGGCACCTTGAGCTGAGCCACCTGCTTCACGGCGGGCCCTGGACTCAGGACCCGCCGTGCAAGCCGCGCCCCATGCCCCTCGTGACTGTTCCTGCTGGGACAGTCGCACGGAGCCAAAGGGCAATTGCTGCCACGGTGTCGACCGGCAAAAGTGCCGCTGCCTTGTGGGGAGTGTCCTCGGTTGCCTGCGAGGCTCATGAAACGGTCAGCACAGAAAGGATGCATCCCATGAAGAACTGGGTGGCATTGGGACTCCTCTGCTTCGCGTCCGCGGCCTATGCCACGGACAAGACCACACCGGCGAAGACGCCTCCGCCCTCGACGGAGAAGCCGTCCGCCAAGGCCGAGGAGGCCGCCAACTCCAAGGAGCCGAAGGTCCTCACCGTCGAGGAGGACAAGGCCGCCAAGCAGGACCCCAAGAACAAGAAGACCGAGACGAAGGCCAAAGAGGGCGGCAGCAAACCTACGATGTAGAGCGGACCTGACCCCAATCGAGGAGGAATCGCCATGAAGAGACTCGCGGCAGGCGTGTGTCTTGTCTGGCTGTGTCTGTCTCAAGGAACGGCCCAGGGCGCGGAGGATTGCATCGTGACCCACAACCAGGGTTCAGCCACGGTGGCGTTGAGCCTGTATGAGCAAAGCTGCGCGACCATTACCTGGACTCCAGGCGTGATTACGACGGACGTGACGTATAACTGCTGTGGTCCCAGCGCGGTCATTCGCATCAACGGCACCGACTGGAACCGCCTGATTACCGACGGAAAGCTGGACTCGCTCCGCTACCAGAAGATCGAGAAGAAAGACGGCTCCTACGCAATCTCCTTCAGGAAGGTTGTCGGGACCAATCCCACCGACATCGCTCCCAAGGACTTCTTCAAGTAGCGAACCCGCGCCACGGGAGCGGCTCGCACAGGCGAGCCCTCTCGTGGACCTCCCGTCGAGGCATCGCCGTGTCCGCTCATCCTCTCCACGATGTCAGTCCAGTGGTGGTGCGCTTCTCGGAGACCCTCTTCCTGCGCTGGACAGGGGCCGCGTATCTCGCGGGCTTCCTCCTGGTGTTCGTCGCGCTCTGGCGTCAGGCCGCACGCGGACAAGGGCCGTTCGAGAAGCGAGAGGTGCCGGAGTTCGTTCTCTACGCGGGGCTCTTCGGCGTGATGCTGGGCGGGCGACTGGGCTACATGCTCCTGCACCAGTGGGAGGACTTCTCGCAGGACCTCTCCCTCTTCTTCCAGTTCCGGCAGGGCGGAGCTTCCATGCTCGGGGCCCTGTTGGGAGTGCTGGTCTTCGGGGTGTACTTCGCGCGCAAGCGCCAGCGCTCCTGGCTGCAAGTGACGGATGCGCTGGTGGTCTTCGCCCCGCTGGGCTTCTTCCTGGGACATGCGGCCCTGTTCGCGGAAGGCGCGCCGCTGGGTGAGGTGACCTCCGTGCCGTGGGCCTGGATGTTCCCCTCCGAGGTGGGGATGCCGGGCTTTCATCCCGTGGCCGCTCCCGCGTTCGATATCGCGACGCTGGCCTCCGTGCCTGGCCACGAAGTCGCGCTCCTGGCGCGCTCGAACGAAGCGCTCCTCGCGGAGCTGTACCGCATCCTCCCCGCGCGTCACCCGGTATTGCTCTATCAGGCGGCCCTGGAAGGCGTGGTCCTGGGCGGAATCCTCCTCGCGGTGAGGCGCTGGTGGCGCACGCGGCCGGAGGGGATGTTGAGCGGACTGTTCTTCGTGCTGCTCGGAGGACTGCGACTCATCAGTCTTCCGTTCCAGGCACCTCAGCCGAACCTGTCCTTCGCCGCCCAGTTCGAGCAGAGCGCGCTGGCCTCCGTGCTGCTGATGGCGCTGGGCGCGGCCTTCCTCCTCAGCGTGTCGGGCTCGCGTGGCCGCGAAGGCGCGCGGCCCTCCGCCGCGAAGCTGGAGGGCCACGCCGTCGAGTGAGTCTTCAAGCGACGTGCGATGCCTTCGCCAGCCGCATCCGCGAGGGTCTCGTCGCCTGCACCACGACGAGCCCCGGCTTCGCCAGGCGCAGGGTGCTCCCGGGCTCCAGGATGTAGTCCCGTGGGTCCGACTCGAAGGTGAGCCAGAGCTGGCCCTCGGTACAGGTGAGCGAGAGACCCTCGCTCCCGTCCAGGTGGCGACTCCACAGGGCTCCTTGAAACAGCGCCACGGCGCCGGTCTCCGCGTCCGTGGGAACTTCTGGCCTCAGTTGATTCCACAGCGTGCTCAACCAGCCCCGCCGCGTGAGAGCGCTCATCGACTGCATGGCTCCATGTCCTCCTGGCACGGCACCATGCGCCCCGGCGGGGAAACAGAACAGATGCAGCAACTCGGGTTTGTGACCAGTACAGTCAGGGACACGGGAACTGTACTGGTCGAGCCGCGAGGGAGGTGTATCTGGGCGGCGGGCGGCCAGCCCGTTACCGATACAAGTCGCGGAACGGACTCATGCACGAGGGCTTGAATGGGCGCGCTGGCACACAAACCCAAGTTGTACGAGCAGGTGGCCGAGCGGCTGTCGGACGCGATTGCCGCGGGCACGCTGCGGGGCGGGGACAGGCTGCCGTCCGTGCGGCAGCTCAGCCTGCGTGAGCGCGTGAGCATCTCCACGGTGCTCCAGGCGTACATGCACCTCGAGGCCGTCGGACTCATCGAGACGCGGCCACAGTCCGGTCACTACGTGCGCCGCCGCGAGCGCCCCCGCCTCGCCGAGCCGCAGGTGTCCCAGCCCGCCAAGAGCGCCACGCCCGTGACGGTGAGCGGCCTGGTGTCCCAGGTGTATCGCGCGATGAGGGACCCTCGCGTCATCCAGCTCGGCGGCGCGTGGCCCGCGACGGAGCTGCTGCCGGTGCGGCGGCTGATGCGCGAGCTGAACATCCTCACGCGCGAGTCCGGTGAGCTGGGCATCCTGTACGACGCGCCGCCGGGGTGCCTGGAGCTGCGGCAGCAGCTCGCGCGCCGCTCGCTCGACTGGGGCGGGGCGCTGGCCGCGGACGACTTCATCATCACCTGTGGCGCGTCCGAGGCCATCCACCTGGGCCTGCTCGCCGTCGCGCGCACGGGCGACACCATCGCCATCGAGTCCCCCGCGTACTACGGCACGCTCCAGAACATCGAGTCGCTGGGACTGAAGGCGCTGGAGATTCCGTGCTCGCCTCGCCACGGCATGGAGCTGGATGCGCTCCAGGCCGCGCTGGAGCGGCGGCGGGTGGCGGCGGTGCTGGTGGTGCCCAGCTTCAGCAACCCGGTGGGCAGCTGCATGCCGGAGGAGAACCGGCGCCGGCTGGTGGCGATGCTGGAGGAGCGAGGCATCCCGCTCATCGAGGACGACCTCTACGGCGACCTGCACTTCGGCCCGGAGCGTCCGCGCACGTGCAAGTCCTTCGACACGACGGGGAACGTGATGCTGTGTGGCTCGTTCTCGAAGACGCTCGCGCCGGGGTTCCGCGTGGGGTACGTCGCGCCCGGGAAGTTCCGCGAGCGCGTGGAGCTGCTCAAGTTCTCGCACACGGTGGCGACGGCCACCTTGCCGCCGCTCGCCATCGCCCGCTTCCTGGAAGAGGGCGGGTATGACCGGCACCTGCGCGCGCTGCGCCGGGGCTTGAAGGCCCAGGTGGAGCGGATGGCGGAGGCCGTGGCGGAGTTCTTCCCGGAGGGGACGCGGGTGGCTCGGCCGGAGGGCGGCTCGCTGTTGTGGGTGGAGCTGCCGCCCACGGTGGACTCCCTGGCCCTGCACGAGCGCGCCTTCGCCGTGGGCATCAGCGTGGCGCCCGGCCCCATCTTCTCCGCGCGGACGGACTCCTACCGGAACTTCATCCGCCTGAGCTGCGGTCAGCCGTGGACACCGCGCATCGAAGCCGCGGTGTCCTCGCTGGGCTGTCTCGCGCGAGGGCTGGTGTAGCCCTCCCGCTCAGAGCACGAGGCCAGGAGCCGCCGCCCGTGCCGCTCCGGCGTCAGCGACTTCTCCACGTCCAGGAGCACCGTCGCCCGCCCGTTGCGGCGCGGGCTCTCCACGGAGGAACACGCTCGCCCGCTTTTCAGTCCGTGGTCATCGCCACGCCGGGTGATACCCGAGACGCCCGGCGCGCGGGGAGCCAGCTCGCGAGCGCCACCACCGCGAGCAGCAACAGCGGCACCGACAGGAACGTCACCGGGTCCAGGGCGCTCACGCCGTACAGCATGCCCTCCAGCACACGCGACAGCGCCAGCGACAACACCAGGCCCACGCCCAGGCCCACCACGCACATCCGCAGCGCCTGGTTCATCACCAGCCGCACCACGTCCGACGGAAGCGCGCCCAGCGCCAGCCGGATGCCCAGCTCCCGGCGCCGCTGCGCCACGCTGTACGCCATCAACCCGTAGATTCCGAGCGACGCCAGCGCCACCGCGGAGACCGCGAACGAGAGCAGCAGCACCCGCTGGAAGCTGCGGTTCGCCACGGAGGCCTCCAGGTTCTGCTCCAGCGTCGTGGGTGGGCGCGTCGACAGTCCGGAGTCGAGCTGGGCCAGCTCCGCCTTCACCAACGCGGAGACAGACGCCATGGGCAGCGGGCTGCGCACAATCATCGAGGTGAACGGCCACGGCGTCTGGCTGAGCGGCGCGTAGAGCTCCGGCTCCGCCGCCTTGTCCAATCCCCGCGCGCGCATGTCGCCCACCACGCCCACCACCTCACGGTCAATGGACTCGCCGTAGCCGATGCGCACGCGCTTGCCGAGCAGCTCTTCCCCTGGGAAGAACCGCCGGGCGAAGGACTCATTCACAATCACCACCGGAAGAGAGCTCTTCGTGTCCTGGGGGGTGAAGTCGCGCCCCTGCTTCAGCGCCAGCCCCAGCGTCGCGACCGCGCCATCGCTCATCGCCCGGTAGCTGGTGCTGAGCCGCTCGGACGGAGGCGTGGGGCGGCCGGGAATCTCCATGGTCAGGCTGATGCCCGACGTGATCGCCACGCCCGGCGTCATGAGGGCCGCGAACTCCACGCCCGGCCGCGCGCGCACCTGCTCGAGCAGGCGTTGGTAGAAGGGCACCATCGTCTCGCTCGTGTAGCGCGGGCTCGGGAGGTTGAAGCGCAACAGCGTCACATCCTCCGCGCGGTAGCCCGGGTCCACCTCCGCCAGTTGCTGCGCGCTGCGCACCAGCAACCCCGCGCCCACCAGCAACATCAGCGCGAGCGCCACCTGCGTGGACACCAGGACCGCGCGCCAGCGCAGCGCGGACTTGCTGGCGCTCGTGCCGCGGGTGCTCTGGAGGAGCCCGCCCAGGCTCGCCTTCGCCGCCGTGCCCAGGGGCGCGAGCCCACACATCAAGGCCACCGCCATCACCAGCCCCGCCGTGTAGAGCAGGGCGCGTCCGTCCACGCGCACGGCCTGCACCTGGCGCACTGACTCAGGCAATAGGGTGCTGAGCACATCCGTGCCCCAGGCCCCCAGGAGCAGCCCCGCGGCACCTCCCGCGACGGCCAGCAGCGAGCCTTCCGCCAACAACTGCCGCGCCAGCGCGCCCCGGCCCGCACCCAGCGCCGCGCGCACCGCGAACTCTTGCTGCCGCGCCATGGCTCGCGCGAGCAGCAACTGCGCGACGTTGACGCAGGCGATCAGCAAGAGCAGCGACACGGCCCCCAGCAGCAGCAGCGCGGGCTTGCGCGTGTCCTTGGACAGCCGCACCTGGAGGGACTCCACCGAGGCGCTCGTACGGGCGTTGCTGTCGGGATAGGCCTGGGTCAGCGCCGCCATCACCGTGCGCGTCTCCGAGTCCGCCTGCTCCACCGTGGTCCCCGCCGCGAGCAGGGCCACTCCCGTGAGCATGTGTGTGCCGCGACTGTCCCAGCTGTCGCGAATGAAGCCCTCCGCTGCAAGGGAGGTCCAGAGCGCCACCGGCTCGGAGGTGTCTTCCCGGGGAAAGTCGAAGCCCTCGGGCATCACGCCGACCACCTGGTAGGACTGGCCATCCATCTCCAACATGCGCTCCAGCACCCGAGGGTCCGCGGCAAAGCGCTGCTTCCACAGCGCATGGGAGAGCACCACCGCTCGGGGGCCGTTGAGCAGGTGTTCCTCCTCGGTGAGGACCCGGCCAAGCAGGGGCGCCACCCCCGCCACGCGGAAGAAGTCCTGCGACACCATCGTCCCCTCCACGCGCTCCGGCTCCTGGTGGGGGGCCGTGAGGGTGACTCCGGAGACGGAGAAGGTCGCGAAGGCCTCGAAGGACTTCACCTTCTGGCGCAGGTCCTCCGCGTCCAGGCGGGACAGTCCCGCCTGCTCGCCTTCGTTCTGGAGGTCCTTGCCCCACACGGAGACGATGCGCTCCGCCCTGGGGAGGGGGAGCGGTCGGAGCAGCAGGGCGCTCACCACGCTGAAGAGCAGCGTGTTGGCCCCGATGCCGAAGGCCAACGCCAGCACCGTCGCCAGGGTGAAGCCGGGGCTGCGGCGGAGGGAGCGGGCGCCGTGGCGCAGGTCCTGGAAGAAGGAGGGCATGTCTCACCGTAGAGCCAACCGCGTGCCAACGTGCGCCGTGGCTCAAGGGCGCGAACTGACGACAGTCTTCGCCGGGATGAAGCCCACCGCTGTGCGGTTGTGGGACAGCCGTTGTTCGGAGGTGGCACGGCTGCCCTTGGGGGACCCCTAGATTTTCAGAGGGGGCTCGATGAGCGTCGGAGGCGTGGCCTTGGCGTCATCCGGCTCGTACGCGGGCGCCTGGGGACCCGCGTGGGTGCGCTTCCACTTCCGAGGCACCCGCTCGATGCCCACGGGATACACCGTGAGCTGTCCCTTCGCGTTGATGTGCAGGCGCAGGAAGTTCTTCCAGTCCGGCAGCGCCAGCGAGATGAACGCCTCGTTGGAGTGGGCGCCGAAGAGGTTGACGCTCAGCCACAGGTACAAGCCCATGACGAAGGGGCCGAAGAGGAAGCCGCCCAGGAACGTGAGGCCGGAGGACATCGCGAACTTGCCCGCCAGGTGCAGCCAGCCCGCCGTGCAGTTGAGCCCGTCGGGCGTGAGCTCGGGACAGATGCCCATGCCACTCACCGCCAGGTAGGTGCCTCCCCACGCGACGAAGAAGGCCGTGAAGATGTGGGCGAGGCCATGCAAGGTGCCCGCGAGCCCGCGCCACTTGCCGAAGGCCGCGTCCGCGAAGCCGATGAGTCCGCCGATGGTGGCGAGCCCCAGCACCATCGTCCAAGGGCGGCTCACCATGCTGTTGCCCACCGCGAGCACCACGTCGCCGAGCTGGGAGACCCCCAGCGAGCCCACCTCCGCGTAGGCCGCGAGCGCGAGGAGCAGGTACAGCGCGCCCGTCAGCAGGCCGAACAGCGGGCTGTAGCGGATGAGGAACAGGTTCTTTCGCGCCAGGCTCCGGGACGTGCGCTCATCCGGGAAGCTCTTCTGGAGCATGTACCCGTCGCGCAGCACATGGGCCTTGGGCGCGTGCGTGGGGTGCATGAAGGCGCCGCCTCCGCCCGCGGTGATTTTCTGCCGGCCCGCCGCGTCCTCGTGGCGCCGGTAGTGGTGCAGGTCTCCCGCGAGGAAGATGCTGATGCGCCGGCCGAGCACCTTCTCCTGGAGGTACTCCAGGTTGTTCTCCAGGTAGCTGCCCTTGCGCCGCTGCGTGGCCGCGAGAATCCAGGCGGGCTCCGCGTTGCAGAGGATGACGCGGTCCTCCGGGCCCATCTGGTCCGCCACCTGCCGGAAGTACTCCACCTGCGGCACGTCGATGTCGCTGTTGAGCTGCACGTCGGTGCCGATGAGCCACCACCCCTGGGGCAGCTTCAGCGAGAAGTAGCTGCGGCTCTGCCGCGTGCGCCGTCCGGCAATCCAGCGGTTCGCGCAGAACAGCCGCATGAACGCGGACAGGCCGTCGTACCAGTCGTGGTTGCCCGGGATGATGAACAGGTCCGGGTTGGGGGTGCTCGAGCGGCGCATGGCCGCTTCGTAGGGCTGAATCAATCGCTCTTCGTAGACCTCGCGGCTGGCGCCGGGGTACACGCCGTCGCCGCCCATCACGAGCACCCGGCCGCGCTGCGTGTCGAACTCACCGGCGCGCGGCTGTCCTCGCACGGGGAGCTTCAGCTCCGGCAACGCGAGCAGCCGCGCCACGGTGTACGTCGAGTCCCAGCCGTCGCCCGTGTCCGCGACGTAGTCGAGCCAGAAGTCCCCCTCCGGCGACGTCTCCTGTGAGTAGTCGAAGTAGGGGTCCTGCGGACGCACGACGGCTTCGATGAGCCGATGGTCCGCGCGGGCGCCGAACACGGCGGCGACGAGTGCGTCCAGGCCCGTGCGCAGCAGCTGGGCGGGGTGGAGCCACCGCACCATGCCCGCGTGATGTTGAGGCTTCGTCGCGGTGCCGCTGTCGGAGATGGGCGCCGTCTCGTTGCGAGAGAGCACCGGGTGGGGGCGCGGCGTCGGCTCGGCGGGGGTGGTGGGTTCCTGGCGCTGCGCCGTCCCGGTCGGCTTACGGGCCATGGGGGGCGGTCTCCCTGGGGCCTTGGGTGAAGCGCTGCTCGGGGCCGGAGCCCGCGTAGACCTGCACGGCCTTGAAGGGCGCGCCGGGGGACACCACCTTCGCGGAGTGCTTCGCGCCCGCGGGGATGTAGACGGCGTCTCCCTTGCTCACGCGAAGCGTCTGTCCCGCCACCGTCATGTCCGCGGCGCCGTCCTCGATGTAGAGAATCTCGACGCTCGTGTCGTGGGTGTGTTCGGGCACCTCGCCGCCGGGCTGGAGCTCCAGCAGCGTGAGCGACGCGGCCGTGGCGCCCGTGCTCGCGTTGAGGAACAGCGTCGCGCGGCCCTTGCCTCCCGCGATGAGGTGGCGCGGGGCCTCGGCCGGGGTGACGCGGTGGCGCACGGGGCTCGTGGGCGCGATGCCCGCCGGGGTGGTGCTCGCGGTGGCCGCCGGGGTGGTGGTGCTCGTGGTGCCCGCCGGGGTGGTGCTCGCGGTGGCCGCCGGGGTGGTGGTGCTCGTGGTGCCTGACGTCTTCGCGGGGCTCGTGGAGGGAGTGCCCGTCGCGGCCGTGGCGCTGTCGGGCCGTGGCGCCTTCGCGGGGCTCGTGGACGTGGGGCCTGTCGCGGTGGGGGCCTTCATCGTGCCGGAGCGAGGGGCCTTCGGGGCCTCGGGCGAGGTGGCCCAGGCCGGGTGCGCGACACCGAGCCCCGTGAGGGCCAGCGCGGAAAGCAGGAGTCGTGGACTCATCGTGTTGCTGGATTACCACGGTGTGGGGTGCTGGCTGGAGGGCAGGCAGGCGGTGTTCTTCGTTCCCTCGTGGCCTCGACTGGGGCACCCTGCCTCCCATGGCGGATATCTCCCCCAAGGACTTCCCCGTGAGCGTCCCGTTCACTCTGCATTGGAGTGAAATGGACGCGTTCGGCCACGCGAACAATGCCCGGACCTTCACGTGGTTCGAGTCCGCTCGCATCCCCTACCTCTCGCGCGTCGGTCTGACGGGACCCTCTGGCTCGGGAGACGCCCGCGCCCCCGGCGGCATCGGTCCCATCCTCAAGACCACGCAAGCCGAGTACCTCCGCCCCGTCGTCTTCCCGGCCCGGCTGGTGGCCTGCGCGCGGACCTCGCGCATCGGCAACTCGTCCATGACGCTGGAGCACGCCGTGTTCGGCGAGGAGGACGGTGTGCTCTACACGAAGGGCACCGCCGTCATCGTGGCGCTCAACTACGTCACCCACGAGACAGTCCCCATTCCCGCCCATGTGCGGGCCGCCATCGAAGCGCTAGAGGGACGCACCTTCGGAACATGAGTCCGCCCAGGCCGCCCCAGCAACGATGCAGCCCTCGAGCGAGGCCCTCCGTATGAGCGAGCCCGTGCGGGACTTCTACGAGGGGCTGGCGGAGGAGTACCACCTGCTCTTCGCCAACTGGGCGCAGACGGTGGAGCGACAGGGCGCCACGCTGGACGCCCTGCTGCGCCGCAGCGGCGCGCCCCCTCCCCGGCGTGTGTTGGATTGCGCGTGTGGCATCGGCACCCAGGCCCTGGGGCTCGCGGGCCGAGGCTATGTCGTCCACGCCACCGACCTGAGTCCCACCGCCGTGGCTCGCGCCGAACGCGAGGCGCGGGCCATGGGCGTCCACCTCACCACGGGCGTCGCGGACATGCGGACCCTGGACGTCCAGGTGCCGGGCTCGTTCGACGTCGTCGTCGCGTTCGACAACGCGGTTCCGCACCTGCTCACCGATGAGGACCTGGACGCCGCCGCGAACGCGATGGTCTCCCGGCTGGTGCCCGGCGGACTGCTGGCGCTGAGCATCCGCGACTATGACCTGCTCATGACGCAGCAGCCGCGCTTCACCTCGGAGCGCGTGCTCGATGCGCCCGAGGGCCGCCGCATCCTGTTCCAGGTCTGGGACTGGTCCACGGACGGCAGGACGTACAAGGTCCATCAGTTCATCCTGCGCCCCGAGGGTTCAGGCTGGCAGGCCACCGAGCACACCGGCGTCTACCGCGCGCTCCAGCGCGTGGAGGTGGAGCGGGCGCTGACTCGCGCGGGCCTGGTGGACACGCGCTGGTACGCCCCCGAGGAGACGGGCTTCTATCAGCCCATCCTCACCGGGCGCCGGCTGTGAGACCTGCTCAGCCGCCGCGCTTCGCGTCCGCGGGCGCGTTGGGGTGGCGGATGAGCAGCAGGCGCAGCTGCGGCTGACGGCGCACGGCCTCCTGCTTGAGCAGGTGCGCGATGAGCGCCGGGGGCGCCGCGCTCCACCGCGCGATGTTCTGGATGAGCATGGGCGAGCGATACGTGCGCCCGCACAACATGGAGGCGGTCTTCCCATCCACGGACATGCCCACGAGCGCGCCCAGGGCGCGGCCCTCCGTGTTGAGGATGAGCTCCACCTTCTCCTCGGCGGGGCCGGTGGTGAAGCGCTGACGCAGCACCTCGCGCGCCGAGCGCCGCGTCGACTCCGGCACGTCGCGGTCCACCGTCACCTTGTGCAGCTCCATCAGCCGCCGGGCGCTCCACAGCCGACGGAACAGCCCCGAGGGCAGCTGCGGGTTGCGCACCAGCCACCGCCGCACGCCCGTGTCCGCCGTGAAGGCCGCGCGAGCACACAGCGCCTCCAGGCCCACGGGGTTGCGGTGGTTGCGCGCGATGAGCCGCGCATGCGCCAGGCCCGTGCGCGGATTCTCCATCACCGCCTTGATGATGGCGGGCACCGGGTCGAAGCACAGCGCGGACAGCTCCGGGTCCTCCGCCCCGCGCGCGACCGCCACGCGTTGATCCTCCGGCAGCGGGTGCAGCCGCGTCTCGAAGAGCTGGCGGTAGTTGCCCAGCGCCACCTCCGGGAGGTCGTCGTCCTCGGGCCCGTCCGTGGTGTCCGAGGACGGGGAGTCTTCGGAGGCAGGGGGAGCGGGTGCGGTGGTGTTGGCCTCCGCCTCGTCGAGCATGAGGTCGAGGGTGGGCAGTTCCTCCTCCGTGGCCTCGACGGGGGCCTCGGGCGCGAGCGGCTCATCGCCGGGACTCACCGTGGGGGAGGGCGAGACCGGCCCCGCACCCGGGGCTCCCGCCGGGGAGGGCGCGGGCCTGGCGGTGGCTGCTCCAGGGGTGGCCCGCAGGCCTGGGGTGGTTGAGGGAGGGGCTCCCCCCGCACTCGCCACGGGAAGCAGGGCCCCCTGGGAGAGCAGCCGGGTGAGGATGCCCTGGAGCCGCTCGGCGGGAAGGCCCGTGAGGGCGGGCAGATTCCGGGCGGCGGTGGCGCCATCCAGACGGGAGAGCACGAAGCCCTCCTCCGGACTGAGGGTCAGGCTGCGCAGGTCCACCTTCGGGTTCGGCTTGGGAATCCAATCCGTCATCGCGCCCGAGTCTCCCACGACCCGTGGCCTTCGCGGAGTCCTGGTGTCCCAGGAAATCGAGCCGATAACGGCCTGTCGAAAAATGCGCGTGAGGCTGGATGGCGGGGTGTCTGCCTGCCTGCCCGGCCGTGGGAGGGGCCCTCGGGCACGCGGTGGGTTGACGTGAAGCCCCTGCCTGGACACAACTTTACCCTATGTCCAAGCCCATCCAGACCTATGGCGAGTTCTGGCACTTCTACCTTCGTGAGCACTCGCTGCCGGTGACTCGGCGCTTCCACTTCGTGGGGAGCAGTCTGGGCGTGGCCACGGCCGTCGCGGCCATCGTCACGGGCCGCGCGGCGCTGATTCCCGTCGCGCTCGTCTCCGCCTATGGCTTCGCGTGGTTCAGCCACTTCTTCATCGAGCGCAACAAGCCCGCGAGCTTCAAGTATCCGCTGTGGTCGTTCATCTCGGACTTCCGCATGGCGGGGTTGATGGCCGTGGGGCAGTTGGACGGCCACATGGAGCGCGCGTTCGCGAACGGCGCGCAGGGCACGGGGACCAACAGCTTGTCGCCCGCGCAGCTCGCGCGGGGTGACGCCCAGGCGCAGCAGGCCCGGTAGTTCCGCGGGGCCGCACGTGCCTCGGGGGTGGGCCCGCCCGAGTCCCATCACAGCGCTGGAAGGTGGACGCCCCGTACATCAATCGCGGGCGTCCCCTCCGAGTTGCGCTAGATTCGCCGCCCATGGGACGCATTTTCGAGACACGCAAGGCCACGATGATGGCCCGCTGGAACAAGATGGCGAAGGTCTTCACGCGCATCAGCAAGGACATCGCCATCGCGGTGAAGTCCGGCGGACCCAGCCCCGACACGAACTCCACGCTGCGCCGAGTGCTCCAGAACGCCCGCGCCGCGAACATGCCGAAGGACAAGGTCGAGGCGGCCATCAAGCGCGCCAGCGGCAAGGACACCACCCAGTACGACATCGTGTTGTACGAGGGTTATGCGCCGAACGGCATCGCGCTGATTGTGGAGACGGCCACGGACAACGTGGTGCGCACCGTGGCGAACGTGCGGGCGTGTTTCAACAAGCACTCCGGCAACCTGGGCAGCACCGGCAGCGTCGCGTACATGTTCAAGCACATGGGGGTCTTCCGGCTGAATCCGGAGGGACTCAACCAGGAGGAGCTGGAGCTGGAGCTCATCGACCACGGCCTGGAGGAGATGGGCGAGGGGACGGGGGAGAAGGGTGAGAAGCAGCTCATCATCCGCTGCGCCTTCGCCGACTTCGGCAAGCTCCAGCACGCCATCGAGGAGAAGGGCCTGACGCCCATCTCCGCCGACTCCGAGTACATCGCGGAGAACCTCATCGAGCTGCCCGAGGACAAGGCCACCGAGGTGCTCGAGCTGGTCGACATGCTGGAGCAGGACGACGACGTCCAGCGCGTGTTCCACAACCTCGGCTGAGCTGGCTTCGCGGCCCGGGATGGAGTGGGCGCTCCTCGCGAGCGTCCCCGTCACCGGGCCGGTTCCTTTCCCTCACTTCAAGTCGTAGACCTTGTGCAGCACGACACCGTCGCGCAGCAGGTCCACCTCCACGCGCCGGACATCCTGCAACCGGGTATAGGCCTCCATCGCCTTCTCCGGCGTGTCGAGGGCGTGGCCGTTGACGCGCTGGAGGATGTCTCCGTTCTGGAGCCCCAGCCGGGCGTAGATGGAGCCCGGGCGGATGGCGAAGAACTTGAATCCCTGGGCCTTGCCTTCCTTGAAGGCGGGGACGATGCGGGCCTGGGTGGCGGGTGATTCGTTCTGCTGCGAGAGCTGCTCGGTGAGGCTCGTCGCGACGGTGACTTCGTAGCCGTGCTCGCTCACCTGTCGCACGTCGCCCGCCTTGGCGAGGCCCTCCTGGAGCGGCAGCGTGGGGTCCGCCGGCGTCTCATGCATCAGCTTGGAGACGTACAGGAGTCCCGCCGCCATCGCGGAGACCGGGACGAGCGCGACTGCGAACAACCAGAGGGACTTCCGGAACATGGGCTTCATCGTGTGGGCTGCCTCCTCCCCCTCGGGGGTGCGGAGGACAAGAGCAATCACGATGCCAGCACGTCCCTCGTGTCTGTCTTCACTCGGGAGACACACCTGGAAGCCAGACAGGACGCGCCAGAGGAGGGGCCCGTCCTGTCAGGGGTTGTTCAAGCGAGGATGACAAGCTGTCGTGACAGGTTGTCACGCCTCACGCGCTGACGCCGACCCCGATGGGGCAGCTCACGCCCGTGCCGCCCAGGCCGCAGTACCCGTCCGGGTTCTTCTCCAGGTACTGCTGATGGTAGTCCTCGGCGAAGTAGTACGTGGGCGCGGGCAGGATTTCGGTGGTGATGGTGCCCAGCCCCTTCGCGGAGAGCGCCTTCTGGTACGCGTCCCGGCTGGCCTCGGCGGCGCGCTGCTGCGCCTCGGTCGTGAAGTAGATGCCGGAGCGGTACTGCGTGCCCGCGTCGTTCCCCTGCCGCATGCCCTGCGTCGGGTCGTGGTTCTCCCAGAACACGCGCAGGAGCTGCTCGTAGCTGACCTTCTTCGGGTCGAACACGACGCGGACCACCTCGTTGTGGCCGGTGAGCCCGCTGCACACCTCGCGGTAGGTGGGGTTGGGCGTCAGGCCCGCCGCGTAGCCCACCGACGTGCTGTACACCCCCGGCGTCTTCCAGAACTTCCGCTCCGCGCCCCAGAAGCACCCCAGGCCGAAGACGGCGGCCTCGTGGCCTTCGGGGAGAGGGCCCTTCAGGGGTGTGCCCAGCACCTCGTGCCGGGGGGGAACGGGCATCTCCTCCGCGCGGCCAGGCAGCGCCTCCGCGGACGTCGGCATCCTCAGCTTCTTGGTGGAGTCGAAGAACATGCCCCAGGAATAGCCTCCCGCCCGTCGGGTTTCACCCCCAGAAGGGGCAGGGGGCCCTGCGGGCGCCACGCGGAGCCGCTGGCCGTCCGCCGAGGTAGGCCCGCCTGCCCCGGTGAAATAGGGTCTCCCACCGCATGCGCCTCCCTTCCGCCGCCGCCTTCCTGTGTCTCGTCCCCTCTCTCGCCCTCGCCGGGCAGCCGGATGCCCGCTGTCAGGGCTCCCCCAAGGCCCGCGCCGCGCGCTTCTCGGCGAAAGCGATGAAGGAGGCCTCTCCCCAGGAGCGGCATGCCGCGTACGTCCAGGCCTGCGCGCTCGACGAGGTCGTGGAGTTGACCCAGCAGCTCGTGCGCTTCAAGACGGTCAGCAGCGAGGTGCACGCCTCGAAGAGCCCCGAGGTCGCCGCCATGGGCCGCTTCCTCCAGAAGTGGGCCAAGGCCCACGGCATGGCGTACCGCGCCGTGGGCGCCAATGACGTGTTCGAGCTGTCCTGGGGCTCGGGTGAGCCCTCCTTGGGCCTCGTGTTCCACGGCGATGTGGTGCCCGCGCCCCCGCACGAGTGGAAGCGCCCGCCCTTCGAGCCCTACGTCCAGGACGGCCGCCTCTTCGGCCGAGGCGTCGAGGACGACAAGGGGCCGCTCGCGTCGGCGCTGGTGGCGCTCGACTACGCGCGTCAGCTGGGCCTGAAGCCCCAGGGGCGGGTGCTGGTCATCGTGGGCAATGGCGAGGAGAGCGACTGGAACGGCATGGGGCGGTACGCGGCCAGCGAGCCCAAGCCCACGCACGTCATCTCCGTGGACTCCTCCTACCCGGTGGTGGCCGCGCAGTCCGGCTTCGTCGCGTGGAACCTGGCGGCCCCCGTGGGCGAGGCGGTGAAGTCTCCCAGCGCCACCCTGCGCGCGGTCGACGTGAAGGGCGGCGAGTTCCTCACGCAGGTGCCCGGCGCCGCGACGCTGAAGCTGGTGCCCGCGGAGGGCCGCACCCTCGCGCAGGCGCTGACGGAGGTGCGCGCCGCCATCGACGCCGAGCAGAAGGCCCGCGCCTCGCTCAAGGCCGAGGTGAAGGAGGACGCGCAGGCGCTCGTGCTCACCGTGCACGGCAAGGCGGTGCACGCCTCCATCGCCGACGAGGGACACAACGCGCTGTGGGACTTGTCCGCGGTCGCGGCGCGGCTGCCGCTCGAGGACAACGGCATCGCCGCCATGCTGCGCGTCCTGGCGCAGCGCTTCGACGGGGACCACTTCGGCAAGAAGCTGGGCGTGGCGTACGCGGATGATGGGTTGATGGGGCCGTTGATTGCCGCGCCCACGGTGCTGCGCGTGGCGGACGGACAGGTGAGCCTGGGCGTCAACATGCGCCGTCCTCGAGGGCAGGACGCCGCGACGTTCAACGCCGCGCTCGACAAGGCCGCCGCGCTGGTGGGGCAGGACTCCGGTGGGCGCTTGAAGGAGGCCACCGGGCGCTACGTGGGGGATGCGCACGAGGCGGACACGTCCGGCACGCTCGTCACCACGCTGATGGACATCTACAAGCGCCACAAGAACGCCCCGGACGCGAAGCCCACGTCCGTGCGCGGCGGCACCTATGCGCGGCTGTTCCCCAAGGCCGTCGACTTCGGCCCCGGCTTCCCCGGCGAGGAGTACACGGGCCACGCGCCCGATGAGTCCATCTCGCTGGAGAGCCTGCACGTGGGGACGCAGATGCTCGCGGAGGCCATCCACACGCTGGCCCTGACGCCCGCGAAGTGACGGCTACGAGGCGGCCCTGACGCGCGGCCAGTACACGCGGAACGTGGTGCCCTCCTCCTTCGAGGAGCGCACCTCCACGCGGCCGCCGTGCGCGCGGGCAATCTGGTGGACGATGTAGAGGCCCAGGCCCAGGCTGCGCTGCTGCTTCTGCGGAGAGGTCGCCTTCGGAGGCGCGGCCTCGGGCGTCTTGAACGGGTCGAAGATGCGCGGCAGGAGCTGCGGCGCAATGGGCTCGCCCCGGTTGTGGACCTCCAGCAGCACGTCGCGCGCCTCGCCGCGCACGGTGGTGCGGATGGGGGAGTTGTCGTCGCCGTGCTGGAGCGCGTTGGCCACCAGGTTTCCCAGCACCTGCGCCACGCGGTCCGGGTCCCAGTCTCCCGACGTGTCTCCAGCGGTCTCGAACACGAGCGGGCGCCCCGGGTGCGCCACCTGCAACTCCTCCAGCGTGGCCTGACACACGTCGGCCAGGTTCATCGGCTGGGGTGAGACGGGGATGCCCTCGCCCAGCTTGCTGCGCGCGAAGTCGAGGATGTCTGTAATCATCCGGCCCATCCGCCCGGCGGACTTGCGGATGCGCTCCACCGCGCGGCGCTCCGCGGTCTCCAGCTCCTCCGCGCGCGCGAGCTGGAAGGCCGACGCGCTGATGGCATTGAGCGGGTTGCGCAGGTCATGGCCCAGGATGGCCAGCAGCTGCTCGCGGAAGTCCAATGCACGCTGGAGCGCGGCCTCCGCCAGCTTGTGGTCGGTGACATCCACCAGCACGCACCCCAGGCCCAGCATCTCCGCCTCGCGAGGCCCTCGCACCGGATAGAACGTCGCCTGCCACATCCGCGTCCCCAGCTTGGACTTCAGCTCGGAGGGCGTGGCGAACTCGAAGGACTGCAAGGGCTCGCCCGTCTCCAGCACCCGTCGGAGCCGAGGCTCCAGCAGGTCCGCCACCGCGGGGGGCAGGACGTCCCGGAGCGGCTGCCCTTGATGGGCCTCCACGGGGAGGCCATTGAGCTCCGCCAGCGTCTGGTTGATGCGCAGGTAGCGCAGGTCGCGGTCCAGGAAGGCCATGCCCAGGGGCGCGGCCTCCAGCAGCGCGTCGAGCAGCGCGAGCGAGCGCTGGGCCTCCACCCGCGCCTCCCGCTCCAGGTCCTGCAATCGGGCTTGGAGGATGTACGCGGCCCCGCGCTGACACATGGTGCGGAACAGCAGCAGGTTCGCATCGGAGAAACCAAACGTCGTGCGCGAGGCGAGATAGGCCACGCCCAGCAGGCGCGTGCCCTCCACCAGGGGCACGCCGTAGAGCGCGCGCAAGCCCTGCTCCCGCGACACGGGCAGGACGCCGTGCGAGTCCAGCGCGCCCGCGCGCAACATCACCGGCTCGCGAGTCGCCGCCACCTCGCCGACGAAGCCCTCGTCCAGCGCCAGGGAGCCGCCCCGGGGTGTCTCGGCTCCCAGCCCCACCGAGGCGCGCGGCACCAGCCGGTCCCCCTCCACCAGCAGCACTCCGGCGGCATCCACCTCCAGGGCTGACTCCACCATCACGGTGAGCAGCCGCATGAGGAAGGTGTCCACCGGCGGGCTGTCCAGCGTGGCCTGGGCCATGCGGTCCAGCGCGTGGAGGTGGCGCTGGCGCTCCTCCGCGAAGCGCCGCACCGTGCGCACCACCGCGCGGTCCAGGAAGTCCTCCAGCCGCACCAGCTCGCCGCGCGCGAGCGGACGGGGCAGGTCCTCGATGCGCAGGAGGATGCACTTGCGCAGGAGCGCGAACTCGGCCGCGACTTCGCCGACGTCGAAGCCCTGGCTCAGCCGCGTTATCGCGTGCTCATCCACCAGCGGGACTTCGGGGCCTTGCTCTCCCAGGTCGAGCGCGTCCGCCAGCGCGAGGAGCAGGCCCGGCATGTGGTTGAGCAGCCACGAGTGCTTCTTCCCCTCGCCGACAGGGTGCGCGTGCATCGCGCGCTCCCAGTCCTCCAGGAGCGCCTCGTGATGCGAGCGCAGGAAGTCCGAGGCCCTGAGCGGTGTTGTCCGCTCGGACTCGCGCTGCCCGGGGCGTGTCTCCGGCTCCTGCATCACCCTCCTCCCGAGGCGCCGCCCTCTCGTACCGTCCGTTCCGAGAATCTGGGCACGAGGGCCTCTGTATGTAGGGCCGGGCACCCGGAATGGCGGGCGTCACACGTCCGAGCGCCTCACCGTGCCCTCGGAGTCCGGGGAGCCCGCGCAGCGCTTGTCTCGAATGCCTGTCTCTCCCCGCCGGACAGGCGATGTGTCCATTCGTCGTCCGCAGACAGGGCGGACGAGGCAACGTCGGGGCTGTCGTCGCGCACCTGCTCGATTAGGGTGAAGGGCAGATGCGCACCCTTCTGTTGACCCGTTCCGATGTGTCTCGCAACCTCCAGGCGCTCACCCTGTTGGAGGACATGCGGGACGCCTTCCGCTCCGACGCCCTGGCGCGCACGGTGGCACCTCAGCGCGTCCGCGCGCCCCTGCACGCGGAGGGCACCGCGCTGGTGCTCTTCCCCGGCGCGCTGCCGGACGTCCCCGCGTACACGGTGAAGACCCACTCGAAGTTCCCCGCGAGGACGCCGGCCATCCAGGGGGTGCTGCACCTGAACGACGCGGCCACCGGGGAATTGCTCGCGGTGATGGACTCCGGGCACCTGACGGCGGTGCGCACGGGCGTGGTGGGCGCGCTGGCCGCGGACGTGCTGGCGCGTCAGGACGCGAGCCGCGTGGCGCTCATCGGCGCGGGCGCGCAGGCGGTGATGCAGCTCAAGTCCCTGCGGCTGGTGCGCTCGCTGTCGCACGTGCGGGTGTTCGACACGGACGCGGCGCGGGCCTTCGCCTTCTGCGCGCGCATGTACCAGGAGCTGAACATGCCGGTGCGCCAGGCGGACTCGGTGGCGGAGGCGGTGGAGGACGCGGACCTCGTCATCACCGCGACGTGGAGCCGCGAGCCCTTCCTGTTCCCGGGCATGGTGCGGCCCGGCACGCACATCACCACGCTGGGCGCGGACGAGCCGGGCAAGGTGGAGGTCTCCGCGGAGCTCTTGAGCCAGTCGCGTGTCTTCTGCGACCACCGGGGCCTGGCGCTCGCGGGAGGGGCCGTGGGCAACGTGGGGCTGGGCGAGGACGCCATCCACGCGGAGCTGGGCGAGGTGATTGCCGGCAGGAAGCCCGGGCGGCGCTCCGATGACGAGGTGACGGTGTTCACCTCGGTGGGGCTGCCCTTCCAGGACCTGGCCGCCGCGTGGCACGTGTACCAGGCGGCGAAGGGGGACGACGCCATCAGCGGCCTGGACTTCGGAGGCTGAAGGCCCGGCCCGGCGGGCGTGCTCGAGCGAAGAGGCCCGGCCCTTGGTTGCCCGCAGGTGCGTGTGCATCTTGGGGCCGTGGGAGGTGCACATGATTGTTGGCTTCATGGCATCGCGAGCGGGGCGGTGGCTGCGAATCGTGACGGGCTCCTGTCTGGTGTTGGGCGGGCTGCGCGCGGGGTCGTCTCGAGGCGCCGCCCTGGCCCTGCTGGGCCTGGGCCCTGTCGTGACGGGCCTCCTGGACGTGGTGCCGCTGGGGCCGCTGTTCGGCTTCTCCCTGCGCGGGGAGGACATCCGCCGCGAGCTGGGGATGCCGCGCGAGGCGTCGCTGCTCAATGGCCATCACCGACGCCCCTTGTCGGTGACCTTGCACTGATGGACGTCCCGGGTTCAGGGGCTACTGCTTGACCTGGAATGGGATGTCGAGGGTCCCCAGGACCTCGCCGCTGTTCGCGTCCACCGGGCGGGCTTGCAGCACCACGCCTTCGTCGCGTCCGCTGACGGACTGGAAGTAGAGGAAGCCCTGCATGGTGCCTCCGTCTTCCAGGGTGCCCTCGGGCATCGACTTGCGGAGCATGTCGCGGGTGGGCAGGGGCTCCTCGCATTGGTAGCCCCAGTAGGGCGGGCCTGGGTAGTACGGCCCGTAGAAGGGCGAGCCCCAGCCCCCGCGCCAGCCCCAGCCGGTGCGCCAGGCGGGCCCCGCGCCCACGTAGAACGTGGAGGAGCGACCGGAGCCGCCCGTGCCTTCGTCCCTCATGGAGGAGGAGCGCTCCGCGGCGCCCACGGGGAAGGCGGGCAGCGCGGAGTAGCGGAAGCGCGACTGGGCGCCGATGAGCTGGAAGTCCTCGTTCTCGATGCGGAGGGTCCGGCCGCTCTGGTTCTCCAGGCGGACGTAGACGGGGGTGAGGGTGCCCTCCAGGTTGGAGGGGGAGCCCTTCCACGCGGAGCCATCCGCCACCAGCCTCACGCCTCCGGCTTCCGCGACGGCGGTGTTCTTCCTGTCGGGGAGCACCTGGGCTTCCGTCGAGGGCTTGAGACTCTTCTCCGTTGCACAGCCTGCCACCAGCAGCAGCACGGCGGTGGCGGGCACGAGCGCGCGCATGCGATGCCTCCTCGGGTTTCAAGGTAGGCAGTCGCGAGGGCTGGGGAGGCGAGGCGTCAAGGCTCCCCCGGGGCGGAGCCGGGGGGGCGTGGGGCTTCATTGTCCGGCAGGCGGAGGCGTGGGCTCCGCGGCGGCGTGAGGCCAGGCGGGCGAGGTGAGTCCGCTCCAGTCCTGTCGCCGGGCCCAGTCCTCGAAGGTGCTCCAGCGCACGTCGGGGTAGTCGTTGCGCAGCGTCACGGTGTTCGCGTGGTAGCCCACGCGGTCCAGCCATTCGTACATGGCGGCGAGGTCCTCGCTGCGCTCTCGGATGTAGTCGAGGGGGATTTGTTCGAAGTGGATGCGGTGGCCGCTCACCATGGAGAGCAGGCCGGCGGCCTGTTGGCCCGTGACTTCGTCGGAGGCGACGTCGATGCGGCGGTCCATGTGGCGCTCGGCGTCCTCGAGGACGCGGGTGGCGAGCGCGCCCAGGTCCTCCATGGCCACCATCTGGAGGCCGTGGGTGGGAGGCAGGCCGAGCGCGAGGACCCCGGCCTTGAGTCCTTCCTCGAACATGGGGCTGTTGAAGTTCTCCATGAAGAAGGTGGGGCCGAGGATGGTGAAGGGCAGGCCGCTGCGGCGCACGTGGAGTTCGACGCGGTGCTTGCTGTCGAAGTGGGGGATGCCGGTGAGGCGGTCCGCGCCGGCGACGGACGAGTAGACGAAGTGCTTCACCTCGGCCATGCGAGCGGCGTCCACCTGGTTCATGCCGTGGCGGATTTCGGCGTCGACGCCCGACTCGAAGGGGGTGGCGACGGCGTAGAAGGCGTCGACGCCCTCCGCGGCGCGGGTGAGGGAGGGGAGGTCGTCGAAGTCGCCGACGGCGAGCTCGACGCCCAGGGCCTCGAGCTCTCGGGCGGCGGGGGAGTCCGCGCTGCGGACGTAGCCGACGACGCGGTGGCCTCGCTGTCGGAGGTGGCGCGCCACGGTGCCGCCTTGCAGGCCGGTGGCTCCGGCGACGAGCACGGAAAGGAAGTGGGCCCTGGGCATGTGTGAACCTCGCGACAGACGGTGCTGACGGCTCTCGGGAAGTTGGGGATGGAGGGGCGTGGTGACGAGCACGGGGAAGGGGCCGCTCGTGCCCCTGGCTGGGCCCGTGGCATGTTGCTGGGTGCCCATGAGCAAGAGAGAGACGCCGAAGGACTCCGCGCTGGTCGAAGCCGCCCGCTCGCTGGAGGAGGGGCTGACGCGGTTCGAGGCCCTGAGCCAGCAGCTCCAGGGGTTGCCCTTGCAGACGGAGAAGCACCTGGAGCGCGCCTCGGCGACGCTCGCGTCGTTGGCGGACATGGACGAGGACCTGCGTGTCCGTATCACCACGTTGGTGGGGGCCATCTCGCAGGTGCGCGACAGGCAGCAGGCGCAGGCGGAGGCGGTGCATGCGCGAGCGCAGGAGCTCCAGCAGCGCACGGAGGTCTTCAAGGACTTGCTCGTGCGCTACGGCGCGGTGGGGCAGAGCGCGGGGGACTTGAACGTCCGGATGCAGGAGTTCGCGGCGCGCAGGCAGCAGGCGAAGACAGCGGAGGAGCACGCGGAGGTGGTGGCCGCGTTCCAGGCGCTGCAGGACCGGATGAAGGAGGTCGCGGACGAGGCACAGGCGGTGGCGCGGTCCGCGGAGGAGCGGGACTTCAACGACATCGGGAGGCAGGCGGACTCACTGCGCCAGCAGTTGCTGGCCGCGCGCAACAAGATGGCACTGCTCTACAAGAGTGTTGGCGGTGGGTGAGGCCACCCATGCATGCCCAGATTCCCCAGCCGCGCACTCGTCATGGCTTCGCTGGTGGGCCCGATGGTGTCGGGCTGCAATGCACCCAACTTGAACGTCCGGGTGGTCACGCTACCCAACGGGCAGCTTCAGGTTGACGGCCCGCTGGCGGGTCCGTTCGACACGCTCGAGGACCTGGCCGAGAACTCGTGCAAGCTGCTGACCTCGCAGCCCGGTGCGTCGGCGATGAGCGCCTCTCAGGCCAAACACGGGTTCGAGTACTGCGCGCTCTACTATCGAACCCTGGAGGACCAGAAGTACTACCTCAGCTACCTCTCCGACATCGGTGGCACCCGCCCCAACGGAGAGAAGTTCTGCGCTGTTCCGACGGCCATCCATACGTTGGACCGCAAGACGGCGCTGTTGCTCGGCCCCTCGCACAACCATCCGCACAACCCCGAGTTCTCCAAGGGAGACTTGGGGAAGGGGCGTGCAGAAGGATGGTCTCCCCTGGGGGGCGTTGCCCGTGTCGCCGAGCCGGGGACTCAGCAGGTGTGGGAGCGGAAGCTGCTTCTGTTCTACTGGGATTGGCGGGCCAGCGTGTGCCGGACGTTCATGTACAACTACTTCTCTCGAGTGGTCTCGGCCCTTCGAGATGGAAAGTGGGTCCCGATTGGCAAGGCGGTGGGACGTGATGGTGATTTCCAGCCGTTCGAAGGGCAGCACTGGATTCCTTGAGCCCATGAGGACCGTGCTCTTCGTGGTGCTCTTGGCGCTCTCCTCGACCGCGTGCTCCTTCTTCGGGTACGTCAAGCAACCCAAGCTCGAGTGGGCGCCGCCCGAAGAGGCCCGACGGCTTCAATATCCTTCGAGCTGGGAAGGCGCGACCGTGATGGAGGGTCCGGCGGTGCTCGCTCTCGATACCGCGCTCAAGCACTACTTCTCCCACGGCGTCGAGTCGAACACGGCGGATGAACGCCTGGCTCGCTGCCTCTCCCAGCCCAGCACCTATGAGGTCTCCATCAAGAAGGGCGAGGGTGGCATCTTCTATGTCTTCTTCTTTCCCTCCATCGAGAGGTGTGGCCTGACCACGACGCTCCTCGATGTGGAGACCGTGTACGCCATTGATGAACAGGGGCGTATCGTGGGGATCAAGTGACAGCGCGTCGAGTCGCGATGGCCACGGCCTGCACCTGCCTGTTGGGGTCAGGAGGATGTGCGACCGTCCGCACGACTCTGGATGTTCGTGTCCACGACACCCCCAACGGACCCGTTCGATACGAGGGCGATATTGTCGGTCCCTACGACGACATGGATGAGCTCGTCGACGTGGCGTGTACGGCCATGATGCAGGCTCGCGCTGGCTCCGAGGTGTCAGGCTATTGCGCTCTGTTCTTTGACGATGAGACCCATGAGTCCAAGTGGGTCATCAGCCATGTCTCCCCGATGAGAGAAGGTGTCGAGCACGCTGGCCGGACGTGTGAGCTACCGGGAGACCCCGCGGCACCTGCCTCGAAGTCCGTCCTGTTTCTCGGGGCCGCACTCGAAGCACTCAACGGACCGGGGTGGAAGTGGCAGCCGACGCACTTCCTCAATCAGGACACCGGAGAGACGTGGGGAGCCGATACCCTGGTGTTCGATGTGGCCTCACCCGGGACCTGCACGGTGCATGGGTACATCGGCTTCAGCCGTGTCGTGACCAGGCGGGTCGACGGTGGATTCGTTCCGCTTGGTGCTGTGTACAACGACCACGGGCTCATCCAAGCGCTGAAGCGTGAAGAGCAATCGCCGCTCAGCTCAGATAGGTAGGAGCGAACTCATCCGGGCTGTCGATGGGGCGGCGTCCCGAGAAGCCGTCATACATCCCATGCCAGTGAGACACAGCGGGCTCACCCAGTCTCCAGCACAGGTACACCGGCTCCTCTCCCCGGTGCGCCCGGAAGTCGACGAGCCCCTGCGCCCCTTTGATCTCCAGCCCCATCTCGTGGAACTCACGCAGCTCCAGGCGCACCTTCTCCAGCAGCGCGTCGCGCTCCTCGCGCAGCGCCTCGTGGTTCGCCAGGGCCTTGCCCTCGGGAGTGCCGAGCGTCTCCACCAGTTGCTGCACGCGCTCCACCCACGGGCGGATGTGCTCGAAGGTTCGGCTCAGGAGCGGCACCAGCCGGTTCGCCTCGTCCACGTTGAAGTAGCGCATCACCCCTGAGCATGCAGCGGCCCCCCAGGCGTCGCCATGAAAGCTTTTCCAGAGCTTGGACAACCTCTCGGACCACACACTCGATGTGCGGACGTCTCGACGCTCAGCCCCGCAGCAGCGACGTGTGGTTGTCCTGTAGCCACCGTTGCGCCGTGTCCCGCAAGGGGAAGGTGTCCTCTTGTTGAAGGAACGCCGCCGAATGCCCTCGCGCGCAGCGTCCCTCCGAGTCCAACCCGCCCCCCTCCTCTTCATGCAGGTCCGCATGAAGCATCGAGTGGAACACCAGGTAGTCCACCACGAACGCCGGGACATGCGGCCGATCCAACGCGGGGTGGATGCGAATCTCCCGCAGCCGCGCGTCATAGCCCCCGACATGGATGCTCCGCCGCCGCCCCTTCGCCGGCCGCCGCGCCCAGCCGATGTCCACGCGCACCCGGCCGCCGAACCACTCGGCATCCAGCCTCGCCAGGATGGCGCGCAAGTCGAAACACCGACCCCGCGAACGCAGGGCCTTGCCGGGCCGCCGCTCGCGCCGCACCAACCCCTGCCGCTCGCTCGCGTAGGTCTCCAGCCGCTCCGCCGCGCTCGCATCGGAGCGGGCGGCGTAGCGCGCGATGGCCTGCACCACGTCGTCGGGTGCCTCGAGGAAGAGATGATGCAGCCGCAGCCGGAGCCCCGAGTCCACGTGGCGGAAGCTCACCAGCGTGGCGCGGTTGTCGGTGAGCCGCAGATGGACCGGCACGCCCAGTCGCTGAGACAGCCGCCGAGCGAGGTTCGCGGCCTGCAACAGCGCCTCCTCCCGCTCCGGCAGGCGACGCTCGGACGAGGGGGCAACGGCCGCTTCTCGCGCGTCGGTGTCGAACAAGCCGAGCTGTGAAGGAGACGCGCCGCCCATGGGTCCCCGGAAGGTATGCCCATGGAGCGGGGTTTTCCAGCGGGGCGAAGGGCCCTGTCAGCGCGCCGGTTGCAGATACGACACGCGGAAGGACTCCTCCACCGCGCTCCCGGTGACACGCGCCTCCAGCAGCTCGTAGCCCATCAGCGCGAACACGCGGTCCCGGTAGAAGATGGGGCGCGCATTGCCGTACCAGTCCACGCACGACGTGCTGCAAGCGTCGTAGACCGGCGAGGTCTCCGAGGCCCTCAGCGCCCCCAGGTTCGTCAGCCGCAAGTCCGGGTCCACGCGCATGAAGGACACCTCCGCCGAGCCGTAGGTCAGGTGTCTCCACTGCTCACCCTGGAGCCTCAAGGGCAGTCCCAGCACACCGCCCCCGTCCGCCCCCGCCTTGAAGAAGAAGCCATGGCTGCGCGTCTCGCCTTGCGTCGAGCCCTGGTGCCGGAAGTAGCCGCGCCGCTCGGGCCCGCCGTCCCCCAGCGCCAGCGAGGTGAGGTGCAGGCCCGCCGGGTCCTCGCCCACCACGAGCGCCCCCTGGGGGCCCAGCGCCTCCAGCCGAAGCACCGTGTGCCCCAGCGAGAGCCGGTGCACTTCACGCGGCGAGCGCAGGTCCGTCACCCAGACCGTCTGCTCGCCCGGAGTCGTGCTCCACGCATCCTTCGCCTCACCCGAGCCCCACAGCACGTGGTTGCCCACGAAGCGATTCTGCCGGAGGCCCTGCGAGGGGCCCGGCAGCACGGTGAAGTGCTCCGGCCGGAACGGCGCCAGCTCCTGGGAGAAGTCCGCGAGCGGCGCGCGCATCAAGGCCATGGGCCCATCGACCTGGGACAGCTCCCGTCCCCACTTCCCGGCCTGGGCCACGAGCAGCGCATCCAGGTGTCCGTCCGCGTTCTCCCGCAGGGAGAAGGCATCCGTCGGGCTGCCTCGCGTGCGCAGGGCGGAGGGCTCCCCCCCGTCCAGCGGCATCCGGTACACCACCGAGTCGCGAACCCGCTCCGGGTCATACTTCTCGCCCTCGACGGTCCACGACTCGAAGCCCGGAGAGACCCAGACGTACACCGCTTCGCGCGACACGTAGAAAGTCTGCCCGTGAGGCCCCATCAGCGCGCTCGCCGTGCACGAGAAGGCCGGCGCGTTCAGGTCGCACCGCACCACCGTGTGCAACATGGGCCACAAGGTGGTCTGCAAGGGTTTGTAGATGTCCATCCGCGAGAGCACGGGGTTCCACGCGGAGAACCCGACGCCGCTCAGCCACGAGCGCACCCTGGGCAGCTCCGGCGGCAGGCCCCGCTGGCCCGAGAGGATGACGGGCATGTAGAAGACCAGCGTGCCATTCACCAGCCGGCTCGCGTAGCCCCGTGCCGAGTAGTAGTCGCCGGAGCCGATGAAGTGCGTGCCCTCATGGGTCAGCCCCCCCGCGTCGTCGAGGCGGAAGAGGCCCACCTCCGTCGACCTCAAGGTGTAGCTGTAGCCCACGACGACGATGCGGCGGCCGAACACCAGCATCTCGTCGTACCAGGTGCTGCTGGCGAACCCCACTGGATACGCGGCGACCTGGGCCACCGGCTGCAACGCGCCTTCCACCTGTCGCACGGTGAAGAGCCGGCCTCGGCGCAGGACGACGAACCAGTCACCCACCGCCTTGACGATGTCACCCTCGTCGACGCCGGACTCCTGGTTGTGCGTGATGGACGGGTCCTGCGCGGGAGGTTCCGGTGCGAGCCCCCCTTCATCGCCGCTCGCGCCGCCGCAGCCCAGGACGGGGCCACCGCCCGACCACAGGCTGTCCCGAATCCGCTCCAGCAATTCCAGGTGGAAGTCGAACGCCTGCTCCGTCCCGAAGCGCTCCAGCCGCGTGAAGGTGATGGCCTCCACCTCCGCGCGCGTGAGCGGCCGCTTCTGGTCGGGACACGCGGAGATGACGAGGACGAGCAACAGGCCCGAGAGGACCTGGCGGCGCTGGAGGCGTGGGGGACGCATGGGGACTCACCCCTCAGCAAGAGCCGTACCGATAGTGTGTCTGACTTTCTCCGAGGAGGCGCGGCCCGGGGCGGGGTGCGTCGCCCTGGGCGGACATGACAGATGTGTCAGGGATACAAGTCCGTCACGCCTCGCGGCACAGCCGGTCCACGCGGCCCAGCAGCGTGGGCCTGCGCGCGTCGCCGTGCATGCGCTGGATGTGCGCCGCGGCGGCGGTGGGGCTCAGGCCCACGGCGGTGACGAAGAGGGGGCGCTGGCTCTGGCCTCGCAGCACGGGGACGGCGTTGTTGCTGGAGTGGAAGGCCGTCTTCGCCACACCGATGACGGGCACCGCGCGGCCCAGGGCCTCGTACAGGTGGGCGCCCAGGCCGGGCTTCTCCTCACCCAGCCACACATAGCCATCCACGACGATGGCCTCCAGTGTCTCGGGCACCCGGGCCAGCACCTTCAGCAGGTGGGGCAGCTCCCGGCGGTAGAACTGCCCCGGCTCATAGGACTCGGCCGGAGGTCCGCGCTCCACGTGGTGCGCGGCCTCGGCGGCGTCCGTCCAGTCGCGGAACACGACACAGGCGGCGACGGTGACCTCCGAGCGGTAGTCCACGTCCAAGCACGCGAGCATCGTCCGCTCCGAGAAGGTCAGGGAACTTCGTACGTCGAGATGTCCACGGCCGCCGCGCGCAGCTGCTCGAGCACCTTCGGCTGGGGCCACGCCGTGGTGCGGTAGCGCACCGGCCACAGCTCCGGCACCCGCGTGAGGCAACCAGGGGCCAGGCGCTGCACGACGGAGAAGGGCACGGGGACGAGGTCCTCCTCGCCCAGGGCCAGGACGACGACGTCCGTCTCCGGCAGGAGCGCGTCCACGTCATCGCTCCAACTGCACCAGGACAGCGGCGACTCGTCCTTCTCGCGGACCAGCGCGCCGTAGCTGGCGACGAACAGGTCCACCTCCTTCGCCTCGTGCTGCTCGTCCAGGAACTCCTTCTGGGCGGTGTACTCACCCATGGCCAGGCGCACGTGCGTGCGGCGGATGCGCAGCGCGAGCGCGTCCTGGCCGGGCCTGCGGTAGGGCACCACGCGGCCCGCGTCGTCCACGGTGTAGAGCGCGGGGGAGATGCTGCGCGCGCTGGCGTCGAACTCGCGCTCGCCCAGCTCGCACAGCCGGCTCACCGTGGCGGCGTCCTGGTCTCCGGCGATGACCAGCGTGGAGCGCGTGGGGATGACGGCGATGGGGCGCCCCGACACGCGGCCCGCGAAGGACGCGAGGAAGCCCGGCAGCAGCAGCCGCGACGTCTCATACGAGTCCTCCGAGTCGACGGACCAGATGGGACTGGGCCGCTCCTCCTGGAGGTCCACGCCCACGTCCCGGATGCTCGCGAGGTTGGCGAAGGCGGTGACGAAGGCCTCCTCCTCGGAGACGCCCCACTCGTTCAGGTGTTCGTACTGCACATACATGGACGCGTCGGGCTGATCCACCACCAGCAGCTCGCGCAGGAACGGGAGGGTGTGGCGCGCCACCAGCGTGCGCGTGGGCGAGTCCGCCGGAGGTGCCATCACGCCGAACGCGGCCGCGCGCACCACGGGCAGCAATTGGGACTGCACCTCTTCCCACGTGGGCTGCCGGTCACTCGTCTTCGCGAAGGCGCCGAGGAAGCGGCGGATGACCTGTGAGCGCTGCTCGGGGGACAGCTCGCGGGTCTCCGCGAAGAGGTTGTCGAGGAACGTCTGGACGGACTCGCCGTCCCTCGTGAAGTGCAGGCCGTAGTCGTCCTTCAGGCGTCCCACTTCTTCGACCGAGGGGTCTTCGGCCAGCGCGGCCTCCACCTCGCGAAGCAGATACTCACGCGGGCTCACCACTTCCTTCGAGCCCGCGTCGTCCTTCCCACCACCAAAGAGCTTCTTCCAAAACCCCATGCGCGCTTCCTACTACAGGCCGAGGTACGTGAGCAGCGCCCCCAAGTCCTCGTTCGAGAGTGCTTCCAGGCTGTACGCGGGCATGTTTCCGCCGATGCCGAAGAACTGGCCGTGCCGCACTTTCTCGATGATGACCAGGGAATGCGGGACTCCCGGGAAGGTCGTGTCGTAGTCGCGTGTCACCTCGGGGAGGATGGAGGCCAGCTCCGTCAGTCGTCCCTTCCCGGTGTGCGTCTCGCCGTGACACTCCTGACACGCGGCTTGATACACGGCGCGTCCACGCTCCGCGCCGCCCCGAGGCACGTCGCGCACGTCCTTCACCACGGTATAGGGCAGGGCGGGGGACTTCGCGTCCGGGCTGATGCTCGCGAGGTACTCGTACAGCGCGCGGCTCTGCGGTGAGTCCGCGGGCAGCTTCTGCACGCCGCGCATGAAGCTGACGTAGCAGAAGTTCACCGCGTCCAGCAGGTTCGTCTCGTAGCCGCCCCACCAGGTGTCCCGGCCCACGACGTTGTACAGCGTGTAGCCGGAGTCCATCCGTCCGCCTTGCGGCGTGGGGGTGGTCGCGTGGCACGTCGCGCAGGTGAAGCTGTTGAACTGGCTCTCCGACAGCCGCGCGTCGTTGAACAACAGCTTGCCGTACTCCACCGCCGTCGGAGGCTTCTCGTCGTCACCACAAGCGGACGTCAGCGCGAGCAGCACCAGCGACGGCAGGACCTTCCAGAGCGCGCCCTTCATCGCTGACCTCCGAGGATGTTCACCGAGTCCGGGAAGATGCCCACGCGCACGGTATTCACCACCGTGCCCTGGGCCAGGTTCACCGAGTGCAACGTGCCGGGGCTCAGCCGGTCTCCTTCGCAGACGACGAGCGCGTGGGTGCCGTCCGGCGTCAGGTGCGCCTGGTGCACGTTGAGGCAGCCCGCGTCCGCCAGCTCCAGCTCGCTTCGGATGGCGCCGGTGTCCGCGTCGATGACGTGCAGGGACTCCACGCCCTGCACGGGCATGTAGAGCGTCTTCCCGTCCGCGCTGAAGTCGCCGAACATGGGCGCGCCGGGGAGGCGAATCGTCCGCGCGGGGTTCATGGCGCGCGTCTTCGCGTCGAGCAACTGGAGCTCGCGGCTGGCCATGGAGCTGACCCAGACATCGCCCGTGGTGGGCGACATCGTCAGCGCGTAGGGCTGGTGCCGAGGTGTCACGGCGGTGCCCGCGCTGGCGGAGACCTTGACGCGCGTGGGCTTCTCCGTGGGCGTGGTGAGGTCGACGATGGCGACCTCGTCGGACCAGCACGCGACGTAGGCGGTGCGCTCGTCCGGAGACAGGCGCACGGCGTGCGGCGCGGGGCACACCGTCACCATGGACTTGCGAGTCATCGTCTTCGCGTCGATGACCGCCATGCGCGCGAACATCTCCTCCTGGGTGCCGCCGCGGCGAGCGACCTCGGTGATCTTCAGCGTGTCGAAGTGCGTCTGGTACAGCGTGTTGCCGTCCCGACTGACGATGACGTCCCCGGGGTTGGGGTCCACGCGCACCGAGCCCACCAGGCGGTGGGTGCTCGCATCCATCTTGAGGCAGTAGCCGTCGTCGGCCCCCGTGCCGTGTGCGCCGTGGGGACCGGAGCCGCCGCCGGGCACGTAGTTGGAGATGCCTACGTAGTAGTGTTTGCCATCCGGTGACACGGCGGTGTGGTGGGGGCCCTCCAGCTCCACGGGGTTGAGGCCCACCGGCACCCGCGCCACCTCCTTCCAGCCGGGCTTCGTCGCGCCGTCCAGCTCCAGCAGGCTGACGGTGTCATCCATGCTGTTGGTGATGATGACGCGGCCTCCGGGGCCCGGAGGGGGAACCCCCACGCCCGCCGCCCAGGGGTCTGGATGCGCGTACTGAAGGCCGTCCGGCGGCTTCACCCCATCGAAGGGGTTCGAGTCCTCGCCGCAGGAGGCGAGCAGCAGCCCCAGCGCGGAAAGCCAGACACGGGAGCGCCTCATGGGGTCCCCTTCTGGACGCGGACGGTGACGGGCTGGGGCAGGCGGTAGGGGCCTTCGGTGATGCGGTTCTGGAGCAGGTACGCGCTGATGACCTGCACGCTCAGCTCCTGCCCCGCGCTGGCCTTGAGCGTGTCCCAGGTGGCCGCGTCGAGCTGCCAGTCAAGGTTCGAGGTGAGCATCTCCACCGGGCACGTGCGCCCGGGGACCGTCACACGCACCCAGTAGATGTCCCCGGTGAACGGAGGCAGGTGGGCATGGGCGGTGGGCAGAATCCACTCGCCCACGTGGGCCAGCATCGTGCGCGCGGTGTCGAAGGCGCTCGGCGGCGCGGGACGAGGCTGCGCGCTGGCCAGCGTGGAGCTCCAGGCCCAGCGCGGAGGCGCGGCGCTGGCGTCGTAGGACGCGCCGCTCTCGGGGGAGGTGAGCCGGGCGACCTCCGCGTTCGGCGTCGCGCGAGCCTCCGCGTCCACCAGCGCGCGCCACGCTTCGTCGGTGGCGTCACCGCCGTAGAGGGGCTCGCCGCAGGTGGACTCGGGCTTGTCGTCGCCGCACGCGGCGGTCAGGCAGAGCAGGGTGGCCGCGGAAGTGGTCCAGAGGAGATTTCGAGAGAGCCGCATCAGGGGGACCTTTCCTGGTTCTGGCGCCGGGGGCCTCGGCGCAGCAGGGTGAGGGGGAGTAGCAACAGCAACAGCGGTACAATGTTCCCTCCCATCGCGCCGCAGCCGCTGGAGCTCTTGGGCGGAGGAGGGGGCTCGGGCTGGGTGCCTGCGTCGGAGGAGGAGCCTGAGTCGGGAGCTCCCGCGTCGGGAGTCCCCGCGTCGGGGAGGGTGCCACCGTCGTCGGGAGGAGGCTCCTCGGGATAGAGCGGGGCGCCGAGCTGCTCGGCGAGCTGCGGCCAGCGACCCGGGCACACGTTGCGGACGGGGGTGCCCGTGGGGCAGTGGTGCGCGCCCTGGATTTCGTAGAGGCCGAAGAGGTGCGTCCAGGTGTCGCCTTCATCGGTGCTGCGCGCGAGCGCCCAGTCATGCAGCCAGGTGGAGCCGCAGGCGTAGAGCGTGTCGCCGTCGCGCAGCACACACGCGTTGCCCGTGGGCAGCGAGCGCATCGCCAGGGGGCCGGTGGAGGGGCCCTTGAAGAAGTGGTTGAGGGTGCCCACCCACGTCGTCTTGCCGTCGGCGGACAGCTCCATGTTGATGAAGACGTCGTCAATCTTCGACACCGTCGTGAGCGTCTGGCCCGCGTCGTCGCTGCGCAGCAGGAAGGTGGAGCCCTGCGCGGACACGCGGGCCCACACGACGTCCGCCGACGCCGGGTCCGCGGCTTCGACGAGCAGGTCATAGGGCAGCTGCAGCTCCGGCAGCGGGTGGACTGTCTCCGTCCACGTCTCTCCCGCGTCGTCGCTGCGCAGGAGCAGCAGCCGGTTCTCCTCCTTGCCGCTCACGTAGACGCGGCGGGGATTGGCTGGGGACACGCGCACCGCGTTGAGCAGCAGGCCTGGCCGCATCAGGGGCGAGGGGGCCCACGTCTCCCCACCATCCTGGGAGCGGTAGACGCCATTGGGTTTCCCATGTCTCGCGGTGACGACATACAGGATGCGGTCATCCGTGGGGTGGGCCGCCATGGCGGAGACCCAGGTGTCCTTGAAGAAGGGGTGGGCGGACCAGGAGCAGCCGCCGTCGGGGGAGCGCAGGAGCGCGCTGCCGGTGGCGGTGAGGATGTCGCCCGCCTCCCTCCACAGGTAGGAGGTGGGCGTCCAGCCGCCGTAGCCGATGGCGTCCGCGCATATCCACCGGAACGTCTTGCCGGCGTCGCGCGAAATCACCGCGCCGAAGGTCGCCCCCAGGAAGATATCCTCCGGGTGGCCTCGCCGGAGGGTGACGTTGGAGGTCTCCGGCAGACCCGCGTGAGCCAGGGCCGTACTCCCGGCGCAGAGGGCCAGCAGGGGAAGCACCCGGCTCCAGCGGTGCAGGTGGCGAGGCGTCATGTCTCGGGCTCCGAGGGAGGATGTCGGCCCATCGCGCACGTTAACGTTCGGCCCGCCCACATATAGCGGACGCGGTGGCGAATTCAGGTGTGGCGCTTTGCCACCCTATCCCACGCGATTCTTCGGGCAGGAATGGAAGGTTTTGCATCCACCATTTCCCGAGCGGGGAGGGCGTGCGGGGGGCTCGCCTCCTGGCGGCGGGTCTGGTACGGACTCGGGAGACTTGTGGCAGGGGGGAGCACGACATGGCGGGGGCCGCTGAGGTGTCCAACCTCCTCTTGAAAGAGGGCGCCAGGGGGCGGGGTTCGCTCGTGGCGGGCCCTGTCCGCGTGGTGTGGGAGGCGGTGATGCAGGCTGCGGTGGATGTCGCGGTGCGGGCCTACGAGGACTTGTCTCCAGTGCAACGAGAGCGCGTGCTGGAAGAATCCGTGAACGTGCCAGCGCAGGCGCGCTCGGCGCTGGTGGATGTGTTGCGCCGCGCCAGGGACTTCGCGGGCGCGGCCCGGCTCCTGGAAGCGCAGGGCGCGGACGCGGACGCCGCGGCGCTGCACGAGCAAGCAGGCGCGCTGATGCTCGCCGCCGAGGCCTGGCTGCGCGCGGGGGACATCGCCCGTGCGTCCGCGGCCTTCGAGCGGGCGGGCGCGCTGGAGCGGGCGCTGGAGTTGTACCGCGCGCTGGATGCCCGCGAGTCCATGGCGCAATGCCTGACACGCCTGCAGCGCCCCCTGGAGGCGGCGGAGGTGTACCACGCGCTGGGTTATGCCCACGCGGAGCTGGAGGCGCTCCGGGGCGTGCCTCCCGAGCATCCCCGGCGCCGCGAGGCGGTGCTGCGCATGTGCGCGCTGCTCGACGAGCAGGGGGAGTCCTGGCGGGCGCTGGTGTTGCTGGCGGACGCGCGGCAGGAGTCCTCGGTGGCCCGGGAGGACGAGGTGCTCAAGGCGGAGCACCTGCGCCTGCTGCGGCATCTGGATTTGAGCGGGGCCTCGCAGGCGCTGGTGTCCGCGTCGGCCGTCGCGTCGGTGGAAGCCCCGCCTCCGGTGGCGGAGCGGACGAGTCCGGCACCGGATGGATATGAGTACCTCAAGGCCATTCCCATCTTCGCGGAGCTGGCGCTAGAGGACTTGAAGGATTTGTTCCGCATGGCGCACCAGGTGGTCATCCCCGCGGACACCACCGTGCTGGAGAAGGGCGCGCAGGGCACGGGGCTCCTGGTGTTGTTGGAGGGCTCGGTGGATGTGGCGAGTGGTCCAGGACCGGATGCACGACTTCTCAACACCTTGGGGCCGGGGACGTGGCTGGGGGAAATCTCTCTCATCCTGGACGGGCCCACGTCCGCGCATGTGCGCTCATGTTCCTCCGTGAGGGCGTTGCGGGTGACGCGCGCGGACTTCCAGCACTATCTTGCCACGCACGAGGCCGCGGCCCTGCGCATCTACCGGTTGTTCACACACAACCTGGCGGAGCGGGTGCGCGCGTTGAGCGCGTAGCCGTGGCGGCGGGCTTCAGGGCACCGGGCAAGGCGTGTCTGGGATTGGAGTGGCGTTGGCTCTCGTCCGGTACCTGACGGCGGAGCGGCCCCCCGCCGAATGGGGCATGCGCCCGAAGGCGCCCGCCCGTAAGAGATTGGCAGCCGAGAAGCTCGAACCCTGGCTCAAGCACGGCACGCTTCCCCCCGAGCCTTCCCGTAGAGCCCCTCGATGCGGCGAGTCGTCTTCGAGACCTGGGTGGAGAGAATGAGTCCATGATGGACATGCGCGTCGTGGGTAGGGAGCGGGCCCGTCAGCTCGCGCGTCAGGGGCGGCTGGAGGATGCGCTGGCGGAGTACCGGAACCTCTTGCAGGCCCACCCCGAGGACGCGGACGCCTGTCAGCGCGTGGCGGAGCTGCTGGAGGAGCTGGGGCGGAAGGGGGAGTCCTCGGCCGCCTATGCCCTGGCCTCGAGCGCGTGGGCGAAAGAGGGGAACCTGCTGCGTGCGGTGACCGCCTGTGTGGCATTGGGCCGGGTGGGGGCTCCCTCCGAGGCCAGGGCCCGCTGCACGCGCGCGCTGGCGGAGCGCTTCGCGCTGTCGCTGGAGCCCACCTCGTCGGAGGGGCCGGTGCCGCTCTTCTCCCGACTGGGGCGGGAGGACTTCGTCGCGCTGGTGGAGGTGCTGTCGGCGCGGGTCTTCGCGCCGGGCAAGTCGGTGGTGGAGGAGGGTGAGCCCGGGGCGTCCATGTTCGCGCTGGTGGAGGGGCGCGCGGAGGTGGCGCGGGCGCTGGAGGATGGGACGCGGGGCGTGGTGGGCACGGTGTCTCCCGGAGACTGCTTCGGGGAGCTGGCGCTGGTGTCGGAGGGCCCTCGGCTCGCGAGCGTCGTCACCGCCGAGCGCGCGGTGTTGCTGGAGCTGACGCGCGCGGGGCTGGAGTCGGTGAAGGCGCGGCAGCCCCGGGTGGGGCAGGTGCTGGAGGACTTCTACCGGCGGCGCCTGGTGGACAACCTGCTGCGCTCCAACCCGCTGCTCAGCCGCCTCACGCCGGAGCAGAAGGCGGCCCTCTCCCGCGACTTCCACCTGCGCGCCGTCGCGCCCGACGAGGTGCTGCTGGCGCAGGGCCAGCGCGGGGACGCGTTCTACGTGCTGCTGCGAGGCAAGTGCACTCCGTGGCTGGAGCACCCGGATGGACGGCGCATGGCGCTGGTGGAGCTGCGCGAGGGGGACGTGTTCGGCGAAATCTCCCTGCTGCTCGACAAGCCGGTGTCCGCCACGGTGCGCGCGGACGTGAAGGGCGTGGTGCTGCGGCTGCCTCGCGACGCCTTCGAGCGGCACCTGCTCAGCCAGCCCGGCCTCAAGGGCCAGCTGATGCGCATGGGCACGGAGCGGCTGCAGCGCTCGGCGCGGGTGCTGGCCTCCGGCCGCGTGCTGCACGACGGAGACCTGCGCGTCTGAAGCCTGCTCCCGGAATGACAACGCCCGGGCCCCCTCGAGGGGAGACCCGGGCGTGGGACCTCGGCGGCCCCGCAGGAGTGCGGGGCCGGAGGTGTCAGCGGATTACATCGAGTAGCCCAGCGTCAGGCCGAACACGTGCGCGGAGCCGTTGTACGTGCCGGAGATGCCCGGCGCGTAGCTCGCGTTGTCGGCCAGCGAGACGAACTGGTAGCCGAAGTCCGCGCGCAGCGAGTTCCAGCGGTAGCCCGCGCCCACGGAGACGCCGAAGCGGTCCGCGTCCGGGAGGTCCGGCGTCAGCGTGCCGTGCGGACCCGGAGCCGGGTCGTAGATGAGGCCGGCGCGAACCTGGAGGTTCGGCGTCACGCCGTACTCACCGCCCAGGTGGTAGTTCCACTTCGCGCGCCAGCGCTTGGGCAGGGGGTTGTTGATGGCCGGGTTGTCCGGGAACTCGATGGCGAGCTCCTGGAACGAGGACCAGTCCACCCAGTTGGCGTCGAACGCCAGCGTCAGGTTGTCCATCGGGGTGAAGGCAAGACCCCACGCCACCGTCGCGGGCAGGGTGACGTCACCCTCCACGCGGCCGTCCGGCAGACGCGCCTGGAACTCCGCGGGCACGTTCTGGAAGTCCGCGTTGCCCTTGAAGGTCAGGTCCGCGGAGCTGCGGTAGTGCAGGCCCATGGTGACGAGCTTGGGCACCACGATGGCCTGCACGCCGACGTTGTAGCCGACGCCCCAGGAGGAGCCGCCCAGGTGCACCTGGCCTTCGCTCTCGACGAAGCCCAGCGCGCGCTTGAGCTCCAGCGTGCCGCGGTAGATGTTCACACCGCCACCGATGCGGAACCGCTCGTGGAGCTGGTACGCGGCGGTGGGGTTGATGTTGTAGATGGCCATGGCCGACTCCTGGGCCTTGAAGCGGCCCACGAAGTCATCCACCCAGCGGCTGTTCGCGCCGAACGGCGTGTACACGCCCAGGCCCACCGCGAACTTGTCGAAGGGCTTGTAGGCGATGAACAGGTGCGGCGGAGGCGACAGCGTCGTCTTCTGGCCCTGCTCGGCGCCGCCCACCGGGGTGAACTTGATGCCGGGGAGGATGCCGGTGTCGCCCACCGTCACGTCCAGCTTGTTCACACCGAGGATGTTCGCGGCGTTCGAGTAGATGGCGGAGGAGTCCTCCAGCCACGCGGCCGCCGCGTTGCCCATGCCCGTGGAGCGGGCGCTGTGCGTGTTGATCTGGAAGCCCGCCGCCTGGGACGAACCCGCGGCCAGCAGCGCTACGAGGGAGAGTGTCTTCTTCATGTGAGTCATTCCCTTGAGTCCTGGCCGTTCGGTTACGGAGCGACAGCGGTGCCCGTCTTGAGGAACGAGACGACCTGGTCTTGCGCCGTGTCACGCACGCTCTTCATGAACGCGTACTGCGGATGCGCGGGCGGGACGCTGATGAGCAGGAACGCATGGCGGTACTCGGCCGGCAGCGGGTCGATGGTCACCATGTAGCTCTGCACCGTCTTCGTGCTGTTGCGGTTCGCGGAGGCGATGAGGCCCTCGGTGACAGGGTTCGGAATCACCATGTCGCCCTTGATGTACTGGATGAACGCGTCGCGCTCGGCCGGGGCCTTGTCGGAGTTCTCCAGGTACCAGCCGTAGTTGCGCGCGGCGGCGCCATCCAGCGCGGTGCGAGCCAGGACGATGAACTCGTCGAAGCCCGGCGTGCCAGGAGCGCGGCCCAGGCTGCCCAGCAGCTGCATGAAGCCCGCGCGCTGAGCGGAGAGGGTCGGGTCCTGCGCGGTCAGGAGGATGTCCACCAGGTCGCCACCCGGGACGTTGAGCGCGGTGCGGCGGGTGCGCTCGGAGACGGACGCGGACAGGACGCCCTGCATGCCACCCAGGCTCTGGCCCACGTAGTCCACCGTGGCGGCGTTGATGGTGCGGCCACCGGCGATGGCGCCGATGCGCGTGCGCAGGTCGTCGCTGGCCAGCACGCGGGTGAGCTGCGCGAAGTCCACCACGTGGTGGCGGAAGTTGTCGCGCGTCGCGCCCAGGCTGCCCAGGTTGAGGAAGTTCCAGCCGGAGACAACCGGAGCGCCGGTCGTGCCACGACGGAAATCGCCACCCTCGCACTTGCCGGTGTCGAGGCACACGCCTTGACCCGCGGCGCTACAGGTCAGGTCACCGTTGCCAGCCGGGTCACAGGCGTTGGCGGCGGCCGGAGCCACGCAGCGGCCGAAGGTGGCGCTGTTGGGCGTCACGTCGCAGGTGCTGCCCGTGGCGCAGGCCTTGTCCGGAGAGTCGATGGCGCCCAGGCCGGACTGCGGGGTGATGCCCGCGCAGCTCGTGCGCTCGCCGTGGTAGACGGTGTCGATGGCGACGACCGCGTAGCCCGCCTCGTTGAGCTTGTTGGCGATGGCGAGCACGTTGGTGCGGTTGCCCGTCAGGCCGTGTCCGAAGACGACGGTCTTGTAGCCATTCGCGTCCGGCGCCTGCGAGGGCAGGAACATCCAGAACGGGATGTGGTCCTCGTGCTTGGCGCGGGCCGAGTTGTACGCGCCCGTCGCGTCATCCAGGTAGAAGGGCGACTTGTAGCCGCCCACCAGCCAGTGGCCGATGTGCGTGCCATCCAGGCCGTTGGCCGTCATGAGCGCGGCGAGGTTGGTGGTCTGGTCCACCAGGTACAGCGGCTTGTCGGAGGTGTCGCTGGCGGCGGGCGCGGCGTTGAGCTGGGCCAGCTTGGTGCGCGTGCTCTGGGTGGTGAAGGTCCACGCCATCAGCACGTCCTGGCGCTTGATGTTCAGCCGGGCCTCGAGCATGTCGTAGAGAGGCGCCATGGCCGCGCGGGCGGCCTCGAGCGTGGGCGCGCTGGTGTCGGGCACCGCGGAGACCTGGCTCTTGCCGTTGGCGAAGACCGGGTTCTTCAGGCGCAGCAGGGCCTGGCTGGCCGTGGGGAACACGGGCTGCGCGTTCTTGAGCTCCTTGGGGCCACGCAGCAGGACCACGGCGTACTGGGAGCCCGGGTCCAGCGGGAGCTCGGGGACGATCTGGAGCTGCTGGGGCGCGTTGGTCGCCGGCGTGCCGTCCGCCTTCGGGCTGGACGCGCAGTTGAGGCAGACCTTGACCTGGGGCTGGGCGCCGCCGGGCGTGAGCTTGAGGAACAGGAGCTCCTTGCCCAACCGGACGGTGTTCATGTCCAGCTGGAGGTCATTGTCGATGACGCCGCGGGTGGCGCTGTTCTCCGTGATGATGGGCGCCGTCGTGGACCAGCCGTCCACGTTGTTGTTCAGGTCGGAGATGAAGTTGCGCAGCAGGGGCGGCTCGGGCGGAACCGGCAGGGTCAGCTTGCCCGCCTTCGCGTCGCGCAGCAGGTCGTTGGGGAACGGGACGATGCGCGTCTCGCTCGTGATGTCGAACGTCGCCTCCGGCCGGCTCATGATGGTGAAGGTCCACGCCACCACGATGTCGTCGCGGTTGACGCTGAACTTCGCGGCCATCTTGTCCAGGATGGGCGAGTAGCCGCGGCGCAGCTGCTCCAGGCGCAGCGCGCTGCGGGTCTGGTCCGCGAGGCGCTCGGCCGGGTCCGTCTTGATGGACGGGATGAGCTCCGTGGTCGGCGCGCAGTTGGACGCCGTCAGGTCGTCACAGGTGACCAGCGGGTTGCGCGAGCTGGCGAAGGCCCACGTGGCGGAGGCGATGACGGGCTTGCCCGACTTCGTCTTCACGCCGTTCGCGCCGCCGATGATGGCCACCGCGTAGCGGCCGCCCTTGGGCCAGCCCTGCGGCTGCGGGGGGATGACGGTGATGTGGCCCGTCTCCTCGCGATAGCCGAAGCGCGGCGTGGCCGGACGCGCCAGCACCGGCACGTCTTCGTACACGTCGATGAACTTCACCGTGTCGGCGTTGACCGTCGCCGGGTCCAGGTCCTTCACCAGCGTCGTCGCGATGACCGACGTGGGGAAGCCGTTCAGCGTGTTGAGATACTCACGCGTGAACTCCTGCTCCGCGGCGGGCGCGCTGGGGTTGATGGGCGCCTGGACGATGTTGGTGCCATCCGGGAGCTTCCCGATGGCCAGGTCGTTCGGAGAGGGGACGATGGCAGGCGTCGCGGACGGGTCGAACTCCGCCAGTCCCACGTCGGCCGCGCCCGGCGCCGGGTCCTGCTTGATGTCTGGATCACACGCTACCGCGCCCAAGGCTAGGGCCCCGAGGAACAACGCCTTTCTCATGGATACAACCCCCTCCGAGTCCAAGATTGGACTACAGGACTAGGTGACAGTCGGGTGGCGTACCACGTCCGAGGGTTGGCCGAAAGCGATGGGACTTGACGCGTCGTGTCAGTCATGCATCGGCGTATGGCTCGGTGGGACCGACTGTCTTTGACACACTGCGCAGCACGCAATCGCCGCTACGCTGGGCGGATGAACCGACTGCTGAGTGTGCTGGTGATGTGCATGTCGATGGGGGCGTCCGCGAACAGTCCGACGCGGCCCGCGGCGCAGGAGTCCGCGGCGCAGGGGACGGCGGCGCCGGAGGCGGGCGGGCTGACGTGGACGGCGCCTTCGGAGTGGGCGGCGCAGGGGGCTCGGCCGATGCGCGCGGCGACGTACAAGCTGCCCGCGGCGAAGGGGGACACGGAAGGGGGCGAGTTGGCGGTGTTCTACTTCGGCCCGGGCCAGGGCGGCGCGGTGGACGCCAACGTGAAGCGGTGGCTGGGCCAGTTCCAGACGGCGGACGGCAAGCCGGTGGACGGCGTGGCCAAGACGAAGTCGGAGAAGCTCAACGGGATGCCCGTGACGACGGTGGACGTGAAGGGCACGTACATGGGCGGCGGGCCCATGATGGGCCCGTCCACCCCGAAGCCCGGCTACCGCCTGCTGGGCGCCATCGTCGAAGGCTCCGAGGGCGCCATCTTCTTCAAGCTGACCGGCCCGGAGAAGACGGTCGCGGCCTCGGAGAAGGCCTTCCGCAAGATGCTGGAGTCCGTGAAGAAGAAGTAGCCGGCTTTCGCGTCAGCGCTGGCTCCGGGCGGTCTTCGCCGGAGTCTTCGCGGCCTTGAGGTCCGGGATGAGGAGGACCTCGATGCGCCGGTTGCGGGCGCGCCCCTGCGGGGTGGCGTTGGCGGAGATGGGGCGCGTCTCGCCGTAGCCCGCGGCGATCATCCTGCGGGACGGCACGCCGCCCTGCTCCTGGAGGAAGCGCACCACGTTGACGGCGCGCGCCACGGACAGCTCCCAGTTGGTGGGGAAGGTGGCCTGGAGCTTCTGCGACGGCGGCGAGTCATCCGTGTGCCCCGACACCTGGATGGACTTGTCATCCACCTTGGCCAGCACGCCGCCCAGGCGCTTGAGGACCTCCTGGCCGCGCTTGCTGATGCTCGCGTCGCCGGAGTCGAAGAGCACCTTGTCCACCAGGTCCACCTGGATGCGGCCTTGCGCCTGCGACAGCTTGATGGCGCCCTCGGCGATCTCCGCCTTCATCTTGTCCTGGAGGTCGTCGTAGGTGGCCTTGAGCTTGGCCAGCTCCGCCTCCTGCTCCTGCACCGTCTGGGACAGCTGGTCCTTCTCCGTCGTGAGCTGCTGCTTCTCGGTGGTCAGCTTCGCGTGCTCCGTCTCCAGCGCCGCCAGCTTCTCCTCCGCCTGCTTGCGCGCCGCCTCCGCGTCACGGGTGCGCGCGGTGGCCTCGTCCGCCGCCTTGCGCGCCTCCTCGGCCTGCGCCTGTGCCTGCGCCGAGCCTCGGTGCGCCAGATACAGCACGCCGCCCGCGAGCAGCACCACCAGCACCGTCACCAGCCAGGGCACCCAGGCCCGCCCTCGCTCCGCTTGCATCGAAACCTCCCAGGGGGATGAACGTGAAACACCGTAACGACAGCGCCCGGGTGCGCCTCAAGGCGCCCCGGGTGCGTGAAGGTGTCTGGGGGTTCAATGTTTCAGCGCGAGCGTGATTCGCCCACGCGAACCGTCCGAAATCAGAAAGGGAACCACGAGGGGCGCACGCTGCGCACGTCGCTGAGGACGTGAGACAGCTGCGAGCCGAAGTCGTGGTACGTCTGTCCATCCAGCCAGATGGATTCGATTTGTTTCTGGCCCAGGCGGACCTCGGTGCGTCTGCCATTGGGCGCGGTGGCGGTGACGGTGTCTCCGCCGTCGTAGCTCACCTGGAACTTCTCGCCGCGGATGTCCACCGTCTCGTTGAAGCGCAGGTCCTTGGGCACCTGCGTCACCATGTTGGTGCCGCGCGAGCCGGGGACCTTCATGTCGTCCATGAACTCGCGCAGGAAGTCGCGCGTCACCTGGCGGGTCTGCTTGTCCAGGGTGGGGTCCACCTTCGCGTCGTAGCCGAAGCCCAGCACGCTGTTGCCCTGCTTGGGATTGTCCAGGTTCCACGTCGGCAGGCTGACCATGAACTGGTTGGCGCCGGGCTTCGCCTTGTCGCGCCAGTCCTGGGCCTCGGTGGCGTTCTGCTTGAGCAGGGACAGGCCGTTGAAGCCGTTCCAGAGCACGTCGTCCGTGTCGAGCTGGCCGGTGGGCAGGGGCTTGGGCTGGGCCTGGCCGTTGGACGGGTGCGTGCCGCCGCGGCCCTGGAGCGACGCGCCAATCTGCGGCAGGTCGTTCTTGTTGTAGCCCATGGGCATGTTGTCCAGCGTGCCGCCGTCCACCAGGTGCATCTGCCGGCCGGTGACGGGGTCGACCATCTGCACGGGCTCGAAGACGCCCGGGATGGCCATGGAGGCGCGCATGGCGAGCGCCACGGGCGTGTCCGGCGTCGTCTCCTGGCTGAAGACGAAGACGCGGTCCTGCGCGCTCTTGAATCCGCCGTTGGGCACCGCGCTGTCGTAGGCCTTGGCGGCCACCAGCTGCAGCGGCACCTTGAGGTCGGCGAAGGTGACGGGCCGGTCGGTGATGCCGGTCAGCTCGCGCAGCTTCTGGTCGAAGAGCTGGTACGCGGCCTCGCCGTTGAGCAGGCCGCCGTCCTTCATGTCCAGGTCGAAGTCATACAGCTTGCCCAGGCGCGGGTCCTTGGCCACGTCCTCGATCTGCTTCGGCGTGGCGCCCGTCGCGGCGAACGCGGCGGCGATGGAGCCCGCGGACGTGCCCGTCAGGCTCACCGGCACCACCCCCAGGTCGCGCATCTCCGCGAACATGGCCGCGTAGCGCTTGCCCTTGCCGCCGCCGCCTTCCAGGCTCAGGTGCACGCCCATGGGCTCGCCGCCCTTCACCGGCATGCCCGCCGCCGCGCGGTTCTGGGCGACCGACGCGGTGTACTCGGCGGCCTTCGCCGCGTCGTTGCCGGCCACCACGCTCATGGCGGAGGGCGGCTTCGTCACGGGCGTCCCCGTGGGGAACTTGCTGGCGTGGAGCTGGCCGTTGGGCAGCTCCTTCGCCAGGAACTGCGGGTCCATCCACAGCGAGCCGGGGCGCGGCGCGGTGGCGCGGGTGTAGCCCGTCGTCCGCGTCAGCTCCCCTTCCGCCTTCTCCAGCGCGGCCTTCACCTGCGCGTGGCGCGGATGCGAGGCGGGCAACATCTCCAGCTGCGCCGCCAGCGAGCGCACCTGCCCCAGGGTGTCCCGGAATCCCTGGGTCTGTGCCGCCAGCTGCTTGCCCTGCTTGTCGTCGATTTTCGGCGGGACGACGCGCTCGAGCACCTTGCGCAGGTCGTCCAGGTTCACATCCAGCAGCTTCCCGAGCGGAATCTGGAGCGGCTTGCCGGTGAGTGTGATGCCCGCCCACGGCGTGTCCTTGGCGCCCCCGAGCGAGGGCAGGCCCAGCTGGGACAGCTTGGGCAGCTTCGCCTCGAAGCGGTCCACCAGGCGGTTCGCCTCGCTCGCGACGTGGCGCACGCCCTCGCCCATCCGCTCGAGCAGGCTGGGCTTGTTCGCCTCCGCCTGCTGCGTGGGCTTGGACTCGGGGGTACGACGCGCTGCGGCGGAAGACGTGGAGGAGGGGAGGGACTTGATGCTCATCGGAGGGTCTCCACTGGGACGCATCGAAGGGGGGACGCTGCGCCAGGGGGATTATCGGTGAGCCACCGTCCGGGGTTGTGTGTCAGCGAACAAATCCTGGGCGAGGCCCGGCAAGGCCCTTGCTACGGGATGTTTCATCCGCGCCTGGCGCCTGCCTTCCGGAGGCCTCCGTGTCGATGTGCCGCAGCTCCGAGTTCGACTTGCTTGTTTCACATGCCGTGACGCTGTTCCCCGAGGACACCGTGCTCTCGGCGCTCCAGGTCATGCACCGCCACGGCGTGCACGTGCTCCCCGTCGTGGACGGGCGGGACGGCGCGTGGTTGGGCCAGGTCTCGCAGCAAGAGCTGCACCGTTTGTCTGGCTTTGCCCCCCTGGCGAGGTTGGCTGAAATTCTGACCGCTCGCGCCCGGGTGGAGACGGAAGAAAAGACCGCCGGGCGCAGGGCCCCGGCGCCACACCGGTGGCTGCACTGAGGCGCCACCAGGAGTCCGGGTGGGTGCGGACGAGCGAGCGGGCGCTCTTGTGTGTGGAGGGCCCGCGAGGTGGCGCGCGAAGTGACTGGGGGCTGGCTGACGGCTCGCACCGAGGGGTGGGCTCAAAATCCCACGCGGAGGTCACAGCCTGTTTCCGGTGGCCCCGGGCCAGCTTGGCACTCGATTCCCCGGGGGACGGAGGAGGCTTGGTATGAAGGCAGTGGCGATCATCCTCGCATCGGGCGAGGCCCGGCGGATGGCCCACCCCAAGGCGCTCATCCTGCACGAAGGAGACAAGAGCTTCCTTCAGTCGCTGGCGTCGACCTTTGGAAAGGCGAGCTGTCAGGTGCTGGGTGTCGTGGGGAAGGACGCGGAGGCCGTGCGCGAGCAGCATCCGGGGCTGGACCTGGTGGAGTCCGAACAGTGGCGGGACAGCCAGATGCAGTCGGTGAAGGTGGGGCTGGACGCGGCGCTGGAGGCGGGGGCGGACGTGGTGCTGTTGCACCCCGTGGACATGCCCGCGCTCCGGGCCACCACGGTGAAGTCGTTGCTCAAGTTGATGGGGGACTCTGAAGAGGCCTTGCGCCCCGAGTTCGAGGGGGCCGCCGGCTGGCCGGTGATGATGTCGCGTGCGGCCGCGGAGCGGCTTCGCGCGGCGGACGGCGACCAGTTGGAGGCGGTGCTCAAGGGCATGAAGGTGCGGCGTGTGCCCATGAAGGACCCGGGCGTGATTGTGAACATCAACGGGCCGGAGACATACGAGCGGCTGTTCGGCTCGGAGCCGAAGCTGGCGCCGCCGCCCAAGCGCCGGGGGAGTGGGAAGCGCGGCCCGGGGCTCACCACGGTGGCGGACATCGGCGGTGGGAGCAGCTCGGTGCCCATGGCCGCGGCGTCGGACGACTGAGGAGACGAGGGCCGGGGCTCGCGTGTCGGGCGGCTCCGGCCCGTGGTGCGCGCGCGGCGTGACACGCCACCGCGCGCGGGTGTCCCGGACGTGGGGTCAGAACGTCAGGCCCACGCCCAGGTACGGGCCCACGAGGCTCTCCTCGTTCTCGACGCCGTCCACGTGTCCGGCGTCGTTGAGGTACAGCGCGCGCCAGCCGCCGCGCACGTTGAAGGCGCTCAGGTGCAGGGCCATGCCCGCCGAGAGGTCCACCTGCCGGTGCGGGAAGGGCGTGGCGTTCAGCCGCACCTCGATGTCCAGGGGCGAGCGGCCGATGCACGCCTCCGCGGAGGCGCCGAAGCTGGGGCCCACGAAGATGACATGAGGGGCATGGGCGCTCGTCAGGCCTGCCTCCACGCGCATGCGGCCTCGGGAGCTGGCCCACAGCGCCGCCGTCACCCGGGCGCTCAAGAGCGTGATGCGGTCCTTCTTGCCGTGGGGGTTGGCGCCGGCCTCGGGCTCGAGCGTCATGCCGGTGATGCGGGTGTCCAATCCCATCCGTCGCCCCTCCAGTGCCATGAAGAGGCTCATGGAGGCGCCTTCCTTGATGACGTCGCCCTGCACGCCCAGGCGCACCAGGAGCGGCACGGGCTCATCGCGCTTGCGCTCCACGCGTGAGGTGGCGGACAGCTTGGGCGACGTGGCGGCGGCGCTCGCCCCCGGGCCCACGACGGCGCCGCTCACGGGGCTCCGTCCAGGTCTGGACCTCTGCCGGGGCGCGTCCCCCCGCGGAGCCTCGTGCTCCTGGCCGATGGCGGTGGCGGGATGGGTGCGCGAGCGGTCTTGCGAAGAGGTGTTGCCGCTGGACGACGAGGGACTGGAGCGCTTGCCGAAGCGGGCCTCCGCATGACTCGAACCCAACAAGAGGGTGGCGGTGAGCAAAGGGCCCAACACGGCCTTCGGTGATGGCAAGGTCCACTCCTCTTCCTGATAGGCAGACAGGGATGACGGGGAGCGACATTGAAAGGCCGGAGGGCGCTGGCGGCCATGGTCCGCGGGGGTGGCGGGGCGTTGGCCAATCGGTCCTGTGCAAACGTGGTCAGCGCGTCGCGCGACAAGTGCACAGCTTTGACGGCGCGACATCCTGAAGACGGCGACGGCCTCGGCCGGGAGTGTGGTCCCAGACCGAGGCCGGTGATGTCTTCTTCCGCTGTCTGTCTGGAATCAGCTCAGAAGCTGAGGCCCAGTCCCGCGAACGGGCCGTGGAACGTGTCGCGGTGGGCAATCCCATCCACGTGGCCCGCGTCATCCAGCAGCATGCCGCGGTAGCCACCGCGCAACACCACCGCGCCCAGGTGCAGCGCCAGCGCGGCGCTCGCGTCCACCTGGCGATAGGGGAAGGGCGTCGCCTGCACGCGCGCCTCGAAGTCCAGCGGGCCCGCCAGACAGGCCTCCATGGACAGGCCCATGCTGAAGCCCACGAAGGAGATGTCGGGAGCCCGCGCGCCGCTGAGGCCCGCCTCGACGCGCAGGCGGACGCGCTCCTGGGAGATGAGGGCCCACGTGAGGTGCGCCTCCCAGAGGGAGATGCTGTCGACCTCGTCGGAGCCGTCGTCGGCGTCCACCGCGATGCCGGTGAAGCGGGCGTCCATGCCGAAGCGCCGGCCTTCGATTCCGAGGAAGAGGTCTCCCGCGCCGCCGCCGCTCTGCTGGACGGGGCCGGCCTGGAGGCCCACGCGGAAGGAGATGGGCGCCGCGTGGCGCTCCTGGCGGACCTCGCCCCGGTAGCGCGGCTCGTCCCCCCTCAGCCGGTGATTGCCGCTGGCGAAGATGAACGTGATGAGGCCGACATCGACCGCCGCCGGGTCGGAGGTGACATGGCGGCGACGACGGCGGCGGCGCTCCCGCTCCGCGTCGTCGTCGTCCGAGTCCTCCTGGCCCACGGGCGTCGCCTCGTGCGTGTCGTCGTTCTTGTCGTCGTTCCGGGGGGAGTCGCTCTGCGAGGGCCGCGAGCGCTTGCCGAAGCGCGCCTCCGCGGAGGAGGTGCCCAGCAGGAGCCCCAACGCGAGGACGGCACTCAACAGCGAACGAAGCGTGAACACGGTGGGCTCCTCGGGCGGTGGCCGGGGTAGGGCGACACGAACCAAGACGGCCTGCCCGTGACTTTATTCAACACCGGTGGACACCGGGGCCTCAGGGGGTCTTCAGCGGCGAGGGCCCTTCTTGCCCTTCGCGGAGGCCTTGCCCGCACGGCGCGGCTCCGGGCGCGCGGGGCCCGCGGGTGCGGGCGGGAGGGCGGCGGGGGCCACCGCGCAGGCCGCCGCGGCCGCCGTCGCATCCGCCCGAGCCGCCTGGTGCTGCTGCTCCAGCACCTTCAGCCGGCGGGCCATGGCCTCGCGCAGCGCCTGGAGCTCCGCCACGCGGGCCTCGGACTCGGCGGCTTCCCGCTCCAGTTGGGTCCGCCGCTCGGCCAGCGCGGACATGGAGCGGGAGCCCGCCCAGGCCCCCGTGGCGCCCAGCACACACGCTCCGGCGAGCAGGCCCCAGGGCAACCACGCCCGGTGCCTCAGCGCCGCCTCGTTTCGCCGCGTCGCTTCCATGCCCGTGGAATGCTACCGACGCACCTGCTGTAGGCCTCAAGGTGCCTGCCTGCCCACCTGATTTACAGGAAAGGCCCAAGTTTACAGGGCGGAAATGCGGGCGCGGGCTTGATTCGCGGGCGCGGGCGGGGCGTCATCCGTCCCCTTTTCCAACTTCGGGAGTCGGTGGGCTGATGGCAATTGCTTGTGTGGTGCTGGACTTCGACGGGACCTTCACGGACGTGGCGACGGAGAGCGCGCCCTTCCTGACACACTTTCGTGACGGACTCGCCCGTGCGCTGGGGCAGGGCGTGGAGCAGGCGTGGGACGAGGAAGTCGCGGCGCTGCGCGCGGGGGCTGACCTGCTGGGGTGGAACCTGGGCGGCAAGGTGGTGGCGCCCGCCACCGCGGACCCGTACCTGACGGCCACCACCGCGGCGCACCGCATCTTCCAGCGGCTGGCGGTGGGCACGGACGACGCGACGCGCTCGGAGGCGGTGCAGAAGCTGTATCGCGACTCGTATGTGTACTCCGCCACGGCCTTCAAGCCGGAGGCGAAGGAAGTGCTGGAGGCGCTGCTGGCCACGGGGATGCCCGTGACGGTCGTCACCAACGCGCACACGGAGCTGGTGGAGAAGAAGCTCGACACGCTGGCGCCCAAGGGGCGTGAGCGGCTGAAGGTCTCCGGCGACGCGCGCAAGTTCCTCCTGGACCCGCCGGACGTGTCCGACGCGCGCTTCGACGCAGTGCCGGAACAGCAGCAACTGGATGGCGTGTTGCGCCGCCCCATCTACCTGCGCCGGGGCCGCTACTTCGAGGCCCTCAAGCGCGTCTGGGATTCCACGGGCACCAAGCCCGAGGAGACGCTGGTCGCCGGTGACATCTACGAACTGGACCTGGCGCTGCCGGCCGCGCTGGGGGCGCAGGTGCAGTTGGTGTCTCGCGACAACGTGCTGCCCTACGAGCTGAAGGCCATCGAGGCCCTGGGCGCTCGGGGCGGCGCGGACCGCAGCCTGCGCGCGCTCCTGCCGCGCCTGCGCTGAGCGGCCCTTCCTCGCTCGCGAGAGGGACCTCGCGAGCGGGGCGTTGACGGGGAGGAACGTCTCGCCCCGCGCTCGCCGGAAACACGAAGCCCCGCCTCCCGGTGAGGGAGAGCGGGGCTCGGTGACCAGCGGGCCTTGCGGCCGGAGGAACTAGACCTTCGCGCCCGGGGTGGGCTGGAAGACCTCGTTGAACTCCGTGATGGCCTTGTTCAGCGCGGCCTTGATGTCGTTGGTGAGCTCGCGCTTGGAGGCGATGTCCTTCGCGACGTTCGGGTGCTTGCCGTCCGCGAACTCCAGGAACTCACGCATCCAGCGCACCACGTCGGAGACGGGGATGTCGCGCACCCAGCCGCGCTTCTTGGCGTCGTCGCGGTTGGTGGCGGCGTAGATCTGCATGACCTGACGCTCGACGGGCAGCGGCTCGTACTGGCCCTGCTTGAGGAGCTCCACCATGCGCGCGCCGCGGGCCAGCGTCTCCTGCGTGGCCTTGTCCAGGTCCGAGCCGAACTGCGCGAAGGCCGCGAGCTCGCGGTACTGCGCCAGGTCCAGCTTCATCGTGCCGGCCACCTGCTTCATGGCCTTGATCTGCGCGGCGGAACCGACGCGGGACACGGACAGACCGACGTTGATGGCCGGGCGGACGCCGGAGAAGAACAGGTCCGTCTCGAGGAAGATCTGCCCGTCGGTGATGGAGATGACGTTCGTCGGGATGTAGGCGGACACGTCGCCGGCCTGCGTCTCGATGATGGGCAGCGCCGTGAGGGAGCCCGCGCCCTCTTCGTCGGACAGCTTGGCGGCGCGCTCCAGCAGGCGGCTGTGCACGTAGAACACGTCGCCGGGGTACGCCTCACGACCCGGCGGGCGGCGCAGCAGCAGCGACAGCTGGCGGTACGCCACGGCCTGCTTGGACAGGTCGTCGTAGATGATGAGGGCGTGCATCTTGTTGTCGCGGAAGTACTCGCCCATGGCCACGCCGGCGTACGGCGCGAAGAACTGCATGGGGGCCGGGTCGGAGGCGTTGGCCGCCACCACCGTGGTGTACTCCATGGCGCCGAAGCGGTTGAGCTTCTCCACCACCTGGGCGACCGTCGACTGCTTCTGGCCGATGGCCACGTAGATGCAGTAAACGTTCAGGCCCTTCTGGTTGATGATGGTGTCGATGGCGACGGCCGTCTTGCCCGTCTGGCGGTCACCGATGATGAGCTCGCGCTGACCACGACCCACCGGCACCAGCGCGTCCAGCGCCTTGATGCCCGTCTGCAGCGGCTCGTGCACGCTCTTGCGCTTCACGATGCCGGGCGCCTTCACCTCGAGGCGGCGCGTCTCGGTGGCCTCGATGGGGCCCTTGCCGTCCAGGGGCAGGCCGAGCGGGTCCACCACGCGGCCCAGCAGGCCCTTGCCCACCGGCACGGAGGCAATCTGCTGGGTGCGCTTGACCGTGTCACCCTCGCGGATGCTCTGGAAGTCACCCATGATGGCGACGCCGACGTTGTCCTCCTCGAGGTTGAGCACCAGGCCCTTCACCCCGTTGGTGAACTCCACCAGCTCGCCGGCCAGCACGCCCTCCAGGCCGTAGATGCGCGCGATACCGTCGCCGACGGACAGCACGGTGCCCGTCTCCGCGACGGTGACCTTCTTGCCGTAGTCCTTGATCTGCTCCCGGATGATTCTGCTGATCTCGTCGGCGCGGATTTCCATGGGCGTTTTGCGTCCTCGAACAGGGGGCGGGCCAGGTCGGTTCGGGTCCGCCGAAAGCTAGAAGTCGGGGCCCCTTACCACGCACCCCCACCCGCTGCAATGCGCACGACATTCAGGGCTCTCGGGGCATTATCAACCCGGTAAGTCACGGCCCTCCCATACGGGGCGCACGGGACTTCCGGGAGGCGCGTTTCCGTCTCTAGCGGACGGGCGGCTCGCGGGGCAGCCAGACGACGAAGCGCGTCCCGCCCTGGAAGGACTCCAGCGTGAGCCGGCCTCCGTGGGCCAGGGCCACCTGCCGGGCGATGTAGAGGCCCAGGCCCAGGCCATCCGCACTGGCGGGACGGCCTCGGCGGAAGGGCTCGAAGAGGGTGGCGTGGTCCTCGGAGGGCACCGTCAGCGAGTCGTTGCGGATGGCGAGCGTCACGCCCCCCACGGAGCCCACCAGCCGCAGCCACACGGGCGTGGTGTCCGGGCTGTGCTGGAGCACGCTGCCCAGGAGGGTGTCCGCCAGCTGTGACAGTCGCGCCGGGTCCCAGTGGCCGCGCAGGTCTCCCTGCGTCTCCATCAGCAGCGTGCGGCCTGGGTGCAGCTGCCGCCGCTCCTCCATCACCCGCTCCACCAGCCGGTCCAGCAGGAGCGGCTCCGGGTGCACCGGCAATCCCCCCGCCAGCCGCGCCCGGGTGAAGTCCAGCAGCTCGTGGATCATCCGCTCCATGCGCCGGGCCGCTTGCGCCATGTGGCCCACCAGCCGCTGCTGGGGCTCCTCCATGCCGCCCAGGCGCTGCAGGGCGCCGGTGCCCATCTGGATGGTCTGCAGCGGCGTGCGCAGGTCATTGCCCACCACGCCCAGGAGCTGCTCCCGGAAGTGCTCGGTCCGCTCCGCGCGCTCCTCCGCCGCCTTGCGCCCGCTGATGTCCCAGACGGCCGCCAGCCGCACCTGCCGGCCCTCCCAGGTGACGTTGCGCCCCAGGACCTCCAGCGGGACGCGGCGCCCGTCGCGCCGCACGCACAGCACCTCGTAGGGTGTCTCCACGCCCCGTGTCACCGCGGACATCACCGCGGGCCGGTATTCGGGGGCGACGAACTCGATGATGTGGTGGCCGATCAGCTCCCGGGGCGCGTCGTAGCCCAACAGCTGCGCGATGCCCCGGTTGGCGTCCAGCACCGTGCCGTTCTCGTGAAGGAAGTACCCGTCACAGGCCACGTCCGCGACGCCGCGCATGTGGGACTCGCGCTCGCGCACCCGCTCCTCCGCCTGCGCGCGCTCCGTGTCGTCCCGCATCCACAGCACCACGCCCACCGGCACGCCGGCCTGGTGCGCGGGCGACAGCCCCACGCGCAGGTGCCGCTCTCCACTCGCGAGGGACAACGCGCCCGTCAGCGAGGCCTCCACCACATGCTCGCCAGACAGCGCGCGCGCGAGCAGCGGCGCGAGCGACACGGCGAGCTTGGGCCAGACGTCCACCAGGGGCCGGCCCAGGTAGGTGCGCGCCTCAAGGCACGAGAGGGACGTCAGCGCACCATTCACCCACACGGGCCGCAGTTCCCTGTCCAACAGGGCGATGCCACAACCTGTCGCGTTGAGCACCGCGCCCAGGAAGGGCCAGGCCTCCTCGGGGGCCACGGCGAACACGGGGCCACCGGGAAGGGGGTGAAGCAGGGACTGCGGCATGGTGAGGTCGTCCAGAAAACCGGGTGTTACCCCGCGTTCCCCGGAGTATACCTCCGTCCCAGGGCCACAGGAAATACCGGTTTGCCCCGGACTGCGGGGTGAGTGGACGACCTGGAGCGTTGGCTGCCGTACGGCAGCCCTACTCCTAGTGCTGCTTCAGCTCGCGACGCATGCCATCCAGCTGGGTGCGGAGGCTGCCGTCGTAGAGGATGCTGCCGACCTGGGCGGAGACGCCGCCGAGCAGGCTGGGGTCCACGCGCGTCTCGAGGATGACCTCGCGCTGGGTCATCTTCTGGAGCGTCTGCTTGAGCTGGGCCAGGGAGTCGGCCGACAGGGTGGCGGCGGAGGTGACGCTGCCGCGCACGCGTCCGGCACGGGCATCCGCCATGTCGCGGAAGACGCGGGCGATATCCGGCACGTAGGACAGGCGGTTGCGGTCCACCAGCAGCCGCAGGGTGTTGGCCAGCACGGCCTCCATCTGGGGGATGAGCTTCATCACCCCTTCCACGACCTGGGCGCGCTGGGTGCGCGAGTAGGCGGGGTTGTGGAGGACGTCCGCCAGCTCCGGGTTCTTCGCGACGATGTCGGCGAAGGCGGACAGCTGCTCGGCGACGGCGTCAATACGGCCCGCCTCCGAGGAGACATCGAGGAGGGCGCGGGCGTAGCGGCGGGCGATGGAGACGTTCACCATGACGGTGCGCGCCCTTAGCATGGTGCCCCTGGCCCGTCCACCCCCGTGGACTCCATGACGGAGCGGCCGAGGAAGCATCGAGCGGCGGTCAGCTCCAACGCGAGGGGGCTTGGCGAGGAGGCGTCAAGACCCGTACCGTGGGGTCCCGACAGCCCCTCATGCACGACCCCGTCATCGGCATCGACCTGGGTACCACCAACAGCGCCATCGCCACCGTCGAAGACGGACGGCCGCGCCTCATCCCCGCACGTGCGGGTGGTCGGCTCACGCCTTCCATCGTCGGCGTGACGAAGGGCGGCGAGCGCATCGTGGGCCAACAAGCCCAGGCACTCGCGGAGGCCCACCCCGACTCCGTGGTGTGGGCGACCAAGCGATTCCTGGGTCGCCGCTACACGCCGGAGCTGGTGCAGCAGGCCAAGGCGCTGGTGCCCTATCCGCTCGTGGCGGGCCCCTCCGGAGACGTGCGCGTGAAGCTGGCGGGGCGGGTGATGCCCGTCACGCAGGTCTCCGCGATGATTCTCGGAGAGCTGGCGCTCGACGCGCAGGCGCACTTCGGCCGCACCGTCACCAAGTGCGTCATCACCGTCCCCGCCAACTTCGACGACAACCAGCGCCAGGCGACGCGCGAGGCGGCCTCCATCGCCGGGTTGGACGTGGTGCGGCTGGTGAACGAGCCCACCGCGGCGGCGCTGGCGTACGGCCTGTCGCGCGGCTTCGAGGGCAACGCGCTGGTGTTCGACCTGGGCGGTGGCACCTTCGATGTGTCCATCCTCGACGTGAAGTCCGGCGTCTTCGAGGTGCGCGCCACCGGCGGCGACCCGAGGCTGGGCGGCGAGGACTTCGACCAGCGCATCGTCCAGTGGCTCCTGGCGCAGGTGGACGAGGAGTTCCGTCAGGGTGTGTCCCAAGACGCGCAGAGCCTGCGCCGCTTGAAGGTGGCGGCGGAGGCGGCCAAGCGCGAGCTGACGGAGAACGAGGAGGCCACCATCTCCGTGTCGGACCTGGGGGACCACTCCTCGCAGGGGCGGCGCACCACCACGCTGGAGACGGTGCTCACGCGCTCCTTCTTCGAGACGCTCTCGGAGCCGCTGTCCCGTCGCTGCCTGGAGGCGTGCGAGGGCGTGATGCGCGAGGCGAAGATGGACCCGCGCTCGGTGGACGTGGTGCTGCTGGTGGGCGGCATGACGCGGGTGCCGATGATGCGCCGGCTGGTGGCGGACTTCTTCGGTCGCGCGCCGTCCACGGACGTGCATCCGGATGAAGCGGTGGCGCTGGGCGCGGCGGTGCAGGCGGATGAGCTGCTGCGCCAGTCGGGTCAGGCGCTGCTCCTGGACGTGGCCAGCCAGAGCCTGGGCGTGGGCGTGCTGGGCGGGCGCGTGAAGCGGCTCATCGCGAAGAACACGGGCGTGCCCGTCGTCGCGCGCGACATCTTCTTCCCGGGCACCTCCGGCCAGTCCGAGGCGCGCATCCCCGTGTACCAGGGGGAGAGCGAGTTCCAGGACGAGAACCACAAGCTGGGCGAGGTGGTGCTCAAGAGCCTGCACGTGGCGGCGCGCGGAGATGTGCCCCTGGAGGTCGTCTTCGAGCTGTCCGGCGAGGCCATCCTGTCGGTGAAGGCCACGGACCTGACCACCGGAAACATGGAGACGGTGCGGCTGGAGGCGCGCGCCGGGCTGCCCCACGGCGAGGCGGAGAAGCTGGGCGCGGAGCAGGCGAACTACGCGAAGTCGCAGGGCGTGGTGGACGCGAAGCGCGCGGAGGAGACCTTCCGCAAGCTGCTGGAGCGGGGCGAGAAGCTGGCGCGGCTGCTCCAGAAGAGCGCGCAGGAGAACCCCAGTCCGGAGGCGGAGGCCGCGGTGGGCACCGTGCAGCGGTTGCTCGACGGGGGACGCTCCGCGTTGGATGGCAAGGACGCGGCGAAGTGCGCCGCCATCGCCCGGCAGCTCACGCAGCTGCTGTCCGGCAAGCAGGAGCCGCGCGCCTGACCATGAATGCTCCCACTTCCACCACGCGAGAGCCTGTGTTCGTGGTGGATGACTCGCGCACGGCTCGCGAGGTGGTGCGCCTGCACCTGGCGCGGCTGGGCTGCGAGCCGGTGACGCTCGAGGGTGGCGAGGCGTGTCTGGCGGAGCTGGCGCGCCGCGCGCCCATGCTCATCCTGATGGACCTGCGCATGGAGCGCATGCAGGGCGACGAGGTCTGCCGCGCGGTGAAGTCACACCCGGCCGGCCGCAACGTGCCCGTCATCATGTTCACCTCCGCGGGGGAGCCGCACGAGGTGATGCACTGCTGGCGCGCGGGCGCCGACGACTTCCTGCCCAAGCCCGTGGTGCTGGATGCGCTGCAGGCGAAGCTGGTGGCGGTGCGAGGCGCTCGCGAGCGCTCGAAGGAAGGGCCCCCGAAGGGCCGCCGGATGCTGCTCGTGGAGGGCGGACGCTTCCTGCACACGTTCCTGGGAGGCGCGCTGGAGCAGGAGGGGCTGCACGTCCTGTACGCCCGCGACGCGCAGGACGCGGAGAAGCTCGCGAGCGAGCACTCGGCGCTGCTGGATGGCTTCCTCGTGGACGTGTCGCGGTCCCCGCGGGAGACGCTGGCCCTGGCCGCGAAGCTGCGCGAGGTCCATCCGCGCAAGCCGCTGGTGCTGCTGTCGCGCGCGGAGGAGTCGGCGGAGGTGCTGGCCCGCGCGCAGGCGCTCTCGGGCGCGCCGCTGCTGGAGAAGCGGCACCTGGGCGCGGACGAGCTTTTGGGGCGCGTGCTGTCGCGGCTGGTGCCGGAGCGGGTGCCCCTTCGCGCCGCGGAGCGCGTGCCCTTCTTTACCGTGGTGGAGTTCTCCCCGGTGGGCGGCGGCACGACGCTGTCGGGCTTCAGCCACGACGCGAGCCCCGAGGGACTCTTCGTGCGCACCCTCACCCCGGCGCGCGAGGGGACGAAGCTGTCCCTGCGGGTGTTGCTCGCCGGACAGCGCACCCCCTGCTCCGCCGAGGCCACGGTGGTCTGGTCCAATCCCCCACGTCTCCCGGGCGCCTTCCGAGCCCCCGCGGGCATGGGCCTGCGCCTGGAGCGCATGGACCCGGCGCTGACGCAGCAGTTCGTCCGCTTCGTCCCGAGGACTCACGGTTTTCCTCCCTCCGGGACGCCTCGGGCATCAGGTTTCTGAGACGCGCGGGGCCACCGCCGCGTGGAAACCCCGAAGTTCCGAGACATCCCTTTGTTGGCATGGGGGTGGCAGGAGCGGCGCGGGCCCCAGAGACCTTCCGGACGCGTGGGTAGTCACATGCAGGTGGGGCCCGGTCGACAGACGAGAGGAGCCTTATGCGGCAATGGAAGCGCTACGGGTGGGTAGGGCTTGCGGCGATGGTGGTGGCGGGGTGTGGCGACGAGAAGCAGCCCTGGTGGATGGAGAACGAGCCGGTGCGGCAGGAGGCTCGGCTGGACGCGTTCTCGAGCTGTGAGTCCTTGGAGTCCTTCATCGAGGACACGGCGACCAAGCGCATGCGCGCGATGCTGGAGTCCTCGCGCCCCCGCGGCTGGTGGAGGGGAGATGGGGTGCCCTCCATCCCGAACATGGGCGGGCAGCCGGAGAACGATGGCTCCGGCTCACCTCGCGAGCCGGACGACTACACGGGCACCAACAACCAGGTGGCGGGTGTGCACGAGGCGGACTTCGTCCAGAACGACGGCACGAACCTCTTCGTGTTGTCGGGCTCCCGGCTGTACGTGCACCGCTCCTGGCCCGCGGAGCAGCTCACCTTGGCCGCGACGATGGACATCGAGGGCTGGCCTCGGGAGATGCTCTACGACAAGGAGCGCCGCCGGCTGGTCATCACCTCGCAGGTGAGTGACGGCCGCCCGGGACGGCCCTCGGTCTGGGGCGGTGGCATCGGGTTTGGAATGGTCGCGGACTGCGCGGGCTTCAATTGTGGCGCCCAGGGGGGCGACACGCTGAAGGTCACCGTGGTGGACGTGGCGAACCTGGCGGCGCCCCAGGTGGCGCGGCAGCTGTATCTGCCGGGGTCCTATCTCAGCGCCCGGCGCGTGGACGGCGCGGTGAGGCTGGTGCTCTCCGACGACTTCCGCTGGCCCGACGACGTCCGCTTCTACCCCGAGTACTCGGGGGAGCTGTACGAGGACAAGGACCGCCTGGACGAGGCCATCGACGCGCTCATCGCGAAGAACGAGCAGCTCATCCGCGCCCAGTCGCTCGACCAATGGATTCAGTCCGGGCGGAGCGTGGCGGCGGATGGGAAGGTGACGCCGCTGCGCCGCGGGTGCTCGGACTTCTATCGACCCAATGCCTCCAGCGGCCTGGGCTTCGTGACGGTGGTGTCGCTGGACCTGGACGCGCCCGGCGAGGGGAATCCCCCGGGACACACCAGCGTGGTGTCCGCGCCCGGCGAGGTGTACGCGTCCGCGGAGTCGCTCTACCTGGCGGTGAGCCACTGGTGGTGGTCGCAGCCGGCGAACGAGTCCGACCACACGTACCTGCACAAGTTCGACATCCGTGAGCCGGGCCGCGCCACCTACGTGGGCAGTGGCTCCGTGCAGGGCAGCCTGGTGAACCAGTTCGCGATGGACGAGTACGAAGGCGTCCTGCGCGTGGCCACCACGGTGACCACGATGCGGGACTTCGGACTGGGCAACACGTCGGGTCCGCCGGGCGGTGGGGCGAACACCGTCAGCCGCGTCGTCACGCTCGCGGAGCAGGGCAGCGGCTTGAAGGAGCTGGGGCGCAGCGAGGACCTGGCGCCGGGCGAGCGCATCTTCAGCGCGCGCTTCGTTGGGAAGAAGGGCTACGTCGTCACCTTCCTGCAGAAGGACCCGCTCTTCACGTTCGACCTGAGCGACCCGACGCATCCTCGCAAGGTGGGCGCGCTGAGCATCCCGGGCTTCTCCACGTACATCCACCCGCTGGGCGACACGCACCTGCTCACCTTCGGCGAGGACCGCGACCTGGACGGCGGCTGGACCAGCCGCGCGCTGAAGGTGTCGCTCTTCGACGTGAGCGACCTGGCCCATCCCAAGGAGGCCTTCACGCATCGCGTGGGGACCCTCTCCAGCTACAGCGAGGCGCTGTACGAGCACAAGGCGTTCAACTTCTTCCCGTCCAAGGGCCTGCTGGCCGTGCCGTTCATGGACTGGGGACAGGGCTCGGGCGACTACTGGCAGGGCTTCACGAGCGAGCTGCGCGTGTTCCGCGTGGACACGGCCACGGGCATCACGCCGCTCGGCGCGGTGTCGATGAACGACATGTATCAGCGCGCCAACGTGAACCGGTGGAGCGGGGTCTGGGCGCCGTTCGTGCGCCGCAGCGTCATGGCGGATGACTACGTGTACGCCATCTCGGATGCAGGGGTGCGCGCGGCGAAGGCGCCGTCGCTCCAGACGCCGGTGGCCACCACGTACTTCCAGCCGCCCGTGCGCTGAGGCGCTCGGCGGGCGACGGGACAAGGCGGGCTCCGGACGCGGGTTGTCCGGGGCCCGACCCATTCGAGGAGGCGTGATTCGCCTGGCGAAAAGTCAGGCGGGGGCACATGAATGCGTCCCTCGCGGGCCGCGCTTTCCATTTCGGAAGGCGCTATAGCCCGCCCGTCATGTCTACCGCCGTCCTACCCCCCCAGTCCGAGATTCGCCCGACGCTGCGCATCGAGTTCAAGGCCTTGATGAAGCTGGCCATCCCCATCGCCATCGCGCAGGCCGGTCAGGCGCTCATGGGGTTGGTGGACACGCTGGTGATGGGGCACGCGGGCACCTCGCAGCTGGCCGCGGCGGGGCTGGGGAACGGCCTCTTCTTCGCCATCAGCAGCTTCGGCATGGGGCTGATGATGGGCCTGGACCCCCTCCTGTCCCAGGCCATCGGCGCGCGCAACGAGTCGCGGGCCCGAGCGCTCTTGTGGCAGGGCGGCTGGCTGGCGCTGGCGGCGGGCTCGGTGCTGTGGCTGCTCCTGTTCGGTGTGCCGGCGCTCCTGCCCATGGCGGGCGTGGTGGAGCCGGAGCTGTCCCAGACGCGCGACTACCTCATCTGGCGCTCCCCCAGCTTGCCGCTGATGCTGGCCTACATGACGGTGCGCACGTACCTGACGTCCACCGCGAACATCCGGCCCTTGGTGGTGTCCACGTTGGTGGCCAACGTGGTGAACCTCATGACGGACCTGCTCCTGGTGTTCGGCGGCGCGGGGCTTCCGGAGTGGACGGGCCCCTTGCGGCTGGTGCCGGCGCTGGGGGTGAAGGGCGCGGCCATCGACTCGGTGTTGTGTACGGCGTTGCAGCTGGGAATCGTGCTCTACGCGGTGAAGCGCATGACGCCGCCGGATGCGGAGAAGCCCTCGCGCAAGCCGGTGTGGGCGGACCTGTCGCAGGCGATTCGGATTGGAACGCCGGCGGGGCTGCACATCGCCGCGGAGATTGGTGTCTTCGCGCTGGCGGGCATCCTCGCGGCGGGCCTGGGGCCGGCGAGCATGGCGGCGCACCAGATTGCCATCTCCTTCAGCAGCCTCACCTTCACCGTGGCGGTGGGCGTGGGCAACGCGGGCAGCGTGCGGGTGGGCTGGGCCGTGGGGGCTCGGGACGCGGCCCAGGCGCGGCTGAGCGGCTTCGTGGCCTTCGGCACGGGCGCGGCCTTCATGTCGCTCTGGGCGCTGGTCTTCGCCGTCTTCCCAGGCCCCCTGGCGAAGGTGGCGGGCGCGGCCGCGGACGTGCTGCCCCTGGCGATTCCGCTGCTGATGGTGAGCGCCATCTTCCAGGTGTTCGACGGCGTGCAGGGCGTGGGCGCGGGTGTGCTGCGCGGCCTGGGCGACACGCGCTTCACCTTCATCGCCAACATGGTGGGGCACTACGTGGTCGGCCTGCCGCTCACCCTGCTGTTGGGCTTCAAGATGGGGATGGGCGTGGTGGGCATCTGGTGGGGCCTGTGCATCGGACTCATCCTGGTCGCGTTCGCGCTCGTGTGGCGCTTCAACAAGGTGAGCTCCGGAGAGCTGCGCCCCATCGAGTCGTGACGGGGCTCGGGCGGCTACCAGGGCAGGTACTGCTGAATCATCTGCCGCCACACCGGCCAGTCGTGGGTGCCGCCCTGCCAGACGGCGAGCTGGTTGGCGATGTCCTTCTTCCACAGCAGGCTGGAGAGGTGCTCGTTGGAGGCGCGGCAGAAGTCGTGCTCGCCCACCGCGAGCACCATCTCCACGCGCTGGAGCGCCGCGAGCTGCTGCGCATCGTGGACGTTGGGGAGCCACTGCGTGGCGGAGTGGTGGTAGACGTCCGGGTCGTGGTGGCCGTCGAGGAACTCGTCGGTCTCGAACTTCCCGCCCATGGAGATGAGCCGCTGGAAGATGTGCGGGTGGCGCAGGCCCACGTTGTACGCGTGGAAGCCTCCGAAGCTGCACCCGGCCAGCGTCACGCGTCCCCCCGTGCTCCGGCGCGCCAGCAGGGGCACCACCTCGTGGAGGAGATAGGCCTCCCATTCCTTGTGCCGCGCGAGGCGGTCATGGGGATGGACGGCGGTGTTGAACCAGGACTCCTCGTCCACCGAGTCCGGGCACACGACGAGGTAGCGGCCGGACTGGATGCGGTCGGAGATGGCGCCGATGAGGCCGAAGTCCTCGGCCTGGTAGAAACGCCCCCGACTGGTGGGCAGGAGCAGCACGGGTTCGCCGGAGTGGCCAAAGAGCAACAACTCCATGTCCCGGTGCAGGCGCTCGCTGTACCAGCGGTGGTATTCGCGGTTCATGGGGCGCGAGCTTAACCGTGTCGCGTCAACGGCTGGCAATGCGTGGAGTCCGCGAGGCCGGCTCCGAGTGACAGGCGTTGGCGGAGGGTGGCGCCGAGGCGCACCTCGGACCACCAGGGCCCGGGTATTCCCAGACACGGGGGCGGGTGTCCCCCGTGCCGGGAAGGGGTAGGGCTCAGTCCGGCCAGTTGCCTTCCAGCGGATGCGGGCCGTCGGTGAAGGCGCGGACCAGGTGGGTGCCGCCGACGAAGGCGCCGGCCCAGGAGCCTCCCTTGCCGCCGAAGGACTCGTCCCGGTCTCCACGTGAGCGCATCTTGTTGATGCCGACCTTGAAGGCCTGGAGGCGGGACGCGATGCGCTGCGCGAGCTCCGGGTCATCCGACGCCACCGAGGCCACGAGCGCACCGTGGGACACGTTGGCTTCGTGGACGAGTGCGTCCTCGGAGTCCACGGACACGAGGATGTCGATGGGGCCGAAGGGCTCGCGGAGGTAGAGCTCGCTGTCCTGGGGGAGGCCGAAGAGCAGGGACGGGGGGAGGTAGGCGCCGCGCTCTTGCTGGGAGGTGAAGGCGTCTTCGGCGAGCTCTCCTTGGAAGAGGACCTTGGCGCCCTGGGCCTGCGCTTCGGTGATGAGGGTGCGCAGCTCCTCCGCCTTGCTGGGGGAGATGAGCGGGCCGAAGTCGACGGGGGCGCCGAGGAGGGGATGGCCGACGCGCAGCGTGGACACGGCGTCCACGTAGGTGCGCACGAACTTGGGGACCAGGGACTTCTCGACGACCCAGCGGGTGTATGCGGTGCAGCGCTGCTTGCCGAAGTCGAAACTGGAGCGGAGCTGTTGGCCCAGCGAGTCCCAGTCCGTGAAGTGGGTGATGGCGTAGGCATTCACGCCCTCCATCTCCAGGGCGTAGCGCTTGTCGGTGGCGCGCAGGCGACGGTGGACTTCGCCGCCGTTGGCTCGGCCGCCGATGAACGCGAGGCCCGCGATGCGCGGGTGGGCGACGAGTGCCTCGGAGAGGTCTCGGCCGCGTCCGCCCACGAGGGAGACGGGCAGGCCCGCGCGACGGAGCAGCGCGAAGGCGAGGGTGAGCGAGACGCCTCCACCTTGCGTGGGAATCTTGGCGATGACCGAGTTGCCCGCGAGGGATTGCACGAGGACGTTCAGCATCAGCACGGAGAACGGATAGTTCCACGAGGCGATGTTGGAGATGAGGCCGAGCGGCTTCCGGCTCTCGAGCATCGGGCCAATCTGTTCCACGTACCACTGGATGCCGGCGAGGCACCGGTCCACGTCATTGGCGGCGGTGGGGAGTGTCTTGCCGATGTCCCACGCGAGCAGCTTGATGAGCAGGTCGCGGTGTTCCTCGAGGAGCGCGACGGCTTGCATGACGGCGTGAGAGCGCTTGTCGATGGAGCGGGCGGACCAGGGGAGGAACTCCGCGGCGGCCTTCTCCACGCCGTCGGAGACCTGGGTGGCGTCGAGCAGGGGCAGCTCGGCGAGGACCTTGCCGTCGATGGGGGACACGGCACTGAACCAGGCGGCCGGGTGGACCCACTTGCCGGCGACAGGGGAGAGCAGGCGTCCCTGTGAGTCGAAGGCCTCGGGGACCACGCGCCTGGCTTCCGCGAGCAGGCGCTGGCTCTCGAGGTGAAGAAGGGGCCCGCCAACGAGTTCGGTATTCAGCATGGGTGCTCCTCCTCGTGCGTGGGATTCGCTCTGAATCCATGGGGCCGGGGCACACGGGTACCTCGGCGTGGGCGGAATATCGTCACGCGTGGGGCCGGGCCGCTGGGATGGGCGGACGAGGGCTCGTGGGCTTGGTTTCGCTTCGGATGCCCGTCAATACCACTGAAGAGGGAGAGAAGACCCGCGGGGGGAATGGCATAGCTCGATGACTTGCCAGGAATTGGGTCGCGGGCGGGTGTTTGTGGTGTGAATGACAGACTTGGGCCGGCAGGTCAGGTCAGGTCGGGTCGGAGGCTGTATGGCTGATGATGAACAGCCGTGTGTCTTGACGCGAGAGCCCCTGGCCCATGTGACGGAGGCAGAGGGACGTCCCCATCTCCTCAAGGAGCACCTGGAGGCCGTCGGGCGGCTGGCGGCGGAGTTCGCGCCTCGCGAGGACATGAAGGTGCCCGCCTTGGCGACGGGGCGCTGGCATGACCTTGGAAAATACCGACGGCACTTCCAGAACCGCATCCGCGAGGAGAACGGCTTCGAGGCCCACCTGGAGCCGGACCAGGGTGGAGATCGTGACCACTCCACGGCGGGGGCGCTGTGGGCGTTGCGGGAGGACGCTCGACTGCTCCCGATGGCGATGGCCATCGCGGGACACCACTGCGGACTGTCGGACCTGGAGAAGTTCAAGGAGCGGGTGCGGCGGCCGGAGAAGACGGCTCAGCTCCAGGATGCGCTGGCGCAAGGCATTCCGAAGGACATCCAAGCGACGCCCTCGGGATTCTCCGTCGAGCCGCTGCTGAAGCTGTCTCCGCATCGGCTGGAGTTCTGGACGCGGATGTTGTTCTCGGCGCTTTGTGACGCGGACTTCCTCGACACCGAGTGGTTCTTCGACGCCAGCCGAGGTGCGGAACGGAAGGTGGAGGTGACGCTGGCGCAGCTCGCCGATGGGCTCCGCGCTTCTCTCGACAGGAAGCAGAGTGGTGCTCCGGACACGGTGGTGAACCAGGTCCGGCGAGAGGTGCTCTCCGCCGTTCTCGCGGCGGCGCCGAGTGCTCCCGGAGTCTTCAGCCTCACGGTGCCCACGGGGGGCGGGAAGACGCTGACGTCCATGGCGTTCGCGTTGGAGCACGCACGGGTTCATGGACACCGGCGCGTCATCGTCGGGATTCCCTACACCTCCATCATCGAGCAGAGCGCGGCCGTCTATCGAGAGGCTTTCGGTGAGCTCGGGCATGCCGTCATCGAGCACCACTCGGCCGTGGACCCATTGAAGGAGACGGCGCTCAATCGGGTCGCGAGTGAGAACTGGGATGCGCCGGTCATCGTCACCACCACGGTGCAGCTCCTGGAGAGCCTCTTCGCCCATCGCCCGTCGGCGTGCCGGAAGCTGCACAACATCGCTCACAGCGTCATCGTGCTCGACGAGGCGCAGACACTTCCTCCGTCGCTGCTGACGACCATCCTGGATGGGCTGGGGACGTTGGTGGAGGACTACGGCTGCTCGGTGGTCATCTGCACCGCCACGCAGCCCGCGCTGGGGCGGCGTCCGGCGCTCCCGGAGGGCTTTGCCTCGATTCGAGAGCTGGTGCCGCCAGAGGTGCGCGCCTTCGAGCGCTTGCGCCGGGTGAGGGTGCGGTGGCCGTCGAGTCGCGAGCCGACCTCCTATGCCGAGCTCGCCGAAGCCGTGGCGCGTGAGCAGGACGTGCTCGTGGTGGTTCATCGGCGCGACGACGCGCGCAGGCTCTGTGCCTTGGTGGATGCGCTGGTGGGCGGGGAGGGGAGGCCCCTGCACTTGTCCGCGTTGATGTGCCCCGAGCATCGCGCGGTGGTGCTCGAGGACATCAAGGCTCGCAAGCGGCGCGGTGAGCCCGTGCGGCTCGTGGCGACGCAGTTGGTGGAGGCTGGGGTGGACCTGGACTTCGCCGTTGTCTACCGAAGCATGGCGGGGATGGATGCGCTGGGGCAGGCCGCTGGACGATGCAATCGGGAGGGACTCCTCGCTGGGTTGGGGGAGCTTCGTGTCTATGAGGCGGAGACGGCACCTCCGCCGGGGGTGCTCCGCGCGGCGGTGGATGTCACTCGGACGTTGTTGATGCAGCGGCCCGACCTGGACCTCTTCGCTCCCGAGAGCTTCCGGCTGTTCTTCGAGCGGCTGTATGCGAACGCGAGCCGTGACGGCAAGGGCATCCAGGACTCGCGCAAGACGCTTCAGTTCGAGGCGGTCGCTGGGAAGTTCAAGCTCGTCGAGGACGGGTGGAGCGCGCCTGTTGTCGTGCCTTACGCGGGCTGCGAGCCGTGGTTGGAGGCGCTGAAGAAAGCAGGGCCATCGCGCGAGCGGCTGCGGGCCTTGCAGCGCTTCACGGTGACGGTGCCTCGCAAGGTGCGCGAGGCGTGGGTCGCGCGGGAGTTTGCCCAGGTGGCTTCAGACACGGTGGTGTTCCTGGGGCCGGAATATCGAAGCACGGCATACGACCCTCGGTTTGGCCTGATGCCCGACAAGGTCGGGGTTCTCGACCCGGGCACGCTCATCCCCGGCTGACAGGAGATGCGGATGAAGACAGCAGCGAGCAAGCGATTCCGCGTGCGGGCCCGTGGGCCCGTGGCGTGCTTCACGCGACCCGAGATGAAAGCCGAGCGGGTCAGCTACGAGGTGATGACACCTTCCGCGGCGCGGGGCGTGCTGGAGGCGATTCTGTGGAAGCCGGCGATTCGCTGGCAGGTCCATGAGATTGCCGTCATCGCGCCGGTGCGCTGGATGAGCTTCCGGCGCAACGAGGTGAACAGCCGCGCCACGGTGAGGAAGTTCGACTACGCGGCGGACGAGGACCGGGCACAGCGCAACACGGTGGCGCTGCGTGACGTGGACTACGTCATCACCGCGTCCTTCTCTCTCGTGCCAGGCAAGGCGGGAGCGGAGGAGAACCTCCGCAAGTTCGAGGAGATGTTCGAGCGGCGGTTGGAGAAGGGGCAGTACTTCCATGCGCCCTATCTGGGCTGCCGCGAGTTCGCGGCGCGAGTGGAGGTTCCGCCTGATGTCCTGACGCCCTCGGACGCCACGGTGGGGCGCAGGCCGCTGGGGTTGATGTTCTACGACTTCGCTTTCGGTGACTCGGGCCGTGCGACGCGGCCGCTGTTCTTCGATGCGTACCTGGACCGGGGCGTGCTCCAGGTGCCGCCATGGGCGCAGGTGCTGGAGCGCAATGGAGGCACGCCATGATGCTGGCGGCACTCAATGCCTTCGCACAGGAGCGAGGCCTCGCGGACGACCCGCTCTACGAGCATCGGCCGGTGGACTTCCTCATTCGGGTGAGTGCGAAGGGGAAGTTCCAAGGGTTGGAGTCCACCCAGGATGAGCGTGGGAAGGGAGTTTCCATGCTCATTCCCCGCATCCCACAGCGGGCAGTGAACATCGCCGCGGGGTTCCTGGCGGACAACTCGAAGTACGTGCTGGGGTACGAGGAGGCGCCCGCGCCGCGGACTGGAAAGGCGGGCAAGGGCGCGGTGCGGTTTGAAGCCTTCCTGAAGCTCGTGCGTGAGGCGGTCTCGGAGCTGAATGTTCCGGAGCTCCGAGCAGTGGAGCTGTTCCTGGCGAGCGACGCTTCGAGGGAGCAGGCACTCGCGGAGAGGGCGAAGGAGGAGTGGACGGGCTCGGAGATGCTCGCATTCGTCGTGGGGGACTCGCTGGAGCCTGTGCACCTGCTGCCCGAGGTCCGTGACTGGTGGGAGAAGCGAGGGGCGGAGGAGGCGGCGCAAGGGCGAATGGGGCTGTGCCTGGTGACCGGCAAGACGGGCGTGCTGGCGGAGACACATCCCAAGTTGAAGAACGTGCCGGAGGCTCAGCGCGCTGGGGCGGCCCTGGTGTCCTTCAATGCCAGAGCGTTCGAGTCCCAGGGATTCGAGCAGGGGGATAACGCTCCCATCTCCCGACAAGCGGCATTGGGGTACGTGCTCGCGCTGAACGACCTGCTGCGGAAGTCGGAGGACCGCCGCTACCGGCAGGGCATTCAGGTGGGGGACGACTCGGTGCTGGTGTTCTGGACGAACAGCACGGCGAAGGAGGAGTGCGCTCTCCTCTCCTGGCTGGACCCGTCGGAGGTCGATCTTCGCCGCTATCTCGAGGCCCCTTTTCGAGGACTGGAACCGAGTGCGCTGGACACGCGGAGGTTCTATTCCGTGACGCTCGCGGGGAACTCGGGCCGCGTCGCGGTACGTGACTGGTTCCAGACGAGCGTGGGTGAAGTGAAACAGAATCTCCGGCGGTACTTCGCGGACCTGCGGTTGGGGGCAGGTCCAGCGGAGAAACCCACCCCTGTCTGGAGACTGCTCAAGGCCGTGGAAGCCCCCTCGGGAAGAGGGCTCAGTCCCGATGTCTCGACGCGGATGTTGGGGGCGGCGCTTCGGGGCCAACCGTTTCCTCGACAGCTTCTCTCCGCGGCGTTGGACCGGCTCCAGCTTCCGCCATCGGACGACAAGTTCGAGCGCGAGCAACTCCGCCTTCGTGTCGCGCTCATCAAGGCCACCCTCATTCGTCTTCCCCGAAGTGGAACCGCTTCCCTGGAGGTCTCCGTGTCATTGGACAAGACAAACTCGTCGCAGCCCTATGTTCTGGGACGCCTGTTCGCGGTGCTGGAGCGGTTGCAAGGGGCAGCGCAGGGAGACATCAACGCGACCATCCGAGATCGCTACTTCGGCGCGGCTTCACGCAGCCCGATGACTGTCTTCCCTCGCCTCTTGCAGCTCTCCGTGCACCACGTCTCGAAGGCGGAGTCCGAGAGGAAGGGCTCGGGCAAGCGCCTCGAGCGAATCAAGGGCGAGGTCATGGCGTTGCTCGACTCCAAGGTGTTCCCACGCATCTTCTTCCTGGAGGAACAGGGCTTGTTTGCCGTGGGCTACTACCACCAGCGCGAGGACCTCTTCGCCAAGCACGCGCCATCCGAGTCGATGTCCTCGGACGATGAACCTTCTGACGACACTGAGTGATGAAGCCGACTCCCACCCATTCCAAGGAAGTGAATACCATGTCCGAGTTCAAGAACCGCTACGACTTCGTCCTGCTGTTCGACGTCCAGGATGGAAACCCCAATGGGGACCCGGATGCCGGAAACCTGCCGCGCATCGACCCGGAGACAGGGCACGGGCTGGTCACCGACGTGTGTCTCAAGCGCAAGGTGCGCAACTTCATCCAGCTCACCCAGGAGAAGAAACCGGGCCTGGACATCTTCGTGAAGGAGAAGGCCATCCTGAACGTGTCCATCAATGACGCCTACAAGGGATTGGGCATCGACCTGAACGAGAAGCCGACGAAGACGGAGGATGGGAAGAAGCGCGACTCGAAAGGCAAGGCTCAGGGCTCGGAGGTGGAGCAGGGCCGGACGTGGATGTGCAAGACGTTCTTCGACGTGCGGACCTTTGGCGCGGTGATGTCCACGGGCGCCAATGCCGGGCAGGTGCGAGGGCCGGTGCAGCTCACGTTCGCGCGCTCGGTGGCGCCCATTGTCTCGTTGGAGCACGCCATCACCCGCATGGCGGTGGCCACCGAGGCCGAGGCTGAGAAGCAAGGCGGAGACAACCGGACCATGGGCCGGAAGAACACGGTGCCTTACGGGCTCTACCGCGCGCATGGCTTCGTGTCGCCACACCTGGCCAGACAGACGGGCTTCAGTCCGACGGACCTGGAGCTTCTGTTCAAGTCGTTTGCTCACATGTTCGAGCTGGACCGCAGCGCGGCGCGCGGGCTGATGGCCATGCGCAAGGTCATCGTGTTCAAGCATGGGTCGGAGCTCGGCAATGCGCCCGCACACGCGCTGTTCGACCGCGTCAAGGTGGCGCCTGTGCAGGCCGAGAAGCCGGCGCGCGCCTTCACGGACTACGCGGTGGTGGTGGAGACGGCCGGGTTGCCCCAGGGCATCGAGGTGATGGACCTGGTGTGACGATGGAGCCTCGCGAGACCTGGGTTGCGTTGTCGGCCTTGCAGCACCTGCTGTTCTGTGAACGGCAGGCGGCGCTCATCCACGTGGAACGGCTGTGGGTGGAGGACGTCAACACCGCCCAGGGGCGCCTGCTTCATGAACGCGTGGATCTCCCAGGACATGATGCTCGGCCGGGCCGGCGCGTGGAGCGCGCGGTCCGGCTGGGCTGTCAGCGCTTGCGGCTGACCGGGCGCGCGGACCTGGTCGAGTACCACCCTGATGGCACGAGCCCCACGGGATGGAGGCCCTTCCCGGTGGAGGTGAAGCGCGCGCGGCGGAAGTCGGAAGAGGCGGACCGCGTGCAGCTCTGTGCGCAGGCGCTGTGCCTGGAGGAGATGCACGGTGTCGATGTTCCCGAGGGGGCGCTCTTTCATGGCGCGGAGCATCGGCGGCAGGCGGTGCGGTTCGATGCGCGGCTGCGGACGCTGACAGAGGATGCTGTAGCGCGAATGCATGAGCTGCTGGCTCGGTGCCAGGTCCCCGCTGTTCCGCGGGCACCGAAGTGCGAGAAGTGTTCGCTGGAGTCGATGTGCCTGCCGCAGGTCACCGCGGGGCAGCGGCGAGCCTCCGACCATCTGAGGCGCATGGTGGAGCCGGTGGAGTTCTGAAGGCCGGGCCCCAGGGGGGCACTGGCTGGAGCCGTCATGACGACCGCACTCAATACGCTGTTCATCACCTTGGAGGGGGCTCGGCTGAACAAGGAGGGTGAGCGGGTGGTGGTGACGCTCCATGACGAGAAGAAGGCGGAGGTCCCACTCCGGCATCTGCGCTCGGTGGTGTGTCTGGCGCGAGCGTGGATGACGCCGGAGTTGTTGGAGAGCTGCGTGGAGGCGGGCATCCACGTGTCCTTCTTCGGGATGACCGGGCGGTTCCTGGTGCGAGTGGAGGGCCTGCCAGGAGGGAATGTGTTGCTGCGGCGCGCGCAGTTCCGTGTGGCGGATGATGGGGCGCGCACGCTGGAGATCGCACGGGCGGTGGTTGTGGGCAAGTTGGGGAATGCTCGCCAGTTCCTCATGCATGCGCGCCGGGATGCGGTGGAGGAGCGCAAGCCCGTGTTGGAGGAGGCGGTGCGACGGCTGTCCGGGCACCTGCGCGCGTTGGAGCGGGCGGAGGACTTGGAGCAGGTGCGGGGGCTGGAGGGGATTGCGGCGCGGGACTACTTCGAGGTGTTTCCTTCGCTGTTGAAGGGGGAGGCTCGGCGGTTCACGTTTGATGGGAGGAATCGGCGGCCTCCGCGAGACCCGCTCAATGCGTTGCTCTCATTCGGGTATGCGCTGCTCGCGCAGGAATGCGCGGGAGCCTTGGCGGGGGTGGGGTTGGATCCGGCCGTGGGGTTTCTGCACGAGGACAGGCCGGGCAGGTTGTCGCTGGCGTTGGACTTGATGGAGGAGCTTCGTGCGCCAGTGGTGGACCGACTGGTGTTCTCGCTGGTGAATCGCGGGCAGCTCAAGCCGGAGGACTTCAAGACGGAGGCGGCGGGAGGCGTGCTGTTGCGGGATGAGGCTCGCAAGGCGTTCCTGGTGGCGTATCAGGGCGCGAAGCAGGTGGAGGTCCAGCATGTCTTCCTGGGGCAGCAGACGAGCTGGGGGCTGGTGCCTCATCTGCAGGCGCTGCTGCTGGCGCGAGTGCTCCGAGGAGAGCTGGATGGCTATCCTCCTTTCGCGGTGCGGTGAGGGATGAAGAAGGTCACTGTGCTCGTTTGCTACGACGTGCAGGTGACGGACGCGGATGGGCCGCGCCGCCTGCGGAGAATCGCTCGAGCGTGCAAGGACCACGGTGTTCGGGTTCAGTACTCCGTTTTCGAGTGCGTGCTGGAGCCCAAGGATTGGGTGGTTCTGAGGGCTCGGCTGCTCACGGAGCTGGATGACTCGTGCGATAGCCTGCGCTTCTATTTCCTGAGCGAGGATGTGGCGAAGAAGACGGAGCACCATGGTGCGAGGGTTCCTCTCGATGTCGAAGGACCACTCATCGTGTGATGAGGGGCGGAGCGCACTTGGGCGTGCGCGGACCTCTATCGGTGTGGCCTTCGTCGGAGGTTCGCGCTCTTTGAAATCTCCAATAGTCGTAGGGAGTTGGCGGGAGCGCGGGCTGATGGCCGTGGCGATGGAGACACTGTCGGAGCCAGGTTCGCGGGATTCGGCCGGATTCCCCAGGAGTGATGGTAGGTTGCAGGTGCAGGGTCGCTCCTCGTGACCGCGAGGAGCGTGGGTTGAAACGTCGCGCCTGGCCCGACCACGGTCGCGGCGTAGTCGCTCCTCGTGACCGCGAGGAGCGTGGGTTGAAACGAGGGACTCGCGCCGGTCATCACCGTGTTTGGGCAGTCGCTCCTCGTGACCGCGAGGAGCGTGGGTTGAAACTCTGCAATCGACTTGGCGATGACGTGGCCCATCGTCGCTCCTCGTGACCGCGAGGAGCGTGGGTTGAAACCGAGAGGGGCGGGGAACCGCTCCCGGAACCCGGAGAGTCGCTCCTCGTGACCGCGAGGAGCGTGGGTTGAAACATGGAGGCAATACATGCGGAGCTTGTGCCTGCTGTCGCTCCTCGTGACCGCGAGGAGCGTGGGTTGAAACCCCCACTTGCGCAGCGACAAGGCCGCGTGGCTCGGTCGCTCCTCGTGACCGCGAGGAGCGTGGGTTGAAACGGCTCAGGTGGCATGACTCCGCCCTGGTACATCTGTCGCTCCTCGTGACCGCGAGGAGCGTGGGTTGAAACACCTCGCGCTCGGCCAGCTCCAGCGGCACATCGCGTCGCTCCTCGTGACCGCGAGGAGCGTGGGTTGAAACCTCCGACGACATCCGTCATCCCCGGTACCGGACGTCGCTCCTCGTGACCGCGAGGAGCGTGGGTTGAAACACTTCGTGCCGACCAGTTCAGGACGCAGGCTTGCGTGTCGCTCCTCGTGACCGCGAGGAGCGTGGGTTGAAACACGGCGCACTCGGGGCAGATTTCCGGGGCGCCCTCGTCGCTCCTCGTGACCGCGAGGAGCGTGGGTTGAAACGGCACGATGGGCGTGGCGTCCTCCGCGAGGTTGAGTCGCTCCTCGTGACCGCGAGGAGCGTGGGTTGAAACACCACGTCCGGCGCGCACTCGCCCCAGAAGTCGCGTCGCTCCTCGTGACCGCGAGGAGCGTGGGTTGAAACCAGTGGGCCGCCGTGGGCCCAGTAGTGGCGGGCGTCGCTCCTCGTGACGCGAGGAGCGTGGGTTGAACGCCGGCTCCGAGCTGATGATTTGATCTGGGTGAGGTCGCTCCTCGTGACCGCAGGAGCGTGGGTGAACATGGGCTACGGCGCTGCCGCTTGAGCCTCGTGACCGCGAGGAGCGCGGGTTGAAACAACCTCATCGTCAACATCGAGCGGGCGTCGTCGGTCGCTCCTCGTGACAGCGAGGAACGTGGGTTGAAACCTCCACTTTGAGCAGGGATGCGGCAAGTCCAAGCGTCGCTCCTCGTGACCGCGAGGCGCGTGGGTTGAAATGACGCCGAAACCGACCAGCTTTTCCACGCCGACGTCGCTCCTGGCGACTGCGAGGAGCGTGGGTTGAATCGGTTGTATGTTCGCGTGTCGACCGTCGAGCAGACGTCGCTCCTCGTGACAGCGAGGAGCGTGGGTTGAAACGTCGGGCAGGCCGCGCTTGCCGTCGCGACGATGGAGTCGCTCCTCATGACCACAAGGAGCGTGGGTTGAAACCATCACGCTGTTCCCCGTGTCGAATCACCACGGTCGCCCCTCGTCCCCACGAGGCGCGCAGGTTCAACGTCCCTCACACCCCCCAGGGACGCAGGAACTCCTCCGCCTCAGCCAGAATCCGCGGGAGCGACGCCACCAGCTCGTGTCCGTCCTCCACCTCCACGAGCTTCACGTTCCGCTTCCCCTCCGCCCACTGCCTCGAATACCGGATGTCACACGTGTCATCCGCCCTCCCATGAATCACCAGCGTGGGCACCCTGACATCCGGCCACCCACCGAACTTCCCATCCACCGCCTCCGCGTCCCCGATGAAGCCCGAGTGCACTCGCACCTTCCGCTTCTCCGCGAAGTCGTCCGTCTCAATCCACCCCTGCTTCTCCCACAACCTCCACGCCGCCTCTCCCATCCTCCTCCTCAACTGCCGCACCACCTGGAACGCCGGCGCCAACAACACCAACCCGCTCACCCTCGCATCCGCCGCCGCGGTGTGCGCCGCCACCAACCCGCCCAGACTCGATCCCAGCAACACCGCCCGCTCCTTCTCCCCTCCCATCGCCTCCCGCACCGTCTCCAACATCGCGCTCAACCGCAGCCCCTCCATCGTGGGCACCCTCAAGTTGAGCCGCGCCACCTCCACACCCCTCGCCCCGAAGTGACGCGATACCGCCACGCCCTTCGTCGAGTCCGGACCCGACGCGAAGCCATGCAGGTACAACCAACGCAGACCCTCGGACCTCGGCACGGCGGGCATGTCACTCATGGCCCCCCACTGTACGGACCGCCCCCCTCACTCCCCACTGTCCCCGCGCCACCGCCGTTAGCCCCGCTCACACGACGCATGAGCCCTCAGAAGCGCACCACCGGCCCCAAAATCACCGACTGGAGCAGCTTCGCGCACTCATCCACCGAGTCCTTCGTGAGCTTCACGTCACAGAACTGAAAAGCCGTCGCCGCCGAGATTCCCCACCGCTCGCTCAACCACCCGTCCACCCCCACCCGGAACGCCATGCTCGTCGTGTCCACGTTCTCTCGCAGGAACTTGCCCATCGCGTCCGGCGTGAGCGTGCTCCCCCAACTCTTCGAGAGCCTCGCCCCCACCCACGGCGTGAACATCCGGTCCCGGAAGAACCTCAGCCGGACCTCGATGCCCACCGCCTTGTAGTCCAACTGCGTCCGCTCCAACTGTCCCTGCCTGGACGCATCCCGCAGCTTGCTGCCCCACGTCTCGGAGACCTCGGCCAACAACCCCAACGACAACCCCGGCGGCGACTCCACCCCCAGATACCCATGCAACGCCGGCCCCTTCGCCCGGAAGTCACTCAGATGATCCAACGTGATTCCCGCCCCCAGGGAGCCATAGCCATGCCACCCGTCCGCCACCGCCTGCGTCCCCACGCCCAGCACTCCCAGGAGTGCCACCCACTTCGACACCTTTTTCATGTCGTGCAGTCTATGTCCGACTTCCCTCAAGGGCAGGTCCACGCGCCACGGTTCAACCCGTGTCCAGCCCTCCCTCCCAGCACGAACAGGCGGCGCATGGTCCGCTGGCACACCCAGCGCCCACCGAGGATGACCTCCCGGAAACCGTCTCGAAGTGCCCGGCGCCGTTCGCACCCTCACCAGGCCTCCCGAAAGTTTCCTCTCGCCACACGCCCCTCGTCCGCTGTGAGACACCCCGCGCCGTGAGACAAGAGTCTGTCTGGGAATCCTGGTTCAAGGCCGTCGGAAGCGAACGCGAGCCTTGCACCTGGGTCACGCCTTGTTGCGAGACAGGAGGGTGGCCACCCTGTGTCGGACCATGGCTCTGCGTCTCCAGCTCGCGCCCCCGGCGTTGCGTACGCTCGCCCGGTGTCCCAATCCCGTCCGTCAGCAACTTCAAGGTGAGTTGGCCGCGCTCGCGGCGGGACTTCCCTTGGAAGGCCCCCTGGCGCCAGAGCAGGTGGGCCTGGTGGTGCTCGGCTCGGGCTTCCGTGTCCATTACCTCCTGGAGGAGGAGCACCGCCTGCTGCGACTCACGGACGTCATGGCTCCGTCGCCTCACTGAGTCGAGGCCACCGAGCCCCGCGCCGGGGCCCTGAAGCGCCGTGCCCATCCCGCTGGCTGACTTCCTGCTCCAGAACCGCGACGCCATCCTGGAGGCGTGGGAGGCGCAGGTCCGCGCGCTCCCCGCGGCCAGGCACCTGGACCGTCTGGCCCTGCGCGACGGATTGCCGCGGCTCCTCGATGGCATCGCGACGCTCATGCGCACGCCCCACGCCCAGCTCGCCGCGGGCCTGAGCGCCATCAGCGACCACCACGCGCTGGAGCGCCTGGGCGAAGGCTTCGACCTGCGACAGGTCGTCGCCGAGTACCGCCTCCTGCGCTCCTGCGTCCTCCGCCTCTGGTCCTCCCGAGGCCACGCCACCGCCCGCCCCGACGAAGAGCGCATCTTCCACGAGGCCATGGACGAAGCGGTCTCCGCCGCCGTGAGCCGCTATGCCCACGCCAGGGAGCGCACCCTCCAGGCCCTCGACAGCATCAGCGCCGCCGCGCTCGGCAGTCCCGACGTGGCCGGGTTCCTCCCCCGGCTGCTGCAAGTCCTCCGGGACACCGTCTCCGCCGTGGACGTGGCCGTCGTCCTGCTCCGCGACGGCGAGGACTCGCTCCGCGTCGAGTGCTCCGTCGGCGAGGGCGTCGCCGTGGGAGGCCGGGTCCACGTAGGCCAGGGCTTCACCGGCTCCATCGCCGCGTCGCGTGAGCCCATCTGGGTCCGCGATGCGCGCAGCGACCCCCGCGCCCACTCCGCCGTCGTGCGCACCTCCGACGTGAGGGCCCTGTACGGCGTCCCCCTGGTCCTCCACGGCGCGCTCATCGGCGTGGCCCTCATGGGCAGCCGAGGCAGCGGCGAGTACACCGAGGAGGACCGCCTCCTGTTCCGCGCCATCGCCGCCCGCGCCACCGCGCTCCTCGCCCAGGCCCAGGCCCACGCGCGCGAACGTCAGGCCCGCGCGGACGCGGAGGCCTCGCTCGCCCGGCTGCGCGAGAGCGAGGCCCGGCTGCGCCGCTGGGAGGAGCTCTTCCTCCGCCTGGGCGTGGGCGTCGTCATCGTCGCGGGCGGCACGGAGCTGCGCATCCTCGACGCCAACCCCGCCTTCGCGAGCATGCACGGCGTCACCCCTCGAGAGCTCCGCGGCGCACCGCTGGCGGTGACGCTCGCCCCGGAGGCCCGCGACGTCCTCCTCCGCCACGTCGCCGAGGCCGACGCCCACCCCTCCCACGAGTTCGAGTCCATCCACGTCCGCGCCGATGGCAGCCGCTTCCCCGTCTTCGTCCACGTCACCGCGCTGCATGGCGAGGCCGGACAGGTGTCGCGCTACGTCGGCACCGTCGTGGACATCACCCACCGGCGCGCGATGGAGGAGGACCGGCAGCGGCTCCACCGCGCCATCGAGGCGGAGCGCACCCAGCTGGCCGCCGTGCTCGAGCAGCTCCCCGCCGGGGTCATCATCGCCGAGGCCCCCAGCGGCAAGTGGCTCCTCGCCAACCACCGCGTCGCCACGCTCACCGGACGCCCCAACGTGCCCGGCTCCCGCGTGGACACCTTCACCCACGCCTATGAAGCCCGCCACCCCGACGACCAACCCTGCGCCCCCGAGTCCTGGCCGCTCGCGCGCACCCTGCGCACCGGAGAGGTGGTGCAGGGCGAAGAGGTGATGCTGCGGCACGAGGACGGGCACACGCTGACGCTCCTCATCTCCAGCGCGCCGCTGAGAGACCCGGAGGGGCTCATCATCGCGGCCGTCGCCACGCTCGTGGACGTCACCGAGCAGCGGCGCGCGCAGCAGGCCGCGCTCCAGACGGCCCGCTTCGGCGAGCGGCTCATCGCCATCGTCAGCCACGACCTGCGCAACCCCCTCAATGCCATCCACCTCTCCACCACCCAGCTCCTGCACACGGAGGCGCTCGCGGAGCGGGAGCGTCGGCTCGTCACGCGCATCGCCCGCTCCAGCGCGCGCATGACGCGCATGATCCTGGAGCTCCTCGACTTCACGCGCGGAAGGCTGGGCGGAGGCATCCCCATCCACCGCGCCCCCGGCGACTTGCGCACCGTGGTGCGCCAGGCCGTGGAGGAGCTGGAGGCCGCGTGGCCCGAGCGCACCCTGCGCGTGGTGGTGAACCCCGGCCACTACGAGGGCGTCTGGGACGCCGAGCGCCTGTTCCAGGTCATCAGCAACCTGGGCGGCAACGCGCTCCAGTACAGCGCGCCGGAGGCCCCCGTCACCCTCCTGCTCTCCGACGACGGAGGCACCGTGGTGCTCGACGTCCACAACACCGGCGAGCCCATCCCGCCCGAGGTCCTGCCCCACCTGTTCGACCCGTTCCGCCGCGGTGGGGCGGGAGAACGTCCGGACAGCGGCAACAGCGGGGGGCTGGGCCTGGGCCTCTACATCGTGGAGCAAATCGTGAAGGGACACGGGGGCCGCATCGAGGTGACGTCCTCGGCGGCGGACGGAACCCGGTTCCGGGTGACACTTCCGCGCGAGCCGACGTGGGCCTGAGGCCCCGGGCTCAGCGCGCCGCGCTCACCACGCGGGCCAGCGTCGCTCGCAGCTCTCCCAAATCCACCGGCTTGGGCACCGTGGCGCGCACGCCCTCCGGCAAGGGCTGGCTGTTGCCCGCGCCGGACACCACCACCACGGGCAGCGCGCGCAGTTGGTCATCCTCGCGGACGTGGCGCATCAGCTCCCACCCGCTCATCACCGGCATCATCAGGTCCAGGACCACCGCATCCGGCCGAGGGAGTCGACGCAGCCGCTCCCACGCGGACTGCCCGTTGCCCGCCGTCTCCACGGCGAAGCCCTCCATCGTCAGGAACTCCTCCAGCAGTTCCCGGCTGTCATCATGGTCCTCCACCAGGAGGACGAGGCTTGGCGTGCACATGGAGACTCAGCCTCGTACCGAAGTCGTACGGCTGCCAGCCGCGCCGCGTCGAGACGTCCACCCCGAGACGCTCCAGGTGTCGAGCAGTGGACGTTCCGAGAACACCCTGTGAGCGCCCCTCAGCCCGCGGGGTCCTCCTCCGGCAGGAGCCTGTCCTCCATCACCTCTTCCGGGGTCGCGCCCGCCTGGACGCGCAGCGCGGCGTAGCGCAGGCCCGTCACCTCGGCGAGTGCCTCCGGCCGGCCGAACACGAGCCCCGCGCGGCGCGCATACAGCCGCAGCGCCCGCGCCAGCTCCGCGCCGGTGCCGAAGCGCTCCTCCCGCTCCGGCGCCAGCGTGCCGCGCAGGAGCGGCTGGAAGGCCACCGGCACCGAGCGCAGCGCGTCCTCCAGGTCCTCGTGCCCGTAGGCCCGAATCCTCCGGCGCAGCTCGCGCGAGGCCGCCATGCCCACGGCCTCCTGCATCGCCGCGTCCAGCGCCGCCTCGTGTGTCGGCGCGGCGGACGGCAGCGCGTGCTCCCGGCGGCGGCGGCGCTCGGCCTCGAAGCGGTCCGCGCCCTCGAACAGGTGGCGCCCCGTGAGCAGTTGCAGCAGCACCAGCCCCAGGCTGAACAGGTCCGCGCGCCCGTCCAGCGCCTGTCGCGCGACGTGCTCGGGCGCGGCGTAGGCCAGGCTCACGGGAGGCGCCGCGCGCTGCTCCTCGTCCGAGAGCACGGACGACGCGGCGCCGAAGTCGAGCAGCTTCACCGCGCCGTGCTCGGTGATGAGGAGGTTGTGCGGAGACACGTCGCGGTGGACCACGCGCAGCGGGCGGCCCTCCTCGTCGGTGAGGGTGTGGGCGTGGTGGAGCGCCTCGGCGACCTCGGCGGCGACGTAGAGCGCGAAGCCCTCCGTGAAGGGGAGCCGCGAGCGCCCGGACGCCTCCAGCAGCGTGTCCAGCCGGTGGCCGGGGGTGTGCTCGAACACGAGCACCGCCGTGTCGTCAGGACCCTCGAGGTGGTGCACCGACGCGACGTTGGGGTGGTGCAGGAGCGCGGTGAGGCGGCCTTCCTCCAGGAGGCGGTGCTCGGTGCCAGCGCTGTCCTGGAGCGGGCGCTTGATGACCGCGTAGCCACAGAAGTCCGACTCGTAGCGGCGCCGGGCGAGCAACAGCTCCCCATGGTGCGCGGCCCCCAGCGACTTGACGAGCTCGTACGAGGCCCGGCCGGACCGCAGCAGCACTTGCGGTGGCGCGGAGGTGTCGAACGACGGCGGCGACATGGCGACTCTCCTCGGATGGCCGCGGAAAGGCCCCGATGGGCCCGCGGTTTCGCGTGGAAAGTATCCACATCCGCGAGCCGGAAGTCACCCCATGGGTAGTGTGTGCTCCATCCTCCCCCTCATGGCTCCGAGGTCGGTTTCAGCAGCCCGTCCTGCCGCGCGTACTCGCGCACCAGCTCCACCTCGTCCAGCAGCCGGAGCGAGTCGGGAAAGACCTTCTCCGCGCGCTCGGCCAGGCGCAGCGCCTTCTCCAGCGACTCCTTCGTGCGAGCATCCGACCAGCCGCGCAAGAGCCCCGCCCACGCCTGCTCGAGCGTCTTGAGCGACTTGCCCGCGCTCTCCTCCCAGAGCGTGGCGGCGTCGTCCTCGCGGCCGCGCACGACGTCCAGGAAGTAGCCCAGCTCCACGAGCGAGGAGGCGTTGCGGCGCGAGACGGACACCGCCTGCTCCAGGAGGCGCTGCACCTCCGTGAACGTCACCTCCGCGTCCACGCCGGGCTCGTCGGTGAGCTGGAGCAGCCGCGCCAGCTCCAGCAGCGCGGGGGTGAAGGTGGGCGCGTCCCGCGTCAGCTCGCGCAGCAGCCGCAGCTGGTTGGCGCTGGCGTGGTGGGCGTCCCCGGCCTCGCGTGCGGCGAGGAGGCGCTTCATCAGCTCATCGGCGGTGGGGTGGCCGGACATGGGGGCTCCTCAGTCTTCCAAGAGTCGCTTCTGTTCCTGGATGAGCTTCTTGGCCAGGTTGAGTTGGCTCTGCGTCGCGACGCTGAAGTCCTTCGTCTGCAACATCCGCCGTATCTCGAAGAGCGTGGTGTCCTTGAGCTTCGACGGGAAGTCGTGCACGCGGGTGAGGCGCGCGGGGATGTCGCCCAGCCGCGTGTTGAGCACGGCGATGCGCTCGGTGAGCCGCGTCGCCACCTCGCGCGAGAGCAGGCCCGCGGCCGTGCCCTCCGCGATGAGCGCCTGGGCCTGGGTGAACTCGCCCCGCGCCATCAGCGCGAGGATGCGCGCGTGCACGGAGCTGCCCTTCACCCGCGACGAGTCGTCGTCCTGCTCCGCCGCGGGGCCAGGACGCGTGGCGGGCTCCGCATGGCCACAGCCGACCGTCCAGGCCGCCAGCCAGCACGCGAGCAGGGCTCCACCGACGCGCAAGGTTTTCTCCCTTGAACAGTTTTGAGGCTATATCTTGATTTTCAGCTTTTCGGATGGGAGGTGTCAAGCGTGGGAGTCCGGGGGAGGGGGACCTGGGAGGGTGGCCGCTTCCGGCGTCAAAGGTCCAATAGGAGACGATGAACCTGGAGGGTCTCAAGGCGGGCTTCTTCCCTGGGGAGTCGGGCGGAAGGGCGCGGGCGGCGAGGCGCGGGAGGGACGTGTGGTGGTGGGTAGGACGCGCAAGGGCGGCAGGCCGGAAGACTACCCGGCGTATCGGTATTTCGCCTGCTGACGTGCTGGGTTATAAGTCCAGCCGGACACGTGTCCGAGGAGGCCTGTGCCAGTGCAGGCCCTGGTCTCGGGCCGTACTCAGAAGGTTGACGCGGTGAAGACCCACCCTGAAGGTTCTGCCTCCACCCGCAAGCCGCCCAAGGTCCGCCAGCGGCGACTCAGCGACCGTGCCCGGCTGTCGCGTCAGCAACTGGAGCGCCGCCTGGCGCTGAGTGTCGGTGAGGAGGCCCGGTCCGCGCGGATGCGCGCGGGGCTGACGCAAGCGGATGTGGCCGAGCGCATCGGCATCGCGGCGGAGGTCTACGGGCGGATGGAGCGCGGGAAGATGATGCCCAGCGTGCCCACGCTGTTCCGGCTGTGTCTGGCGTTGCGCCTGTCCGCGGACGTGGGGATGGGGCTGGTGACGGCGGTCTCGGTGGGGGCGGGGCTCTGGGAGGAGGACTCGCGTGAGAAGGACCACCTGCCGGAGATGCGGCGGCTGCTTCGCACGCTGCGCCGCATGTCCCGGGGCCAGCTCAAGCTGGTGAATCAGGTCGCCACCGCCATCCTCCCGCAGCGCTGAGCGCACGCGGGGCGCGCGCGGCGCGCCTCTAGCGCATGGGCAGGCAGAGCGTGTCGGGAGGACACTTCTCCGTGGGCGCCAGGCCGGGCCGCGGAGTCTCCGTGGCGCGGGAGGCCTCCTCCCGAGGGCCCACGGACTGCTCCGCCGTGAGCGTGTCCCGCGCGGACGCGTCCGGGCTCATGGAGGGCAGGAAGGTGAGCGCCACGGCCAGCAGCAGCAGCCCGAACAGCAGCTGGAGCAGGCGCCAGCGGACGACGTGGATGCTGGGCGGGGCAATCATCCCAGGTCCCTTCCGGTGACGGTGGGGGTGGGCAGGCTCAGCCCCGCCGGTGGCGGCTCGGGGGAAAGAGGAGGGGGTGGCGGGCGGACAATGGGCGTCGGCCGGCACCGTGAAAGGGACAGACAAGCATTCATGACGCGGGGCTCCAGGGTGCGGGGAAATTGGTGAGCCCTCGTGCGCATGTCCTCCCTCCCTCGGAGGCAAGGGCCCTGTCGGTTTCACGACGGGAGGCCCTTTTCGCGTCCACCAGGGGACGGAGGGCTCGCCCTGGCGGTTGCTCTTGCTGTCGGCCCGACGGCTTCGAGTCTGGCCGCTTGTCTCCCCGCCGCGTCCCTGGCGTCATGCGGCCCGGAGCCACCCGGGAAGCCAGTGACGGATACGCGTTGGGGACAGCAGCGACGGCGAGGACTCGGGCCTCGCGCACTCGAGGGGCCTTGGCCGCTGGTGCTGGTGCTGCTTCCCCTCGTGCTCGCGCGCGCGCAGGGGCCCTCCGCCCGTGATGCGGGCCCCCCCGATGCGGGCGCGGTGGCCGTGGAGGCGGGCCTGGCGCGCACCGACGCGGGCTGGTCGGTGGAGGGCCTGGCTCCAGACGCGGGAGGGGCCACGGCCGAGCCTGTCTTCGTGCCGCCCTCGCTGGCGCAGGACTCGCCCGCGCCGTACCCGCCGGAGCTCGCCCCGGAGCGCATCGCGGGTGTCGTGCGGTTGGAGTTGTGGATTGACGAAGCGGGGGAGGTGGAGACCGCGACGTTGGTGCTGGGCGTCCACCCGCTGCTGGACAGGGCCGCGCTGCACGCCGCGCCGTCGCTGCGCTTCACCCCCGCGACGTTGGATGGCCAACCCGTGGCGGTGCGGCTGGCCTTCGAGTACCGCTTCGAGGCCCCCGTGCCTGTCTCCGGCGCGGCCTCCCAGGCCCCCGTCACGCTGCGGGGCCTGGTGCGCACCAAGGGCCACCGGCGCCCCATCGTCGGTGCCACGCTGGTGTCGGACAGCGCACCGGACGCGCCCGTGCAGACGGACGTGGAGGGCCGCTTCGAGGCGCGCTGGCCCGCGGGAGGTCAGCGCGTCCGGGTGACGGCGCCCGGCCACAAGCCCGGCGTCTTCCTGGAGGCGCTCCAGACGCGCGAGGCGCTGGAGGTGGTGTACGGGCTGGCGCCCTTGGTCATCAACCCGTACGAGACGGTGGTGCGGGGAGATCGCGAGCGCACGGAGGTCAGCCGCGTCACGCTGCACGACGCGGAGCTGCGGGAGGTGCCCGGGACGATGGGGGACCCGTTCCGCGTCATCATGCTGCTGCCGGGCGTGGGCAGCATGCTGTCCGGCGTGGCCTACCCGGTGGTGCGCGGCAGCCAGCCCGCGGCCACGGGCTACTTCCTGGATGGCATCCGCGTCCCCATCCTCTTCCACCTGTTCCTGGGCCCGGCCGTCATCCACCCGGACTTCATCGACGCCATCGACTTCTTCCCGGGCTCGCCGCCGCCTCGCTACGGGCGGCTGTTGGGAGGCGCCATCGAGGGGCGGCTGACCCGGCCCCGGGACGACCGCGTCCATGGCAGCGCGTACGCGGACCTCATCAACGCGGGCTTCTTCCTGGAGACGCCCTTCAAGTCCACCGGCACCAACGTCAGCGTCGCGGGCCGCTATTCCTATACGCCGTGGCTCATCGCGCTCGCGGCCAACCGGCTCCAGGACCCGCCGGCTCCGGGGCGCCTCAACCCCCAGGTGGTGCTCGACTTCTGGGACTACCAGCTGCGCGTGGAGCAGGACGTGGGGGAGGGCAAGCTGCGGCTGTTCGCCTTCGGCTCCTCGGACACCTTCGGCACCGAGGCGCGGGACGAGTTCGGCGAGACGGGGCTCCAGTCCATCCTCTTCCACCGCGTCGACCTGCGGCACCGCCACCCGGTGGGCGGTGGCGAGCTGGAGCTGGGCGTGACGTGGGGGCTGGACCGCTTCTCCGTCATCAGCCGCGACCCGCCCGACGAGGACACCTCCATCCACATCGACCAGGGCACGTGGGCCGCGCGCGTGGGCTACACCCGGGCGCTGCGCCAGGACGTGACGCTGCGGCTGGGCGGCGACGCGGACCACAAGCGCGCCATCGTCGACTTCTACGAGCTGACGCCGGACGAGGAGACGGACGAGCTGGCCCCGGTGGCGCTGGCCACCTTCATGGGCGCGTGGGCGGAGCTGGTGTGGCAGCCCACGCCGACGTGGTCCGTGGTGCCGGGGCTGCGCGTGGACAACTACCACCTGTCGCCGGGCATCGACCGGACGGCGGTGGAGCCTCGGCTCACGCTGCGCCACCAGCTCACCGACTCGGTGGTGCTCAAGGGCTCCGCGGGCCTGTTCCACCAGCCGCCCACCTCCCTCATCAGCCTGCCCGTGGTGGACGTGGGCAGCCTCTTCCTGGGGCTCCAGCAGGGCGCGCAGTTCTCGCTGGGCGCGGAGTGGAAGGTGCTCCAGGGCCTGGACGTGGGGCTGGACGTGTACGTCAACCCGCTGGTGCGCACCATCGAGCTGACGCCCTTCGCCGACGAGGGCCTGGTGGATGACCCCAGCCCGCTGCCGGACCCGGGCGACGGCTCCGGCATCCCGGACCGCGATGACCTGGACCTGCCGGACTTCAAGAGCCGGGGCCTGGCCTATGGCCTGGAGCTGCTGGTGCGCCATCCGCTGGGCGACAACTGGTTCGGCTGGCTCTCCTATTCGTTGCAGCGCAGCGTGCGCCGCACGCGCTTCTACCGCTACGACGCGGACGGCAACGTGCGGGGAGAGTCCGTGTCGAACCTGCCCTTCGCCTTCGACCAGACGCACGTCCTCAACCTGGTGCTCAGCTACAAGTTCTCCAACAGCGTGTCCCTGGGCGGCGTGCTGCACTTCAACACGGGCCGCCCCGAGTACGGCACGCTGGGCACGCAGACGCACCGCGTGGGCCGGGACAGCTTCGGGCGCGCCTCGTGGGTGAAGGTGGACCGGGACGCGGTGGACCGGCTGCCCGCGTTCATCCGCTTCGACATGCGCCTGTCCAAGTCGTGGGTGTACGAGACCTTCAGCCTGGAGGCGTACCTGGACATGCTCAACGTCACCATCAGCCGGGAGACGGTGAGCTTCGAGTACGACGGCGGCGGAGGTCGCCCCCTCTCCAAGAAGGCGGTGGGCCTGCCCATCGTCCTGCCCATCCTCGGGGTGAAGGGGCGATACTGAACCCGCCGAGTGATGGATAGCGCACGCTTCGCGCCCCCGGCCGCACACCTTCGCGCCATGGACACTCCGGGCACGGTGTAATTCCAGGAGGACGTGTGTCGCTGGGAGTCAGTCCACCCTCGGGCCGGATGGACACTGCCAGTCCTCACGGTGGACCGCGCGACCTCCAGGTGAACTCCTCATGTCCCACGAAGGGAATGCGACAATGGCGGAACGGTTGGGGTGGAGGGGGATGCCGAAGGAGGTGTCGGCGGATTCCGCGGTGCTCGCGGGGGTGAGCGCGCCGGGGGTGCTGCTGGTGGATGACAACCCCGCGAACCTGCTGTCGCTGGAGGCCATCCTCGAGCCGCTGGGCGTGACGCTGACGAAGGCGTCGTCTGGAGAACAGGCGCTGCGCTTCCTCCTGCGGGAGGACTACGCCGTCATCCTCCTGGACGTGCGCATGGCGGGGATGAACGGCTTCGAGACGGCGTCGCTCATCAAGCAGCGCGAGCGCACGCGCAACGTCCCCATCATCTTCCTCACCGCGTACGGACGCGACGACTCGGAGCTGGTCGCGGGCTACTCCACGGGCGCGGTGGACTTCCTCCAGAAGCCCTTCCCACCCGAGGTGCTGCGCTCGAAGGTGTCCGTCTTCGTGGAGCTGTTCCGCGCGCAGCACCAGGTGCGGGCGCAGGCGGAGCTGCTGCGGCGCAAGGAGGCGGAGGCGCGGGAGCTGGCGCACCGGGCCGCGGGCCACATCGACCGGCTGCGCGACTTCACCGCGCGACTGTCGGAGGCCCACACGGTGCGGGACGTGTGCCGTGCCCTCTTCGAGCAGGGGCTGGTGGCCGCGGGCGCGAAGGCGGGCGCCGTCAACCTGCTGGACGCGGAGGGCGACGCGCTGGAAATCGTGGACGCGGTGGGCTACCCGGAGCAGGTGCTGGCCAAGTGGCGGCGCATCCCGCTCTCCAACCCGGTGCCGCTGACGGAGGCCGTGCGCGAGCAGCGGCCCATCTGGCTGGGCTCCCTGGACGAGTGGCAGGGCCGCTACCCGCACCTCAACGCGCACGGCATCCACGAGTCCGCCATCGCGTTGCCGCTGATGGTGAAGGGGCGGACGCTGGGCGCCATTGGCCTGTCCTTCGCCCGCGCGCGGCTGTTCACGGAGATGGACCGGGCCTTCTTCTCCGCGCTGGCGCACGCGTGCGCGCAGGCGCTGGAGCAGGTGCGCCTCATCACCGAGGAGCGCCGCTCCCACGAGGAGCTGCGCCGCCGCTCGGAGTTCGAGCAGCAGCTGGTGGGCATCGTCTCGCATGACCTGCGCAACCCCCTGGCCGCCATCGCCATGTCGGTGGGGCTGCTGGAGAAGAAGGAGTCGCTGTCCGACTCGCAGCGGCGCACGGTGCAGCGCATCGGCCAGGCCAGCGAGCGCGCGGCGCGGATGATTCGGGACCTGCTCGACTTCACCAAGGCGCGGCTGGGCGGCGGCATCCCGCTGCACCGGCGGTCCATGGACCTGGGCGAGGTGGTGACGCAGGTGCTGGACGAGGTGCAGGTGGCGCACGCGGGCCGGCACGTGGACGTGGACGTGCCGGCGGGGGTCCAGGGGGAGTGGGACCCGGACCGCATCGCGCAGGTGGTGACGAACCTGCTCTCCAACGCGCTGACCTACAGCCCTCGTCAGGCGCCGGTGCGGCTGCAAGCCCGCGCCGAAGGGAGCCAGGTGCTCTTGAGCATCTACAACGGCGGGGCGCCCATCCCGGCGGAGCTGCTGCCGCGCCTGTTCGAGCCCCTGACGCGCGGGACGCTCAAGGAAGGTCAGTCCAACCGCAGCATCGGCCTGGGGCTCTACATCGTCCGCGACATCGTCCGAGGCCATGGAGGCGGGGTGGAGGTCGTGTCCTCCGAGGAGCACGGCACCACCTTCACGGTGCGCCTCCCGCTGCGCCCGGGGTGAGGTGTCGGGTAGGTGCCGGGCCTTCCTGCCCCGGGGGGCAGTGGCGGGTGTTGGCCACGGTGCACTTTGCTGCGAGGTGAGGGGAGAGGGGCTGGTCCGTCCGGACATCTGGCGCGGGAGCACGTGGGACGCGCCACACAGTGCTTACGGGTGAGCACTGCGGGAACGGCTGTACCCGAGGACAAGTTCACGACACCTCGGACATGGCACTCTCTCCCAACGCGCGTTCCGTGCCCCGGCCGGTGCTCTTGGACTGGAGGGGTGCTGCTCGCCGGGGGGAAGCCGATGGTGAGCCTGTCGTCGTTGCCGGGGAATGCCCTGGCACGGTCGCTCCATGCCGGGAGTCCCGCACCGTGTATCCGCCTGGAGGCGTTGCGGGGCTCCGCGGGAGATGTGCTCGACTTCCAGTGGACGTCGCTCAACGCGGCGGCGGAGCACTTCGTCCATGACTGGGGGGTGCCTCCGGTGCTGTCGCGCTGGGAGCCCCAGGGCCTGCGGGGCGTGGAGCTGGAGTCGTGCGTGCGCGTGTGGGCCACGGGCGTCCCGCTGTCGTCCACCTTGAGGCTGGCCCGCGACGGGCTGGAGGCCACGTTCCAGGTGGTGGGCCTCAAGGAGGCGGACGGGCTCGTCTTGTGGCTCCTGGAGCCCTCCCCCGAGGACGCGGAGGGACTGCGCGACGCGCTGGCGCGAGAGCGCGAGGCGCGGCGGCGCGCGGAAGGGGCGCTGGAGGGCACCCGCGACGTGCAGGCCCGGGAGGAGCTCCTGCGGCTGGCCCTGTCCATGGCGCGCATGGTGGCGTGGGAGTGGACGGAGGGGCGGCGCGCGGTGACGTGGTCCCAGGACGCGGATGGCTTCTTCGGCCAGCTGCCCGGGGCGCTGGGCTGCTCGCTGCCGGGCTTCCTCTCCTGTGTCCTGGCGGAGGACCGGCCCAAGGTGGCGCGTGGAATCGAACAGGCGCTGGCCGTGGATGGGGCCTACACCCTCAAGTTCCGCTGCCGGCACGTGGACGGCGCCACGCACTGGTACGAGGCCGTGGGCCAGAGCTTCCATGAAGGAGAGCGCCCCCACCGCATGGTGGGGGTGGTGATGGACTGCACGGAGCGCGAGCACGCGGAGGCCACGCTGCGGGAGGCGGAGGAGCGCTACCGGCTGGCGGCGCGCGCCACGCACGACGTGCTGTGGGATTGCGACCTGCGCACCGGGCGCGTGCTGTGGGATGCGGGGCAGGAGGAGCTGTTCGGTCATGGACGCGACGCCGCGGACCACGACATCTCCTGGTGGACCGAGCGGCTGCACCCGGATGAGCGCGAGGCGGTGTCCACGGGGCTGCACGACTTCATCGCCTCCGACCGGGCCGCGTGGCAGGCGGAGTATCGCTTCCTCTGCCATGACGGCACCTGGGCGCACGTGCTGGACAGAGGGGTGCTGTCGCGCGACGCCGCGGGCCGGCCGGTGCGGATGATTGGCTCGATGATGGACATCACCGAGCGCAAGCGCGCGCTGGAGCGGCTGGCGGAGGAGGCGCAGTTCCGGGAGCGCTTCATCGGCATCCTGGGGCATGACTTGCGCAATCCGCTCAACGCCATCACCTTGTCCGCGCGGGCCCTGCGTCGGCGCACGGCCATGAACTCCTCCCAGCAGCAGATGGCCCAGCGCATCGAGGCGAGTGCCGAGCGCATGGGCACCATGATTTCAGACATCCTGGACCTGACGCGGGCGCGGCTGTCGGGGGGCATCCCCTTGCAACTGGCGCCGGCGAACCTGTCCATCGTGTGCCGGCAGGTGGTGGAGGAGTTGTCCGCGGTCCATCCCGACCGCTCCATCGCCTTCGATGTGGACGGTCGTTCGGACGGGATTTGGGACGCGGACCGGCTGGCGCAGGTGCTCAGCAACCTGGTGGGCAACGCGCTGGAGCACGGCGACCAGGACGCCCCCGTGTTGCTGCGGTGCATGGACGAGGAGGCCCGGCAGGTGGTGGAAGTCCACAACCCCGGAGCCCCCATCCCCGCGCCTCAGTTGGCCACGCTGTTCGACCCGTTCCGCCAGGCGGGGGTCGCCCGTGAGAAGGGGCGGCGCCGCGGCGGGCTGGGGCTGGGGCTGTTCATCGTGCGCGAGATTGTCCATGCGCACGGAGGCAGCGTGGACGTGCGCTCCTCCGAACGGGACGGGACGACCTTCACCGTGACGCTCCCGCGCGACGCCCGCCGCTCCCCGCGCTGATGTTTCAGTGACGGCTCGCGCTGTGTCATCGCGCTGATTCATCGTCCACCGCGCGGCGATACATCACGCGAGCGTCCATTGTTTCACGCTGATGCTGTCTGGCGAATGACGTCGCCAGACCTATTGCACGTTGGGACACCTGTCACTCTCGGGCTGCAAGGACTACCCGTTGTCCTGACCGCGGAAAATTGCGGTCACCCCCGAACGCGGAGACAGTCCCATGCGCCAGTCTTTCATTCGATTCCAGACGCAATCCTTCTCCTTCCGGTGCCTCCGTGCGTGGGTGTTGCCCGCGCTCCTGGGCTCGGCTGTCGGCTGCGGGCCGGGTGGCGGGGCCACCCCCGAGCCCGTGGACCCGGTGGACACGCAGCGGGACGGCCTGGTGTCCACCAATGGGCTGTCGACGAACGGGTTGAGCACCAATGGCTTGTCAACCAACGGCCTGAGCACGAATGGGCTGAGCACGAATGGGCTGAGCACGAATGGGCTGAGCACCAATGGCTTGTTCGTGTCCTGGTTCAATTCCAACCCCGCGCAGGCGGACATGCTGATGAAGTACGTGGTCCGCTGCGCGATGAACGCCAATCAAACCCTGACGTATACCCATGCGGGGACGACGTATACGTGGGCGGGCTCGCTGGGGCTGGCGCCGAACTGGTCCACGAACCAGCCGGCGACGGTGACGGAGCAGCAGATCGTGTCCGCGTGCATCGCGGCGCACGCGAACAAGTTCGGCGTGCACGTGAACATCTCCGTCCTGGGCAAGGGGGCGACCAACGTGGAGATTCCCACCACGCCGGAGGAGACGCAGACGTACAGCCAGCCGGAGGCCTGCTTCTTCGGCAACCTCTTCGCGAACGAGGGTTTGTACGCGGCCAACGACACCAGCTACCTGTCCTATGACCAGAGCACGGTGCGCACCTGCGGGCTGTCGTCGTGGGCGGGCGACATGGCGTGCGCTCCGGCCATCGTCCACGTGGGGAGCTGCCTGGACTACTGCCAGCTGGACGCGTCGCGGACGCACTACACGCGCTGCCTCTACAACGGGAAGTACTACCGGGCCATCAACACGCGCATCCGCCCGCAGGATATCTACCGGTGCGGTGATGGCGTGTGCCAGCTCTCCGAGAAGTGCGGCACGGGCGTCACTCCGGACAGCTGCGCGTCTGACTGTGGCAGCTGCCAGTAGCCCGTCCGTTGTCGACGACCTCCCGCGGCTTCTCGTGTCGCGCCGGTGAGGGGTTGAGCGGGCCGGATTCACGCGGGCCCTGTCACCTTGCTGGGTCGTGACGGAGGAGTTTCCCCCAAAGCGATGGGCTTCGAGGCCGGGCAGCCCATGGGCCCGGATGGAGAGGCCCTTGCCTTGGGTCGGGCGCCCCTTTCGTGGCGGCGATATGTCCACGCGCTCAAGGCGTTCCCGCCCCGATGCGTCCCCCAGGGGCGGCCGCCAGCGCGCCGCGACAACTTGCCACACAGGGCCCGCTTTCCGATGCTGGTACCCCTCAGCCGGTCGCGGTGCGCCAACTCCTCTCCGCCGTGGAGGTCGATTCGATGAACGCCGTCTGGAAGTCCGCTCGCTGGGTGCTGCTCCCTACGCTGTTGCTCTTGCAGGCCTGTGGTGATGATGCGGAGAGCCGCAAGACCTACACCGTGCGCTTCAGCCCCCAGGTCCGCCAGGAGGCGCTGACGTGCCAGGGGCTCTATACCGATATCGGGACGTCGCGGAGCACCCTCGAGTTGCTGGACTTCAAGATGTACGTGCGGGACGTCACGCTGGTGCGCGCCAATGGCGAGCGCCATCCGCTGAAGCTGGAGCAGGACGGCACGTGGCAGCGAGATGCCATCGCCCTGCTGGACTTCGAGGATGGGACGGGCACCTGCCGGAAGGAGACCAACTCGCAGATGCACCGGGAGGTGGTCGGCTCGGCGCCGGAGCATGACGACTACACGCGCCTGGAGTTCAAGGTGGGGCTGCCGCCAGAAATCAACCACCTGGACGCGGAGCGCCAGGCGGCACCGCTGGATAAGACCCCGATGTGGTGGCAGTGGCAGACGGGCTACAAGTTCGTGAAGCTGGATATCCGCACCCCGGCGAACGCGGAGTACGTCTTCCACCTGGGCGCCAGCGGGTGCCGGGGGACTCCGGGCGAGGGCTACAACTGTGCGTCCAACAACCAGGCGACCATCACCTTGGACGACTTCAGCCCGGAGACGAACCAGGTCGTCCTGGATGTCGCGGGGTTGTATGCGGAGCTGGATGTGAATCGTGTCCCCAACGGCACCACGGACATGATGCCGGGTTGCATGTCGGGGGCGGGAGACCCGGAGTGCCCGGCGCTCTTTTCGCAGTTCGGCCTGGCGGCGGATGGCAGCCCCAAGGCGCTTCCCAAGACCTTCTTCCGCGTGCGCTGAGGACGTGACGGGCCCTCGAAGGAGCAAGCCGTGATGTCGCCTGTGTGGAAGGTGAGTGCGGTGGCGGCTGCCGTGGTGGCCGCCGGATGTGGGGACAGTGGGCCAGAGCAGCCGGCGCCACCGGCGTATGTGTGGGACCTGCCCGCGGGGTTCCCCGAGCCTTTTGTTCCCGAGACCAACCCCATGTCCGAGGCCAAGGTGGAGCTGGGGCGCCACCTCTTCTTCGACAAGCGGCTGTCGGGCAACGGCACCATGGCATGCGGAAGCTGTCACGAGCAGGCGCGAGCCTTTTCGGATGGCAAGGCGACACCCGTGGGGTCCACGGGAGATGCGGTCCCCCGCAACGCGCCAGGGCTGGCGAACGTGGCCTATCTGGACACGTACACCTGGGCGAACCCGTTGCTGACGACGCTGGAGTCGCAGGCCCTGGTGCCACTGTTCGGCGAGCACCCCACGGAGCTGGGGCTGACGTCCCGGCTGGAGGAGGTGCTCCAGCGGTTCCGGGAGGATGCCCGGTATCCCGAGCTGTTCCGCAAGGCGTTCCCGAACGATGCGGACCCGGTGAGTCGCGAGTCCATCGCGAAGGCGCTGGCGTCCTTCCAGCGCACGCTGCTGTCGGGTGGCTCCCCCTATGACCGCTATCTTCAGGGAGAGAGCTCGGCGCTGTCCGCGTCGGCTCGTCGGGGGATGGAGTTGTTCTTTGGTGAACGGGCCGAGTGCTATCACTGCCACAGTGGACGGCATCTCTCGAACTCGTTCCGGTCGAAGGACTCGAAGCCGCAGCCGCCGCAGTTCTTCAACACGGGTCTGTACGACTTGAATGGGAAGGGGGCCTACCCTCCGCAGAACCCGGGCCTCTATGAGTTCACCCATGACGTGCTGGACCAGGGGCGCTTCCGGGTGCCGCAGCTGCGCAACGCGGAATTGACGGCGCCGTACATGCACGACGGCAGCATCCCCACGCTCGAGGCGGTCATCGAGCACTACATGGCGGGTGGACGCAACGTGGTGGAGGGCCCGTATGCGGGCGACGGGCGGCTCAATCCCAACAAGGACCCGCTGGTGCGGCCCTTCGAGTTGTCCGACTCGGAGAAGGGCGACCTTGTCGCCTTCCTGAAGAGCCTCACGGACACGGCGTTCTTGACCGACCCGCGCTTCTCCAATCCATGGGAGTGAGTGCCACTCCGCTGACACTCACTCGGCCGGGGTCGGCCCCCACAGGCTCACGGTGCCGTCGGGCTCACCCCAGGCGACGGCCGTGCCATCCGGGCTGAAGGTGGCGTTGCTGTAGTAGAAGTCGCTGTCCACGTCGTGGTGGAGCAGGCAGGTGTTCGTCCGCGTGTCGAACACGCGGAATCCCCCCCTCGTGGTGGTGAAGAGCCCACCGTCGGGACTGAAGTTCACGGCGCTCATTCCCGCGACGGAACCGGCAAAGGTCCCCGCCAGGCTCCAATCACTCACTCGGAAGCGCTGGAGGCGCTGGCTGGTGGTGGGCGCCACCAGCTCCGTTCCATCGGGAGTGAAGGCAGGGCGGGTGAACTGTGTGTCTCGCTCCTCGTGGACGTGGATGCACTGGCCGCTGGAGACTTCCCAGACGATGACACGACCTTCCAGACAGGTGGCGGCGAGGAGCCGCCCGTCCGGAGAGAAGGCCAACCCGGCAACCTCCTCCTGCGGCCCTTCGAGTCGGCCCAGTGAGGACCACGTTTCGGCATCCCACAGCAACACGCCCCGGGTGCTGTCGTGCATGGCGAGCAGCGTGCCCTGGCGATTGGCGGTGAGTCCCCTCGTCTCGTAGCCCGCGAGCGCCCCCTGTCGCACGCGCCGGCCGTCATTCAACGCGCGCAGGCTGATGTGGAAGCGCTGGTCCGTCACCGCGATTCCCCCGAGTGACGGGAGCGGCCAGGCCGCGACGCCTTGGGGAATGACGACCTCTCCGGCCAATGCCTCGGGTGCCTTCGCACCGTGCCACCGCCACCAGCGCAGCCGCTCGGCGCCCTGATGCTCCAATGACACCAGCAGGTCTCCACCCGGCGGGGAGGAGATCATCTGGCACTCGGAGTTCCTCGAACTGGGAACACCCCAGAGGGCAAGGCGAGACCATGACCATCGCTGCGTCATCCATCGGCTCCCAATCAAACGCCCAGGCCACCCGCGCGGAGCGGGCGGCCTGGGGAACTCATCACGACTCTACGGCTCCAGGTCGAAGTGCGTCTGCTTCACCCAGTAGTCCTTGATGGCGAGCAGCTCCGGGCCGAAGTCACCCAGGTCCTTGGGGTCCTTGCCGACGAACCGGGCGAACCACTTGTTGAACTGCGAGGACACGCCGATGGTGGGCTCGGCCCACTCGGGCAGGCTGAAGACCTCCGTGTAGCCGATGTCGTCGTTGCCCTCCATCGCCCCGGTGACCTTCACCGCGATGGTGTCGTGCCCTTCGTACTTGCCGGGCACCATGGAGATCTCGCGCCGGAAGTAGGGCGGCTTGCCATTGCTGCCCGGGCTGATGCGGACCACGGAGCAGTCGTCGTGGACCCAATTGCCCGGGGTGACCTCGCGGAACCCCTTGGCCTGTAGCGCCGCCTTGAGGTCGTCCAACGTCTTGCCCTTCATCGTGCCCAGGTCCTTGACCGCCCGGCCGTTGCTCACCGCATGGAGTCGCTTCGCGTTGGGAATCTGGATCATCTTGAACAACTCCAGCTCGAGCAGGCCCTGCCCCTTGAGGTGCTTGGCCAGCTTCTGGACCGTGGCATCTCCCAGGGTGTTCAGCAGTCGCTCCACGTCCTTGCCATCGAGCCCGTCGACGAACTCGACGGCGCCTTCACCCAGCCGCTCCACCAACTCCTCGCGCTTGGTCTTGTTCGGGATGTCCGCGGACCAGCGCTTGATGAGCGTCTCGCAGCGGTCGGCGATGGGCTTGCTCACCGTGGGCAGCGCGTTGCCCACGCCCCGCCAGAACCGGCCCGTGCCCACCACCATGCCCAGGGCGGTGAACATGCGCTCGCCCGTGGAGAGCTGCGCGCCGCCGGGCATGCACGTCTCCCAGCCGGTGGCGACCTCGCAGAAGTCGATGAAGTCGCCCACGGGCGTCATGCCCACGCCCAGCAGCGCCACTTCCTTGATGATGACCTGCGCGGAGTCACCGATGCTCAGCAGCGTCGAGATGATGCTGGGGTCCTCGGCCGCCGCGCCCTCCTCCACGGACTGCCAACCGCCGTGCAGGCCGTCGAGCGTGTCCAGGATGGCGTCCTGCTGCGGCGTCGCCGTGCCGTGCCAGAGGTTCAGGTTCGACTGGAGCCCGTCCGCCTGGTGGCGCGCCTCCGGGCGCTTGCGCAGATACTCGACGAGCGTCTTGGTCGACTGCCGCACGGGCGTGTCGAGGAACCAGCCATCCTCGTCCATCGCCAGGCGCACCTCGTCCAGCACCAGGTCGCGAGCGCTGATGAACGCGCCCACCTCTTCGCGAGACACGGAGGCCCGGGCCTGGATGGCCTTCTCGAAGATGTCCTGGTTCTGCCGCCAACTGCGGACGATGGTCATGTAGCCGGCGCGGTTGACGACCACGCCGCTCTGCGTGGTGGTGGCGAGCTGCTGGAGGACCTGCTGCGCGTAGGCGAGGTACGGGTCGTTGTCCGGGTCGAAGTCGTCACCCACGCCCATGTCGGGAAGCTCCACGTCGGGGAGCTGCTCCGGGTCCAGGCCGGGCTCGTACGTCTTCGGGTCCTCCAGGTTCGGACCGTTGGCGGGTGGCGTCCCGGCGAGCCAGTCATCCAGTCCGCCCATCTGTCCGCGGAACTCGCTCATGATGCGGTTGAGCTCGGTGCGCAGCGCGGCGATGTCCTCCTTCAAGTCGCTCAAGAGCTGGCGCAGCTGCGCGAGCACTCGAGGGTCCAGGTCCGCGTAGCGCGAGAGGATGTCGTTGAGGTCCGCCTCGGTGATGGCGTCCAGCGGGCGCTTGGACAGCTCATCAATCTCCCCCTTGAGCTCGGCGAGCCGGTCCAGCTCCGCCTGGGCGGCGGCGAGGCTGCCGTGGATGCTCAAGAGCTGCCACTTGCGGTCCTGGAGGACGCGCTCCAGGTTGACCAGGTTCTCGGCGAGCCGCGGGTTGATTTCAGACAGGTCGAGCGTCAGCGTCGTCTTGCCCGCGTAGGCGGTGCCTCGGCGCTGGACGAGGAACAAGGGCCGGGCCGTCAGTCCGCCCGTCTCCAGCGTGACGACGTCATCGGCGACGACACACGTCTGGGGCGAGTCCACGACGTGGACGTTGAAGCGGAAGGTGTTGTTGCCCCAGTTGAGCAGGACGGCGCTGAACTGCGCCCCGTAGAGGTTGCTCTCATCTCCGCCCGGGTAGCGATGGAAGTTCCCTGGGAGGGTGTACGTGGGCAGAGGCGTGTTGTTGATGTGGAAGTTCGCCTGCCCCTCTTGGTACAGGCCGCTCACGTCCAGGCAGCTCTGCTGGCTGCGGAAGGACGTGGACTTCCAGGCAATCAGATACTGGCGATAGTTGGCGTGCGCGCCGGAGGGGGCGAGGGCCGCGCAGGCGAGGAGCAGCGACAGGACGCGCAGATGCAGGGTTCTGAGCATGGGGTGGGTCCTCACAGGTCCGAAGCGCGGAGCGCGGCGTCGTGTGCGAGCACGGCCTGACGGAGGTTGGCGTTGGCGAGGTGGGTCTCCACGTCCGCGAGGTGCGTCTCGGAGACACCCGCGCGACGCATCTGCGTGACGTTGAGCCGCACCATGTTGGGCAGCGTGGTGTTCACGTAGTTGCGAGCGCTGGTGAACTGGCGACGAAGCGCGATGCAGCCCGTCTCCATCCAGGCGGTGGAGGTGGGGGAGACGTGCATGCACAGGGGCTCGAGCTGGAGGATGCTCTCGAAGTCCACGTGCTTGGCGGAGAGGAAGAACAGCTTGAGCTTCGTGCTCTTGGGAGGCATCTGCCAGAGCGCGGTGGTGCGCGTGTTGGCGTTGGCGAGGAACGTCTCCGACGCCTTCAGCATCGCCGCGGTGGCGAGGGTCTGGCGGGTGTCCGCGTTCGCCTGCGAGGAGACGAGCGCGCCCTGGCGCTCCGTGAGGCCCGCGAGGAGCTTCTTCACGGCCTCGGCGACGCGCGCGTACCGCGCATCCGTGTAGCTGGAGATGCTGTTGAGGATGGCGCCCGAGCGCGCCGTGAGGTCCACACGCGGGATGTTGTTCTGGGTGAGGAAGGCCGCGTAGGGGTCCATCTTCCGGTGGTGCTCGACGTGCAGTTGGCTCAGCGTGTGCGCGAGTCGGCGCGTGTCCAGCCACAGCTGTTGGGGCGCCTGGCTCTCGGCGCGGCTGAGCGCGACCAACTCCATCTGGAGCGGGGCCAGTTGCGCGAGCGTCGCGGTGGAGGCTCGCTGGGCGATGTCCTGGAGCTGGGCGAAGACGGCCGCCTCGCCGTCGCGGAAGGTGACGAAGGTGTTGAAGAGGGTGGTGACCTGCGGCTCCAGAGCCTGCACGGAGCCCTGATAGACATTGAACGCGCTCCGGTAGGCGTTCAGCGTCTCGCGCTGGGTGCCCAGCGTCGCGACGGCGACGCCTCGGTCCGCGTCGGCGCGGGCCTTGAGTGCATCACCCAGGTGCGAGCGGGAGTTGGCGACGCTCTTCTCCCGGCGCTCGAGCTCCGAGCGCGCGGGGCCGAGCATGTCGTCGGCAATCTCATCCAGCTTCTCGAGGCTGCGCTCATAGACGGCGGTGGAGGCGCTGGCGGAGGTGCGGAAGTAGTGCTGCACCTGCTCGGTGCCGGCGACCCAGTCACCGGGGTTGGTGCTGCTGCCCTTGGGGATGAAGACATAAGGCGGCCGGGCGTGGCAGTCGGAGCGGATGGTGGCATCCGTGAAGGTGTTGCACATCGCTTCTTGCGTGGGCTTGAAGTCGGCGAGCAACGTGCCGATGTCGTAGCCACGCGGCTTGCAGAGCTGCCGGCTCTTGGCCCAGTGGATGACCTCCACGCAGACATCGCTGCTCGACACGGCGCTGGCGGCGCTCTCGAGGGCGCTGGCGGGCGCCTGGGGCACGGTGGGGAGGTGCTCGTCCGTCCCGCAGCCGACGGCGCCCGCGGTGAACATCAGCAGCCCCAGGACATGGGGTATCGACTGTCTTCGAGACATGGTGTGACTCCGAGGGCTGGAAGGCGCGGGGCTAGAGGCAGCCGGTGCCGTTGGAGAAGTCCGGGTAGCACTGGGCGCCGAACATGCGGACCTTCCACAGGAAGTACTCGCTGTAGGCATCGGGGCGGGCCTTGGCCCTCACCTCGAAGCGCACCTCCTGGTTGGGGTACACGAGCGCCTGGAGCTCATGCATCTGACGGATGTTGGTGATGGTGCTCCGGCTGGTCGCCACGTCCGTCCACACGCCGCTCTGGTTCACCTGGACCGCGAGGATGACCTCGCTCGGGTTGGGCTTGAGCGCGAGCATCTCGACGGAGCCTCGGACCAGGCCCGGGACGTTCTGCGGATGGGTGTAGAAGCCGAGCGTCTGGGCGATGGGGACGAAGCCCTCCGCCTTGGGGACCTCGACGAAGATGCGGCCGTTGTAGAACTCGCTGCTGGAGTACCAGCTCCCGCTGCTGTTCACATGGAAGACGGCATTGCCGCCGCCCCAGTCCATGGTGCCCCGGCCCCAGTCGGCGCAGCGGAACACGTGTCCCTCGCCGTAGCCGATATCCACCGTGCACCAGCCCGGAGGCATCTTGCTCGGGTTGAGCAGCGGCAGGTTGATTTCATAGCCATGGACGATGATGGGCGGGGTGTCGTCGTCATCGCCGCCACCACCTCCTCCGGGCTCACACGTCTCGCAGGGCAGCTCCTGCTGGGTCGTGTCGAGCGAGGACGTGGGGACTTCGCCAGGGTTGCCGCCACACGCGACGGCGGCGAGGAGCAGCAGGGAGGAGAGGGTCGAGGTGAGTGTCTTCATGTGAGTGGCCTGTTGGAGGAGCGAGGAGGGCTGTCAGGGATTGAGCCAGGGAGCGAGCTGGGTGTTGGCCAGGGCGACCTTGGCTTGCGCGGCGGTGACCTCCTGGGCGGCGACCTGGTACTGGGCCTGGTACTGCTCCTTGGCGCCGGCCTGGGAGAGCTGGGAGAGCTTCTGGATGACGGGCAGGGCCTGGGGGCCGACGAGCTCCTCGAGCGTCTTGGGAGAGCCGTCGGGGTGGTGGTACTTCGAGGGGTCGCCGAGCGAGCCGAGGACGAAGTAGAAGTTGGTGAGGATGACGCTCTCGGCCTCGGTGAGCGCGCCGCCGCAGCCCATGGCGGCGGTGAAGATGACGGGGGCGGCTTCCTGGGCCTGGACGTGGAGGGCGTAGGCGGTCGCGTTGTTGAGGTCGACGAGGAAGCTGTTGGACAGCGTCTTCATGAAGTCGAAGGCGGCGCTGTACTCGACGAGGCTGGCCAGGTGGTCGCGCTGGGCGAGCTTGGTGTCGAGGTCATCCTGGAGTGATTGGAGGAGGGCCTGGGCCTGGGCGGTGGAGCTCACGTCCACTTCGTTCCAGGTGATGCTCAGCGAGACGCGGCAGGTGTCGTTGAAGGCCGCGACGTTCGTCCAGGAGGAGGAGTCGCGCAGCTCGAGGGAGGGGATGAGGGCGCGGTCGAGGTCGCGGAGGACGACGTCGGCGGTGGACATGAAGGTGTAGCGGGTGCCGGAGTTGCCGGGAGGGGTGAGCGTCACCTCGAGCGGGTACTGGGTGGAGCAATTGCCAGACATGACGCGGCGGAGGGTGGTGCGCAGGGGCACCGCGCTGGTGAAAGGCGTGGCATCCAATGTCTGGGTAGGAATGGAGCAGCGGGTGAGGCGTCCCCCGCTCTGCGTGCAGCGGGCCGGGGAGATGAGGTCCACGGTGGAGGTCTCCGCGAGCGCGGGAGCGCCCCACGCGAACGTGACAAGGCCCCCGAGGAAGAGTGCGGTGCGGGTGTTCATGGTGGTCCTGGTGTGCGAGCGCGCTGGCGCCGGACGCGGAAATGCCGGGAAGAAAGGGCGTCTGCCCTAATACGAGCGCATGCGTCTGATTGGGTCGTGCGGGCCAGGCGCGGCCTGTCCACGGCGGGGGCCGTGGGTGGCGGACATTTGCGTTGCGTGGTGCCGCACAAGGTGTTGGGCCTGGAGGGCGGTGTGAGTGTCGGCCAGGCGGGGTTGTTGTCTTTCGTGGGTGGGCTGAGGCGCGGTGAAGCCCTATCTCGGCGGCGGGTGGCTATCGGGAGGGGGCATGCGCAGGAGTCTGCTGGCGGCGGTGGTGGTGCTTCTTTCCGCGCTCGCCCTCACGTCGACCTTCGACGTGTCGGCGGGGAGCGGCGAGGACGAAGGGCGTGGGCCGCCACGAGCGCCGCGGACCGCGAGCGCCGAGCCGCGCGACGAAGGTGACGAAGGGCCCGTGGTGGTGACGTGTCCCCTGGGGCTGAGTCAGGCGTCGTACATGCCGGGGTTGTCGGAGCGCTCGAAGGCCGTGACGGTGGCGGGGGCCACGACGTTGAGCAACTGCGTGACGATTCCGGCGTCGGAGGTGAAGTCCGCGAGCCTGCCGCTCGAGTCGAGCCTGCACTCGGACTTCTCCTGCGCGGACCTGCTGACGCCCCGGACGGTGCGTCAGGTGGTGCGGTGGAACACGGGGGAGACGTCCACGTTGGTGTTCAGCGAGTCGCGTGAGTTGGCGCAGGGCGCGCTGACGGTGTTCACGCTGACGGGCACGGTGGAGTCGGGGGCCTTCGCGCGGGCGACGGCCATCTGGACGGTGACGTACCTCAACTCGGACATCGAGAAGGGCTGTGCCTCACCGGGGGGGCTCATCTGGTTGAGCGGGCCGTCGACGCTCGAGCTCATCCGCACGGTGACGTGAAGTGCCGCGACCCGGCAGGAGGATGCACATGCGTGCGACGTCATGGGGTGTGAAGGGTGTCGTGCTCGTGGGGCTGTGCACGCCCCTGGCATGTGGCGAGGGGAACGGGCGCGCGGTGACAGGCTCGCTGGACGGGCACGGGCCGGCGGGGATGACCATCGAGCGCCCTCCGGAGAAGGTGCTCATCACCTGTCCGCTGGGGCAGGGCGAGGCGAAGTACGCCACGGGCGTGAGGGCGGAGCCTCGGGACAGCGAGGTGCTGTTCCACGCGTCGGTGAGCAACTGCGTGACGGTGCTGGGCTCGGCGGTGACGTCCGCGATGATGGGCTCGGAGGCGCCGTCGTTGGCGCGAGGGATGACATGCGCGGACCTGGCGCGAGCAGGGGCCGGGCGTCAGGTGGTGACGTGGAACACGGCGGAGACGTCCACGGTGTTGATGAGCCAGTCGCATGTCTCCGTGCAGGACGCGACGACGCTCGTGACGCAGACGGGGAAGGTGCTGTCGGGCAAGTTCCAGGGCGCCACGGCGGTGAGGACCACGACGTACCTGAGCACGGACATCGACAGCGGCTGCCGCTCCGCCTCCGGGCTCACCTACCTGAAGGGGCCCACGACGTTCAGCGTGACGTATCCGTGAGGCGTGGCGTCTAGCGCGCGGGCGGATACTTCTGGAGCTTGCGCTGGAGCGAGCGGCGGTGGATGCCGAGCTTGCGTGAGGCCTCGGAGATGTTGCCCGCGCAGTCCGCGAGCACGCGGTGGATGTGCTCCCACTCCGCGCGTGCCAGGGAAGGGGCCTCGAAGGTCTCCGGCGCGGCGAACGACGGCTCTCCCGCGGCCCGGTCGAAGGCCGCGAGGATGTCATCCACATCCGCCGGCTTGGGCAGGTAGTTCACCGCCCCCAATCGAATCGCATCCACCGTCGTGGCGATGCTCCCGTAACCGGTGAGGACAATGGCTCGTGTCGACGCATCCACGGCGAGCAGGTCCTTCACCACCTCCAGGCCACTTCGCCCCGGCATGCGCAGGTCCACCACCGCGTACTCCGGTGACTCCCGCTTCGCCGCCGCGAGCGCCTCTTCGTGGTTGCCCGCCGTGGTGACATCCCAGCCCCGCTCGCGGAACGCTCGCGCCAGCCGCTCCCGGAGCGTCGCGTCGTCGTCCACCAACAACAGACTCGGACGATGCCCATCCCCACCCGTGTGGCTCACGGCCTCGCCTCCTGGGGCGGCGGAGCCACTCCGGGCGCGCCCAGGGGCAGCGCGAGGCTCGCCACCGTGCCCTGGCCCGGCGTGGAGCGCAGCTCCAACGCGCCGCCAAGCTGCTCCGCCAGCGTCCGCGCCAGGAACAGCCCCAGCCCCATGCCCTCGCCCGGCGCCTTCGTCGTGAAGAACGGCTCACCCGCTCGCGCCAATATCTCCGCTGGCATCCCCGCCCCTCCATCGCGCACTTCCAGCCGCACGCTTCCCCGGCCCGCCACCACGCGAAGCTCCACGGGCCTCGCGGGCGCCGAGGCCTGGAGCGCGTTCTTCACCAACCCCCGCACCACCCGCGCCAGCGCCCGCGGCGGGCCTTGCACCTGCGACTGCGTCAGCTCCGACGGAAGCTCCACCCGCACCCGCTCCACGCCCGACAGCTCCGCCAGCGCATCGCCTACCAATCGCCCCAGCGGCATCGGATGGAAGGCCTCGCCCGTCGTCTGCCCCGCGTCCGCGGACATCTGCACCAGCACGTCGCGGCAGCGGTCCACCTGCTGGCGGATGAGCCGCAAGTCCTCTCGCACCGCCTCGGAGGTCCCCGCCGTCGTCAGCGCGCGCTCCACTTCCTTGGACACCACGGCGATGGTCGACAGCGGCGTGGACAGCTCATGCGCCGCGCCCGCGGCCAGCGTCGCCAGCGAGGCCACCTTCTCCCGCCGCGCATGCTGCACCCGCGCCTGCGCCAGCTCCTGCTCGCGCTCCTCCAGCGCCCGCGTCACCCGCTGCACGAAGTACACGATGAAGCCCGCCGCCACCGCGAATGCCACCCACATGCCACTCAGGTGCAGCCGCATCAGCGCCGCATGGTCCGGCCGCGACAGCCCCGGCGCGATGTCCACGTCCTGCAACACGAAGAGCGAGCCGAACGCCGCCAGCGTGAAGCCCAGGAGGCTCCACATCCACCGCGCCGGCAGCAGCACCGTGCCCAGCGCCACATTCACCAGGTACAGCGTCGTGAAGGGATTGTGCGTCCCACCGCTGAGCGCCAGGAGCCCCGTGAGCACCAGCGTGTCCCAGAGCATCAGCTTGCCGAGGGTCCCCTCGCTCACGCGCGCGCGACCCAGCCACGCTCGCACCGCCAGGTTCGTCGCGGCCTCCAACCCCAGGAGCCCCGCGAGCACGGGCACTGGCAACGCCAGCTCCAGCCCATACGCCGCCACCGCGATGACCACCGCCTGGCCCAGCAGCAGGCCCCAGCGCAGCCGCAGCAGCCACTCCAGGTTGATGCGCGCGCGAGAGGCGGGTTCGGGGGGGACGGAAGGCGTCATGGCGCCGCAGGAGACTGGAGCGCGGCCGAGCGCGCAATGTTGCCGAGCAGGTCCACGTTGCGAGGCGACTCGCCCGGCCCCAGTCCATCCAGCCACGAGTCCCACGCCAGCGTGAAGACCCGCGCCGCCCGGGGCGCGTCCTCCGTCAACTCCAGCCCATCCAGCGCCACGTCCACCGCGTACCGCCCGCGCGTCTCCACCTCGAAGTCGCGCGGCACGTCCCCGTGGGTCCCCCGGACATGCAGGCTCAAGCCCACCATGTCCACCGGCCGGGTCCCCTCCATCGCGGACGTCAGGCCCTCCGCGTCCGAGTCCGCCGGCTCGAAGGTGAGCCGTGCCCGGCAGTAGCGCCCGGGAGGCGGCCGCATCACGCCCAGCGGTGCCACGGCGCCATCCGTGTCGCCCAGCGCCACCACGTGCGGCGTGCCCAGGCGCAAGGCATTGGAGGTCGAGTGCGCCCACGCCGTGCCCACCGGCGACAGCTCCCGCCACAGCCTCCGCCAGCCCGTCGTCTCGCACGGCACCAGCTCCACGCTGCCCAGCGTGAAGAGCGCCCCGGAGAGCGTCACCCGCTCCCCTTCGTTCGTCAGCAGCGTGCGAGCCCCCGCGCCCTCGGGCACGGCGCGCGCGCGGGCCGTGGTGAGCCCCAACGTCAGCTCCACGCCCGCGATGCGCTCACCTCCACCACAGCCGGACAGGAGGAGCAGGAGCGCGGGGAGGGCCAACGGTTTCACGGCAGGAGACATGGCGCTAGAGGTCGTACGCGACGGACATCATCGCGATGGGAGTGGGAGCCACGCGTCCGCGCAGCTGGTTGAAGAAGGGGACTCGCACGCCGGCGGCCACCACGAAGTCGGTGCTGGGGCTGAAGAGCACGTCGGGCGACGCATAGCCGATGACGCCACCCCCGTTCTCCTCCTTCTCGCCGTGGATGTCGGCCGCCGCCTCGATGCGTCCGTCGACGCCCAGCCGCACCGCCCACTTCGCCGCGGGCTGGTACTGCGCCGCCACCGTGGTGCGCACGGAGGGGCCGGCGCGGTAGCCCTGGATGCCTCGCGTGGGGAGGAAACCCGTGGCGCTGACGAGGAAGGACCAGCTGCCCCGGAAGTGCTGATAGGCCACGCCCGCCAGCGGGTCCACGGAGCCGCTGCCCAGCTGCGTGTCCAAATCCAGCACCGTGCCGTCCTCCGCGCGCAGCGTGGGCGAGGTGGGCAGCTTCGCCCCCACGAGCACGCTGATGAGGTGGTTCGCGGAGAACTCCTGGTCCTGGAACACGAACGCCTTCGCCGTCAGCTCCACGTCGCCCACGCCCCAGCCGCGCTCGCGCGACAGGCTCACCGCGCGCACCTCGCGTGCTTGAAGCGGCAGCGTCGCCGACAGGAACAGCCACGGCACGGGCGCGTACGCCACGGCCAGGTCCATGCGCGCCTCGCGCAGCCGCAGCGCGTCCACCCGCTCCTGGCCCACGGTGTGGCCCCACAGGCGCAGCGTGGAGGACAGGCGCAGCCGGCCTGAGAACGGCTGCTCGGTGCCCATGGACATCAGGGTGGGGTCGCCACACGCACACGTGGCACAGGCCCATGCGGGCGACACGGGCGCCAGCAACAGTGCGGCACCCAACACAGCGGCGAGAGCGAAAGGGGCTTTCACGACGCCGCGGACCATACGCCCCCGCGTCCGGCGTCCATGTGTGGCGTGTTGTCGCAGCCGAGCGGCCATGTGAGCGACGCCACACCGCGCGAGTCGTGTGGTGGACGAAGAGGCGAGCGCCCGCTGTCGGGTGGGAAGTCATGGGCAGCTTGAGAGTGACTTCCACGCCCCGGCGTTCATGGGACACAGGAGGCCCTTCATGGGAGTGCTCGTGCCGATTGCTCGACTGCTCTTTTCCGCCATCTTCATCACCAGCGGCCTGAACCACTTCATCCAGCTGGACGCGCTGACGGCCGTGGCCCAGGCCTCCGGTGTGCCGGAGCCTCGCTGGGCGGTGCTGCTGTCGGGCGCGGCGCTGGTGCTGGGCGGGCTGTCGGTGCTGCTCGGCGTGTTCGCCCGGCTGGGGGCCGCGGTCATCACCCTGTTCCTGTTGAGCGCGGCGTTCATGGTCCACCGCTTCTGGCTCGTCGCGGACCCGGTGGAGGCGCAGAACCAGCTCGTCCACTTCATGAAGAACCTCTCCATGGCGGGCGGCGCGCTCTTCATCGTCTACTTCGGCTCCGGGCCCTACAGCCTGCGCCGGAGCGGACGCCAGGAGGGGTTCGGCGGGAAGCTGGGCTCCCCGCCGCTCCGGCGCTGAGCGTCAGCCCGCCGCGGCCAGGGCGATGCGGGAGCGCAGCGTGAAGAAGGCGACCTCCGGCTCGCTGCCCCGGCGCAGGTACGGGCCGCCGAAGCCGAAGCCCAGGCCCCGGTTCACGTAGAGCTGGTTGCCCCTCACCAGGTAGTGCCCTCGGATGTAGGGCTGTCCCGCGCGGCGGAAAATCGCCTCCGTGAGGCCCTGGACGATGAACTGGCCGCCGTGCGTGTGCCCGGAGAACTGCACCAGGTTGCCTTGCGCGGGCAGCTTCTCCACCGTGGGCGGCGTGTGGGCCAGCACCAGCCGCGTGCCGGACTCCGGCGCGCCTCGGAACGTCGCCGCCACGTCGTCGCGTCCGGTGCGCCCGTCGTCGACGCCCAGCACCGTCACCGGCGCGCCGCGCACCTCCACCACGCGGTGCTCGTTCTGGAGCACCGTGTAGCCCAGCCGCTCGAAGCTCTCGCGCAGGTAGGGCGCGTTGACCTGGTGGTCGTGGTTGCCCATCACCACGAAGACGCGGCCCTTCAGTCCGGAGAGCACCTCGCGCACGCGCGGCAGGGGCCGGGCGCTGTGGGTGACGTAGTCGCCGGTGAGGAAGACCAGGTCCGGGGACTCCGCGTTGACGGCCTCCACCGCGCGGCGGATGCGCACGTCGCTGGTGGCCTGGCCCACGTGGACGTCGGACAGTTGCGCCACGCGCAGGCCGTCGTGGGAGTCTGGCAGGTGCGGCAGGTGGAGCAGGTTCTCCGTGAGGGTGAAGTGGTCCCTCCACCGCAGGCGCCGCTCCGGGCGCAGGGGGTCCTCGCCGCTCCAGGCCACCACCTCGTTACGCCCCCCGGACAGGGGCTCCACTCGCGAAACATCCAGGGAGGACACCGGGGGACGGCGGCGGACCCAACGTCTCAAACGCATGCGGGTGCGGTTCCTTTCGGGGCCGGGACGGCGAAGCACCTGATTCTATGCAGGCCAGGGGAGGTGGGTTGAAGCAGGTGCCCCACGCACGCCTGCCCTCCCTGGGGACACAGTGGGGGTGGCGTCAGAACCCTCCTGTTTCAGGCAAGATTCCGGACGTCTCAACTGTGCTTTCTTCCACCATTGGACACACTGCGGGGGGCCGAGCGGTGACGGCGTCCGACGAGGTTGGTACACACGCGCAGACGATGAGCCTCCGGCTTGGGACTGCATCTGACATGGGCCCGGAAGTGACGTCGCCCGTGGGTGGGCGGCAAGAGGGCCCAGGAGAGTGTGCTCGGCCCGTCGCCCTCACGGAGCTCATGTCCACCCTGCCGCTGGGCATGGCGGTGGTGGACCGGAACCTGTGCTTCGTGGAGGTGAGCGAGGCGCTGGCCGCCCTCAACGGCCAGCCACGCGAGGCCCACCTCGGACGTCCCATGGACGAGGTGATGAGCCCCCACTCCTCGCTGGGCGACACCGCCCGCCGCGTGCGCCGCGTGCTGGAGACGGGCGAGCCGCTGGACGGCGTGGAGATCATCCACCGAGAGCCGGGCGGCGGCGTGGAGCGCACGCGCGTCTTCCGCGCCAGCTACCACCCCGTGCGCCGAGGCGGCGAGGTCATCGCCGCGTGCCTCTACGTGGAGGACCTCACGGAGCGCCGCCGCGTGGAGGCCCAGCGCGACGCGGGCGCCGCTCGGGAGCGCGCCGTGCGCGAGCAGGCGCTGCGCGAGACGCAGGAGGCCGTGCGCGCGCGGGACGAGTTCCTCAGCGTGGCGGCGCATGAGCTGCGCACGCCGCTCACCAGCATGCGGCTGCACCTGCAACTGCTGCTGCGGCAGGTGGTGGGCGCGCAGCCGGTCTTGGGGCAGGAGTTGGCGCCGCGCAGCCAGGTGCTGGAGCGGCAGTTGTCGCGGCTGGGCAGCCTGGTGAACACGCTGCTGGACGTGTCGCGGCTGGCGGCGGGCAAGCTGAGCCTGGAGCCGCGCGAGCTGGACCTGGTGCAGGTCGTCCGACAGATGGTGGACGCGTTCTCGGAGGAGTTCGCCCGCGCGGGCTGCGAGCTGTCCGTGCACGTCTCCGGCTCGCTGCCCGGTCAGTGGGACCCACTGCGCGTGGAGCAGGTGCTGGTGAACCTGCTGTCCAACGCGGCCAAGTACGGCGCGGGGCGCCCGGTGGAGGTGTCGCTGGTGGGCGAGGGCACCATGGCGGTGCTGGCCGTGAAGGACCACGGCATCGGCATCTCCGAGGACGGCATGGCCCGGCTCTTCGGCAAGTTCGAGCGCGCCGTGTCGGAGCGCCACTACGGCGGCCTGGGCCTGGGCCTCTACATCACCCGCCAGATCGTGGAGGCCATGGGCGGCAGCATCACCGTGCGCTCCGCCCAGGGCCAGGGCTCCACCTTCATCCTGCGCCTGCCCACCCAGCCTCGAGTCCCCGGCGCGGGCCCCCCGGGCGCGCTGGGCACCCGGGGGAAGTAGCACGGCGCGTCAGTACCCGCGCAGCACGTACAGCTTGCCGTCCACCAGCGCATACAGCGCGCCCGGCGTCACCCGCGCGTCGTAGATGAGCTGCTGCACCTTGGCGCCGCTGACGCCCGACACCTTCTCCAGCTGCTTCGTCGGCGTCAGCCGCCACAGGCCGTGGTCCGCGGTGCCCACGAAGAGCGAGCCATCCCGCGTGGCCGCGAGCGCGGTGTAGTCATCCGTGTTGGCGCCCTGGACGCGGACATAGTCCGAGTCGGAGAGCTTGCTCGGGTTGTGGCGCTGCGGATTCGCCTGGAACTGCCACAGGCCCGTGCCCAGGCCGCCGACGTAGTAGGAGCCATCCGCCGTCTGCTGGAAGGCGCGCCAGAAGTTGAACGGCGCCGTCTCCCCCCGCGTCTCGTCGTTGCCCGGGTTCACCGGGTCCACGAAGGTGTTGAGCGTGTAGAGGGCCGGCTCCACGCCCGCGGGCATCTCCGGCTTGCGCTCCTCGGAGTCCCACCACTCCAGCGCCGCGTTGGGGGGCAGGATGCCAATCTTCCAGTCGTTGGCGATGAGCAGGTCGCCGTCCTTCGAGATGCCCAGCCCGAAGGTGTAGCCCGCGCGCTGGGAGCGCCCCCCGGTGGGCGTGGTGACCCAGTAGGCCGGGTGGCGGTGGCTGCTGTACTCGTAGCCGCGGATGCGCGTCACGCCGTGGTTGGTGCCGACGTAGACCTCCCCCTCGTAGGGGCCCTGCATCACGCGCACACACGAGTAGACGGAGCGGTCCTCGTCGTAGTGGAAGTCATTGCTGTTGCGGATGCCGATGGGCTCGTTGCGGCTGGGGCGGCTGGTGCCCTTCGAGCGGAAGAGGTGCTCGCGCAGCACGATGTCCGTGCCGTCGTCGCTCACCGTCACCGCGTCCACGTCGCCCTTCTGGAACTCCAGGTAGCGCTCCTCGGAGAAGTCCGCCTCGCCGCGCCCGGCGATGCGCTGGCCTCCGGGGATGTCGTTGACGGCCTCGTAGCCCACGTAGGCCTCACCGGCCTTGCCGCCGCAGATGACGCGCGAGTTGGTGGCGAGGTTGTCCGGGCTCGTCCCGAAGCCCCGGCTGGCCTGGCCGATGGGCTGGCTGTTCCACAGCACCTTGTCCGTGCCCGCGCGCAGCACGCCGATGCGGTCCCGGTTCAGGAACCAGAGGTTGTGCGCCGCGTCCACGCCCATGGCGACGACCTTGGGGATGGCGTACTTCGACGAGTAGTTCGTCAGCGGGTCCGTGGGCCAGGGGCCCTCCGGCTTCGGCGGCAGCGGAGGCTCCCCCGCGTCGGGAGGCCCCGCGTCGGGGGGCTCCGGAGTCTGCGTGCCTCCGTCGTCTTCCGGGCCTCCGTCGGTGCCCGCGTCCTCCTCGGAGGCGGGAGGCTCGGGCTCACCCGTGGAATCCGGACCCGGCTTGTCGGAACCGCCACACGCCCAGGCCGCCACCAACACCGCCACACCGACACTCGCGCCCAACAGTCGTCGAATCACCGCTTCCTCCCGTCCCCGGTCCGGAGCAAGCGGCGTACCGTGCGGCGCGCCCGCGCCTTCCACGCGGAGAGGGAAGGGGGCTGCCCACGGTGGGCACTCGCGGCGACGAGGAAGGGAACGGAAATGACCAGGCCCACCCCCGCGAGGGAGTGGGCCGGGTCGGGCGTTGGCCAGACAACGCCGTGCGGCTCAATGAGTGCCGTCGTTGAGGTCCTTCTTCACGTCCTCGTCGACGGGCTTCGCGTCCTTGTCCTTCGGGCTGTCCTTGCCGGAGCCCCCGGTGCCCTTGGGGCTGGTGGCGCGCACCTCCACGGCGACGATGTTGTCGCCGTCGAGCTGGAAGCGGACCTTCAGCTCGGAGCCCTCGGGAATCTCGTCGGCGCGGACCTTCTTGCCGTCCAGCAGCACCACCGTCTGGTCCTTCACCTCCAGCTTGGCGTCCGGCAGGTTCTTGCGCGTCATGCTGACGCTGTCGTCGTCCGCCTCCTTCAAGGTGCCCTTGAGGCTCAGCGCGTCCTTCTTGTTGTAGGTGTTGTCGTGGCCGGGGACCTTCTCCGCCTCCTTCTTGCTGCCGTTGATGCCTCGGCCCACGTCCGCGGCATTCACGCCGGTGTGGACACGCGTGCTGGGGCCAGGAACCTGCGTCTGCGAGGGCGCCTTCTCCGGCTCGCTCTGCGCGAACGCGGCGGTACCCAGGCACAGGGCCAACGTGGTGATGAGCGTCTTCATATGGCTTGCTTCTCCCTTCCGTGAGCGGACGGCTTCTGGGGGCAAGGGTGGGGAGGCTGCCTCGCTGCGCCAACCTGCCCGCCGCGCCCCCATGCCACCACGCTCGGAGGACATCCGCCTGGCCGGGGCGCCGCCCGGCCGCCTGCGTTCGACGCTGCTCGTCACAAGTGCTCACCACCTGACGCACGCCTGCTCCCGGGAAGGACGCGGTGTGTCGTCTATTGCAATGAAGTTGCGTCTATTTGAGTTACACGAAAACAGTCTTTATTATGATTTACAGGTATTGCGGGATGGCTTGAAGATGCGCCGGCCGTCCGCCACCCCGGCGGCGGTCTCTCGTCAAGGAGCTGTCCCCCGCATGCGCACCCTTCTTCGGAGTGGAGCAGGTCGGAAGCTGTTGGGCTCGCTGTTGTGTACCGTGTCCGTCGCGGCCTGCGGGCCCGCGCCGGAGGGGGGCACCCCCGAGAAGGGCAACGAGGGCACCACCGAGCAGCCCGTGGTGTACGGCACCGACGACCGCCAGGACGTCTACGCGCACCCGAACGCGACGCTGCGGGCGCGGGCGACGGAGTCCACGGTGGCGCTGATGCGCGCATCGTCCATGACGACGGATGCGCAGGGCCGCGTGACGTTCAACGCGTCCACGCTGCAGAGCGCGTATGGCCTGTGCTCGTCGGAGCGCTTCCTGACGGACCAGACGCCCGCGTTCTGCTCCGGCACGCTCATCGACGACAACCTGGTGCTGACGGCCGGCCACTGCATCAGCACGTGCGGCGACACGCGCTTCGTCTTCAACTTCTACCGTCCGGCGGCGGGCCAGATGCAGCCGGTGACGTCCGCGGACGTCTTCTCGTGCTCCAGCGTCGTGGTGCGCAAGCAGACCTCTGGCACGCCCAACCTGGACTACGCCATCGTCCGGCTGGACCGCGCCGCCACGCCGCGCTTCAAGCCCGCGCCCATCCGCGCTGGCAACACCGCGATGCCGGTGGGCAGCAAGGTCACCGTCATTGGCTCCGGCAGCGGCATCCCGTTCAAGATTGACGCGGGCGGCTCCGTGCGCGACGCGCGGCCGAGCTCGCTGGACTTCTTCGTGGCCTCCACGGACACGTTCGGCGGCAACTCCGGCTCCGGCGTGTACGAGAACACGGACTACACCGTGGCCGGCATCCTGGTGCGCGGCGAGACGGACTACGTCTCCAACGGGAGCTGCTCCATCGTGAACGTTTGCGCGGAGACGGGCTGCCGCGGCGAGGACATCACCTACGTGCGTCCGGCCGTGAGCGACTACTGCGCGGTGGCCGGCAGCCAGCGGCTGTGCGGCACCACCAACCCGCCGCCCTCCATCAAGTTCAACTTCACGGCGACCAACACGTCCAACGCGACCGTCAACACCACCAACCAGTCGGTGACGCTGGCGGTGGGTCAGACGATTCGCTTCGGCACCTGCTCGGTGGACGGCGCCACGGGCACGGGTGACACCTACCTGCGGCTGAACAACTCCGCGGGCACCTCCGTCGCGAGCAACGACGACTCGTGCGGCGTGCTGTCCTTCGCGTCGTTCACCGCGACGACGGCCGGCACGTACTCCATCCGCGCGGGCTGCTACTCCAACGGGAGCTGCAGCGGCACGGTGGCGTACACCATCCAGTAACGGACCGTCACACGCCGGTCCATGCCGGGCGCGGGTGGCCATGCCCCGCGTCCGGCCAGGTGTGGCGCGCTCGGGCCTCTTGTGAGGAGGCCCGGGCGTCTCACCCGCCCGTGTCCGCGGGGCCGTGTGCGAGGCCCTGAGGGGGTTACGCGCAGCGGTCGCAGAGACCGCGCAGCTGCACGTCCACGCTCTTCTGCGCCACGGCGCGGGGCACGCCCTTGGAGCCCGCGATGCGGATGGACTCCTCCGGCAGACAGGCCACCGTGCCGCAGTCCGTGCAGGTGAAGTGCGGGTGGTTGCCGCTGTGCTCGTCACCCGAGCGGCGCAGCTCGAAGCGCCACACGTGGTCGCCCAGGTCCGCGCGCACCACCAGGCCGGCCTCGGTGAGGTCCGTCAGGTTGCGGTAGATGGTCACCCGGTCGTAGCCCTCGTCACCCAGCGCATCCACCAGGTCGGCGTGGCTCATCGGCGCGGTGGCGGACTCCAGCTCGCGGAGCACCGCCACGCGGGGCGCGGTGCTGCGAAGACCCGACGCGCGGATCCTCTCCTGGAAATCAGCGAGCTTCGGCTGCACGGCAATTCGTTTGGCTCCCATGATGCCTTTTCGCATAACCGATTCTCGAGACACTTTCACCTCGCCCGTGCCGCAACGTCCGATGGCGGGGACTCCAACGGCCTGTCCGCCGGGTCCCCTCAGACTCCCTGATGTTGGGAACAGCAACCAGGAGTCCAGGATACTGGTGCAATCCTTGTGCGGAACCCTTGTTCCCGCTTCCCTGTTTCTCTCGGTTGTCCACCGGGAGACGGCGAGGGACCTCTTCGAGGGACGGGAGGCCACGGGGCGACGGGCGGGACGTGTGGAGATGTCGGCGAGACGACAGTAGCCCGCACGGGACTTCCGGGAGACGGAGGTGTCCTGGGTGCAGGTGCAATCCAGGAGTCACGGGCGACACGGTGCCGGAAGCAGGCCTGTTTCGCCGGGCCGTGGGGCGAAATGCCCCAGCCCGGGGAGCGGAAGGTCTCCCCGGGCCGGATTTCATTGTAGCTGGATTGCAGAAGAGTCCCGGAGTCTACTGCCCCGGGGTTTCAGTCGAGGGTGCGCCCGGCTCAGAGTGAGCCGAGGAAGGCGAGGAGCGCTTCCCGCTCCGCCTTGGGCAGCGCGCGCACGGCCTCCTTCGCGGGCCGGGCCTCGCCGTCGTGCCAGAGGATGGCCTCCAGGGGCGTGCGGGCGCGGCCGTCGTGCAGCAGGCGCGTGTGTCCGCTCACCGCCTGGGTGCGGCCCAGTCCCCAGAGCGGGGCGGTGCGCCACTCGCGTCCGGTGGCGAGGAAGTCCTCGCGTCCGTCGGCGAGGCCTTCCCCCAGGTCATGCAGCAGCAGGTCCGTGTACGGCCAGATGAGCTGTCCTGACAGCTCCGGGTAGCCCTCCAGGGTGCCGGTGGTGACGGAGGGGCGGTGGCACTTCGCGCAGCCCACGCGGTGGAAGATGCCCTTGCCTTGGAGGACCTGGGGCGCGTCCACGCCGTCGCGCGTGGGGACGGCGATGGTGTGGGAGTAGAAGTCGAGCGCCAGCCGCTGCCGCTCGCTCACCTCCGGGGGCCCTCCGTTGGGAGCGCTCTGGCACGCGGCCTGGGCCCCGGTGCAGTTCTCCTGGGGGAACAGGGACGTGGTGAGCCCCAGGTCTCCCAGGAACGCCGCCGCGTTCTGGTGCTCGAGGTCCGGCTGGTTCGCCTTCCAGCCGAAGCGCCCCAGGGTGACGTGCCCCAGGCGCTGGTTCCACACGCGGTTGACCCGGCCCGAGACTCCGTCCTCGTTGGTGTCATCCGGGTCCGACCACTCGACGAGCGTCTCGTTGGGGATGGCGGCCAGCAGGCCCAGGCCCACCATGGGCTGGGCCACGCGCGCGGAGGTGCGGGTGTCCGGGGCCATGGGGCCGTGGGCCAGGTTCGTCAGCTCGAGCTGGGGCTCGCGCAGCGTGTAGGGCTCGCCGTCCGCGAAGGTGCCGTGGAGGTCCTTCCACGTCATGCGCACCTGGCCCTCCGCGGGGACCTGCCGCACGCCGCGAGGCTGGAGCTGGTCGCCGTAGGTGGGCTCGGGCACGGGCTCACCGTGGGGACCCGCTCCTGGCACCGACAGGCGCACCAGCAGCGTGTCCGCCACCTCGTTCTCCTCGGGAGGCCGTCCCCGGCCGTTGCCCAGGTGGCAGGCGAGACAGGAGACGGAGTGGAAGACGGGGCCCAGCCCATCGCGCTCCGGCTGCGCGCCGGGCGCGGGCACCCAGTCCGCCTCGAAGACGGACTCGCCCACGAAGAACTCGGCGCGCCGGGCCAGCGAGAGGTTGGCCGCGGCTTGCGTGAACGCGGTGGGGCCGCTCCTCGCGATGCTGGTGTCGCCTCCGGGCTGGTCCTCGCCGCGCTCCACCACGTCGAAGCGCGGCGGAGTCACGACGGGGGGCTCCGGGTCCGGCGGCAGGGGCCTGGACGGAGGCTCCGGGGTGTCGCCACACGCGGCGGCACCCAGGAGCGTCAGCACGAGGCCCAGTGCGACGGGGTGCTTCAAGGCAGGCTCACCGGGATGGGGTCGGTATAGGACCAGCGGTCGATGATGCCGCTGGGGCCCAGCGAGCCCTCCAGGTTCCAGCCCCACGCGTAGACGGAGCCATCCCCGCGCACGGCGACGACGTGGGTGGCGCCCATGCCCATGGAGGACAGGGGGCTCACCTGGGTGGAGGAGGGGGTGGGCTCGACGCGGTCCGCCTTGTCGCTCACGCCCAGCTGGCCGTTTCCATTCTGACCCCACGCCAGGAGCGAGCCGTCCGCGCGCCGGGCGAAGCCATAGTTGCCGTTGGCGAAGACGGCGCGAGCGTCCGTCACGCCATGGGCCTTCACGGGGGTGGCGCTCTGCACGCCCACGCCCTTGAGCCCGTTGCCGAGTTGTCCGCTGGCGCCCAGGCCCCAGGTGGACACGGTGCCGTCCGCGTGCACCGCGAAGAAGTGGTCGCGCCCGTTGGCGATGTCGACCACGTTCGCCAGGCCCGGCACCACGTCGGCGGAGGGGCGCCCCGGCTTGCCCGCGGTGCCCGTGCCCAGGTTGCCGTAGGTGTTGCGGCCCCACACCCAGACGGTGCCGTCGCGCTTCAGGACCGCCGAGTGCGCCGAGCCCGCCACCACCTTCACCGCGTCCGTCACGCCCGGCACCGGCAGGGCGTAGTTGCGCGAAGTGGTGGTGCCATCTCCCAGCTGTCCCTCGTCGTTGGCGCCGAAGGCGCGCACCGTGCCGTCCTCCATCAGCACCAGGCCGTGGCTGTAGCCGGCGGCGATGGCCACCGCGCCCGTCAGGCCGGGCACACGCGCCGGCGAGTCGCTCAGGGAGGCGCCCGGCGTCTGCGGCTGGCCGGGCTCCGGAGGCGTGCCGTGGCCCAGCTGCCCCTCGCTGTTCTCACCCCACGTCCACACGGCGCCGCTCGCGTCGAGCGCCATGGAGAAGCTCTGGTTGAAGGCGATGGAGACCACGCCCTCGAGGCCCGGCACCAGCTGGGGCACGTTGGAATAGGCCGCGGAGCCCGCGCCCAGGCCCAGCTGTCCTCGCGTGTTGCGCCCCCAGGCATAGACGCGGCCATCGCGCAGCGCGCCGCTGTGCAGGCCGCCCGCGGTGGACAGGCCGCCCAGGTGGAAGCCCACGGTGGACGTGCCCACGTTGCCTCGCGCATCGCGCGCGCGCACCACCAGCTCGTTCGCCCCCGCGCGAGGCGTCACGTCGAAGGAGAGGATGTCCTCGGCGGAAGCGGGCAGGCTCAGCGTCTCCTCCGCGCCGCCGTTGAGCGAGTAGGTGAGCCCCGTGACGCCCTTGTTGTCCGAAGCGGTCAGCTCCACGCGAACCCGGCGCGCGCTGACGGCGAGCCCCGCGGTGGGCGACAGCACCTGGATGCGGGGCGCCTGCGTCTCCGGCGTGAAGGTGAGCCGCACCGACTGGACGCTCGTGCCGCCGCCCTGGTCCTCGGCGTCGAACGTCACCTCGTTGTCACCCTCGGCGAGCGTGAGCTCCACCGCGAAGGTGCTCACGTTATAGACGCTGGCCGCCACCTCCACCGGGCGCGGCTGGCCTCCATTCACCCGCACCGTCAGCTTCGCGAGCGTGCCCGGCGCCGTCACCTGGCCGGACAGCCGCACCACGGGCTCGTCCACGCTCGCGCCGGACACGGGCGACGCCACCTGCACGAAGGGCACGACGGGGGTTCCCGGGCTGCCCTCCACGTCGGACCCACACGCGGCGAGCCACGGACTCACGAGCGCCACGGCATAGACACGGGACTTCATGGATTTTCCTTGGTCTTGAGATTGATTTGCAGAGTCAGAATGTGGCGGGCGTATTACCGTCGGGCGCCAAAGGCGCGCAAGCGACGGACCGCTCATTTCGACGATTCCGTCCGTGTTTCAATCGGGAGGCGGCCCGGCGCGTCCTTGCGGACTCTGCGAATCCGAGGGGAAGGGCGTCGCATGCCCTCCTACATCGCGAGCAGGCAGGCACGCGCCCCTACGCCAGAGCGATAGTTTTGGTTCCGGATTGAGGCGTAAGGCACACTGCCGGCCATGCTCCGTTACCGCGCCGACGTCCGTACCCTTCTCTGGTGCCTGGCGATGCCGGTGGTGGCCCTTTCGATGTACGCCGCCCCCCAGCTCATCCCGTACCTGTGTCCCCTCGCGTGCTACCTGGCGCTGTCCGCGGGGGTCATCGCGCACAACCACAATCACTGCCCCACCTTCCGCAACCGGAAGATGAATGAGGCGATGGGCATGTGGCTGTCGCTCTTCTACGGCTACCCCACCTTCGTGTGGATTCCGACGCACAACCTGAACCACCACAAGTTCGTCAACAAGGCGGGCGACGCCACCATCACCTGGCGCTACTCCAAGAAGCACAACTTCCTGGTCGCCTTCTTCTTCCCCTTCATCTCGACCTACTGGCAGCAGGAGCCGACGAAGGCGTTCATCGAGAAGGCGCGCGCGCGCAACCCGGCGCTGTTCCGCCAGATTGTCCTCCAGTACATCGTGTGGGGCGGCACGCACGCGGCGCTCGTCGCGCTGGCCATCTTCATGTTCGGCATCGCGGGCGGCCTGCGCGTCTGGGCCTTCGCGTTCCTGATTCCGGCCTTCTTCTCGCTGTGGACCATCATGTTCTTCAACTACATCCAGCACGTCCACTCGGACCCCTGGAGCGAGCATGACCACAGCCGCAGCTTCACCGGTCGCCTCATCAACTTCTTCCTCTTCAACAACGGCCTGCACGCGGTCCACCACGAGACGCCGGGCCTGCACTGGAGCCTGCTGCCGGAGGCCCACGCCAAGATCGCGGCGTCCATCCACCCCGACCTGAAGCCGGTGAGCTTCTTCGGCTGGTGCTTCCGCTCCTATGTCATGGCGCCGCTGATGCCCCGCTTCGGAACCAAGCAGGTCGGGCGTGCGCCGTATGACCCGCCCTCCGGCGCCCCCGTGGACGTGTCCTTCGGGGACGACCTGCAGGCCGTGGACTCGGGCGTCAACATCGCTCGCGTCTGACGCACCCGCACACGCGGGAGCGGTGTGTTGCCTCTGTCGTGTATTCCCCAACTCTCCCTGGAATCTTGCCAGGGGGAGTATTCGGCGAGCGGCTGATTCCCATATCTCGATGAGCGCGAGATGGGCGGGCCGGGGGGAATACACGGAGGCACCGCATGAGGATGGCCCCAGGCCCTGTCCGTCCAGCCGTGGGTGAGGCGCTGTCCGCGCCCCGCGTGCTGTGGGTTGGAGTGGCCGGGGACGCGTGGCTGGTGGTGTCGCGCGTGGCGAAGTCGCTGGGCTTCGAGTCCGTGCAAGCCGTGGTGCCGGGAGCCGTGGGCCTGGAGTTGTCGCGTGCTCGCCCCCGGCTGGTGTTGGTGCACTGGCGTCAGGTGCACGAGCGCGGTCCGGGAGGGCTCGGTGGGCTGAAGGCCCGCGTGGGCGCGGCCGGAGCGACGATGGCGCTGGTCGCCGAGCCGCACACGCCCGCGGAGGTGCTGGAGGCCGCGGACGCGGAGGGCGTGGAGGACTGCCTGCTGATGCCCGTGACGGAGGCGGCGGTGCGCTCGCGGCTCTCCGCGCTGATGGGCACGCAGTCACTGCTCCCGCCCAGCGAGCGCTACAGCCCCCGCGTCGTCCTGCTCGCGGGCGCGGCGGGCGCCAGGACGTGGACGGGGCTGGGCTCGCTGCTGGAGGCGTGTGGCCACCACCTGCTCTACAGCGCCACCGTGGAGGGCGCCGCCGCGCGCGTGGAGGAGCATGGCTCCGCGCCGCACCTGCTCATCGTCGCGGGGGATGGGAGCTGGGGCGGCGTCTGGGCGCGCGCGAGCCCGGGGGCGCGGGTGCTGCTGGAGGGGGTGCCCTCGCTGGCGGTGACGGCGGCGGAGGGGGCTCGGGCGGCGACGCTGCTGCCGCGCATCCACGCGATGCTGGGGCGCGAGGGCACGTCGCTGCGCGTGGAGGAGCGGGTGCCCTTCTCGTGCCCGGTGGAGTTCGGCGAGGTCGGCCCCCGAGGGCTCTCGTGGACGTCGGGCGTGTCCTTCGCGCTGAGCCCGGGCGGGCTGTTCGTGCGCACGCTGGTGCCCGCGCGGCCGGGGGCAGCGGTGACGTTGCGCATCCACCTGCCCACGACGGGGGAGCACCTGGAGTCGCCCGGGGTGGTGGCGTGGGCCAACCCCTGGGCCTCGCGCGAGGGGCTGAGCTGTCCGTTGGGCATGGGCGTGCGGTTCCTGGGCATGGGTCCTCCTCGGCTGATGCATCTGCGCCAGCTCTGCTACGCCCCCGCGGGGCCCTGACGCGCGCAAGGAAGGCGGTGCCCATGCGGCGCAAGAAGGTGCTCCTCGTCGACGACTCGCACACCGTCTTGATGCTCCACCAGATGATGATGGTGGAGCACGGCTACGAGACGCTCATCGCGCGCGACGGCCTGGAGGCGCTGGCGCGCGCGGAGTCGGAGTCCCCGGACCTGGTGGTGCTGGACGTGCACATGCCGAACCTGGACGGACTCCAGACGTGCCGCGCGCTGCGAGAGCGCGAGCGCACCCGCCACACGCCCATCATCCTGTGCACCACGCGCATGGAGGCGTCGTGCGTGCAGGCGGGCTTCGAGAGTGGCTGCTCGGACTTCCTGACGAAGCCCTTCGCGGGCGCGGAGCTGGCGGCGCTGCTCTACCGCTACCTGGGCTCCGAGCGCGGCACGCGGGGCGAGGGCTGACCGGGCGGACGCGCCGGCAGCGAGCGGCGGGGCAGCGTCACGGTGAAGCGCGTGCCGTCCTCCTCGGTGGAGGTGACTTCGATGGCGCCGCCGTGCGCCTGGACGATTTCCCGGACGATGTAGAGGCCCAGGCCGTAGCTCATCTTGAGCGTGCGCGTCGTCTGGGGGCCGCTGCGGAAGGGCTCGAACAGGTGCGGCACCAGGTGCGCGGGGATGGGGCGCCCGCCGTTGCACACCTCCAGCGCCACCTTGTTGCCGCGCGCCGCATGCGTCACCAGCCGCACGGGGCTGTCGGGCGGGCCGAACTTGAGGGCGTTCTCCAGCAGGTTGGAGGCCACCTGGCCCAGGCGGTCCGGGTCCCACATGCCCTGGGTGTTGCCCTTCTGCTCCACCTCGATGATGCGCTCGGGGTAGGCCACGCGGAACTCGTGGGCCACGCGCGCCACCAGGTCCTTCAGGTCCACCGGCCGGGGTTCAATCGCCACGCCGCCCATCAGCCGCGTGCGCGTGAAGTCCAGGAGCAGCCGGGTGAGCCGCTCGATTCGCACCGCCGCGGTGGCGATGCGCTGGCTGGTGCGCCGCGCGTCCTCCGCCGTGCCCGCCTCCGCCATGACGCGCGACCAGTTCATGATGGCGCCCAGCGGGCTGCGGATGTCATGGCTGACGATGCCCATGAGCTGCTCCTGGAACTCGGAGTGCCGGCGCGCCTCCTCCTCCGCCCACTTGCGCTGGGTGATGTCGCGGCTGATGCCGAACAGCCCCACGACCTTGCCGTCCGCGTCCCGCAGCACGCCCTTGGTGGACAGCCACACGCGGGGCCCGTCCTCGCCCGGCTGCGTGTCCTCGTAGGTGATGGTGCGGCCGAAGGCGAGCACCTCCCTGTCGTTGGCGGCGTTGTTCCGGGCGACCTCCGCGCTGAACAGCTCCGGGTCCGTGCGCCCCAGCACCTGCTCCACCGTGCGGCCCACCGCGCGCGCGCCCGCGGCGTTGATGTGCTGGTAGCGGCCCTCCAAATCCTTCGTGTAGATGGCGTCCGTCGTCCCCTCGTGGACGGCGCGGAACACCTCGCTGGTGCGGCGCAGCTCCTCCTTGGCGCGGCGCTCGCCGGAGATGTCGCGGCAGTGCACCAGCAGGCCCCCGTGGATGACGCGCGCGCGCACGTCGAAGCACAGGTCTCCCCCCGGCCAGTCATGCTCGAAGCGCGTGGCGGCCTGCTGGGTGGCGGGCTGCTCGAAGCGCAGGTGCTCCCCCAACCCCAGCAGGGAGGACACGGCCAGGCGCACGTCGTCGCCCAGGGTCGCGGCGCCGTCCAGCAGCTCCGCCATGCGCGGGCTGACGTAGGTGAAGCGCCACTGCGCGTCGAGCGTGAAGAAGGCGTCCGGCAGTCCCTCCAGGAGCGCATGGAGCGGTACGCCGGACACCTCGGCCGTCGCGGGCGGGGGTGGCGGGGGGCGCTGGCGCTTCTTGGCGGGGGTGGAGGGCATGCGTCGTGGGGTTCGCGAGGGGCCGGAAGACAGGAGGGGGAGCCGTGGGGGCGTCAGCGCCAGCAGCCATCGCCGCCCATCGCCCGAGGGCGACGGCGGGGCGTCAAGGACGAGCGGGTGCCCGGGACTTCCGTGGGGGCCGAGGCGCGGAAGGCGGTGGGCATGAGGGCTGCGGTGAGGCGGAGACGCATCCGGGGAGAACCATACTCCGCTCCCCGACTCCCGCGAGCAGCCCCTTCGTTTCCTCTCTCGCCCGCCCCCAGGCCGCCGGGTTTTGTGCAGCAGGGCTGCAACGGGAATGGACGAATGTGCCGCCAGTGAATGCTGGTTCAGGTTTTTCTGGGAATGAGGTGGGGCGGTCCGGACCGGGTGGAGGGGCTTACGCGGACTTCTTCTGTTCGGCGTCGTCCTGCTCGAACAGGCTTTCCAGCTCCTTGCGCGCGCGGGCGGCCATCTCCACCAGCTTCTTCTCGTCGTGGTGGTAGCGGGCCGTCTCGCGCAGGAGCTTCTCGTCGTGCTCGCGCAGGCGCTCCATGACGCGGTGGCTCTCGGAGAAGGTGAGGCCCAGCTCCTGGAGGATGTCGCCGCCCATCTCCATGCTGCCGGCGAAGGTCTCTCGCATGACGTGCTCGATGCCCAGGTCCAGCAGGCGGTAGGCATGGATGCGGTTGCGCGCGCGGGCGAAGACGGCGAGGTGCGGGAAGTGCTCCTTCACCGTCCGGGCGGTGCGGAGGGAGGCCTCGATGTCGTCGATGGCCAGCACGAAGACGCGGGCCTTGTCGGCGCGGGCGGCGCGCAGCAGGTCCAGCCGCGAGGCATCGCCATAGAAGACCTGGCTGCCGAAGCGCTTCATGAAGTCGATGTGCTCGGGGCTGGCGTCAATGGCGGTGAAGCCGATGCGCTTGGCGCGCAGGAGGCGGCCCACCACCTGGCCCACGCGGCCGAAGCCCGCGATGATGACGGGGTGGTCCTCCTCCGGGGCCACGTTGTACTCGCGCGCCTGCGTCTGCTGCCGGAAGCGCGGGCGGCCCCAGCGCTCATAGGCCGCGTAGATGAGCGGCGTCGTCGCCATGGACAGGCCCACGACGACGACGAGCAGCTCCGACACCTCGGGCCGCATGACCTGGAAGGACACCGCGAGCCCGAAGAGGACGAAGGCGAACTCGCCGCCCTGGGAGATGACGACGCCCAGGCTGAGCGAGGGCTCCTGCTCCTCGAGGCTGAAGCGCCCCAGGCCGTAGAGCACCGCGCCCTTGAGCGCGACGAGCCCCAGCACCAGGCCGGCGATGAGCAGGGGCTTCTCGACGATGAGGCCCAGGTTCACGCTCATGCCCACGGCGATGAAGAACAGCCCCAGCAGCAGGCCCTTGAAGGGCTCGATGTCGGCCTCCAGCTCGTGGCGGTACTCGGACTCGGACAGGAGCACGCCGGCGAGGAAGGCGCCCAGCGCCATGGACAGGCCCACCGCGTTGAGCAGGGCCGCGGTGCCCACGACGACGAGCAGCGCGGTGGCGGTGAACAACTCCTGGCTGTGGAAGGAGGCCACGATTCGGAACAGTGGACGCAACAGGAAGCGCCCCACCAGCACCACGCCGACGAGCACCGCCAGCACCTTGAGGCCGGTGTGCCAGCCCGGCTCCACCGCGGCCGCTTGGGTCTGCCCCAGCAGGGGCAGCGCCGCGAGCAGCGGGATGACGGCCAGGTCCTGGAACAACAGGATGCCGAAGGCCAGCCGTCCGTAGCCGGTGGTGAGCTGGTTGCGCTCGGCGAGGAGCTGGAGCGCGAAGGCGGTGGAGGACAGCGACAGGCCGAAGCCCGCGATGATGGCGGCGCCCGGAGACAGACCCAGCATCCAGCTCACGACCGCGAGCAGTCCTCCGGTGAGGAGCACCTGCGCGCCGCCCATGCCGAACACGGACTGGCGCAGGCTCCACAGGCGCGAGGGCTGCAACTCCAGGCCGATGACGAACAGCAGCAGCACGACGCCCAGCTCGGAGAAGTGGAGCACGTTCTCCACGTCGCCAATCAGCCGCGCGCCCGAGGGGCCGATGATGGCTCCCGCCACCAGGTAACCGAGCACCGAGCCCAGCCCCAACCGCTTGAACAGCGGGACGGACACCACGGCGGCGCCCAGGAAGATGAGTGCTTGATGCAGGAAGGCCATGGGCGCTTCCTGACACGGACGCCCCCCACGGCCAAGAGCCCCCCTTCGCATTCATGCGCCCGCCAGCCCGGCGCCAGGGCCGTCCGCATTCATGGCCAGACACGCGTCCATGACAGGTGGCGCAGGGGATTCGACCAGAAGCTGTAAAACCTAAATCACATGAAAAGGTCGAGCCATGTTTGAGATTCGTCGATATGGCCATGGCTCCTTCCACTCCGAGGAGTTCATGAGACAGCGCGTCGCGATGTGGCAGCGAAGCTGGATGGGGATGTTGAGCGCGGTGGCCTGCGCCACGGTGGGGTGCGCGGGTGGAGCACCGGAGCCGGAGGAGACCGCGGCGGCGTCGCGCCTCTCGCTGCCTCCGGGCAACATCCTGCCCAACCCGTCGTTCGAGTCGAGCGTCACGGGGTGGTCGAGTTGGCAGGGCTCGCTGAGTCGCGTCGCGCAGGCCTCGGCGCCGGACGGTGCGTCGGTGGTGCGAGTCACTCGGACGGCGGGGGACATGTACTCGCTGGACGACGCGCCGGACGCGGTGTCGTCCACCACGGTGGGCACGGTGTACCGCGCGTCGGCGTACGTCGCGGCGGGGAACGCGGGCACGGTGGGCAAGCCCGTGGTGCTGGTGGTCCGCGAGCGCAACGCCGCCGGGGCCACGGTGGGCTATGCGGAGGACTCCGCGTCGCTCACCACCGCGTTCCAGCACCTGACGGTCGACGCGCCGGTGCAGCAGTCCGGCAATCGGGTGGATGTGTATGTCCTTCAGTCCGGCGCGGTGAGCGGCAACGTGTTCCTGGCGGACGCGCTGACGCTGGAGGTGGTGCCTCCGGCGACGCCTGGCGAGCCGAGCAACCTCTTGTGGAGCGATGAGTTCGACGGAGTGGCGGGCGCCTCGCCGAATCCCCTGGTGTGGGAGGCGGAGACCGGCGGCATGTGGGACCACGGCCGGACGCTCCAGCAGTACACGGGGCGGACCCAGAACGTGCAACTGGATGGCCGCGGCCACCTGCGCATCACCGCCCTGCGGGAGACCTATACGGGAGGCGACGGCGTGACGCGCGACTACACGTCCGCGCGCATCCACACCCGGGGCCGGATGGAGCGGCAGTATGGCTATGTCGAGGTGCGGCTCAAGGCGCCGGTGGGGAACGGGACGTGGCCCGCGGCGTGGCTGATGGGCTCCACGGGCGAGTGGCCGGCCAACGGTGAGTTCGACATCTTCGAGGGCGAGGGGGCCCTGCCCACGCTGGCGCACGGCACGCTGCATGGACCCGGCATCACGTACGGCTGGGACTCACCGGGACAGGTGGACTACGCGCCGGCGCGAGTGGGTGATGCGTGGCGCACGTTCGGCATCTCTTGGGATGCGAACCGCGTCGAGTGGTACGCGGACCGCATCAAGCGCTTCACCTTCACGCGCGGGACGATGGGCACGTGGGTGTTCGACCAACCCAACCACGTGATTCTCAACCTCGCGCTGGGAGACCTGGGCGGGGACCCCGCGAGCACCGTGTTCCCGCAGGTGCTCGAGGTGGACTACGTGCGCTGGTACGCAAACGCTCCGTCGAACTGAGTCTGGACCCCGCCAGGGCCCTCGAGGAGACGGGGGGCCTTGGCTCACGGGCGCGAGACGCGCTATCGAGTCAGGGATGCGCCGGAAGCTCATCGTAGGGATGGCCGTGTTCGGTGTGGCTCTCCTCGGAGGAGGGTACTGGGCGTTTCGCGCGTACCAGCGCGCGATGGCGCAGGTCGGCGAGAGCCTGGCCCTGGTGGATGACGGCGTGAGGTTGGAGCCTGTCCTGACCCAGGTCGCCGCGGCGAAGTCCGAGCCCGCGGAGCGCGTCGCGGCTTCGGAGAGCTGGAGCAGCGAGGAAGACGACATGAGCTCCGGGGAGACCCGGCTGGAGGCCGCGTTGACGCCCGGGGCGGACGCGTCGCACGTCAGCGTCGAGCTGATTCACGTGGGCGTGGACACCGCGTGGGAGCCCACGCAGCGCTTCCAGTTGCTGGCGGATGGCAAGGCCGTGAAGGTGTCCTTCCCGAAGGAGGACTCGCCCTACGAGGCGCGTGTCCTGAGGGGGGGCTCCGCCTTCGAGGAGCACCTGTCCGGGACGGTCTCCGCCGCCGACCTGAAGCGGTTCGCCACGGCCCGGCGCGCGCAAGTCCGGGTGGGTCAGAGGACCGTCACCCTCTCACCGAAGGACCAGGCGGTGTTCCAGGCGCTGCTCGAGTAGCCGCTACTCGTCCTCCTGCTGTCCGAACAAGAGGCGCAGGAGCGGCAGGTCCTCCGCGTGGCCAAAGACATACACGTGGTCCCCGGGCTGGAACACGGTGTCGCCCTTGGGCGCGAGCAGCTCCTGGCCTCGCACCAGCAGCATCGCCGCGGAGCCTGGAGGGAAGGGCAGGTCCGCCAGCCGCTCGCCCGTCACCGCGGAGGCCTTGTCGATGTAGAACGAGCTCAGCTCGCCCTTGAGGAGCTGGGTGGAGGCGATCTCGAGCACCGCCTGCGGTGGCTCGGGCACGCGCGCGGCGAGGCCCAGCTTGCGCGTCACCCACGGCACGGTGGCGCCGGGAATCAGCCCGTTCACCACCACGATGAAGAACACGATGTTGAAGATGTCCCGTGAGCCCGCCGTGTTCGACAGCACGGGGAAGGTGGCCAGGATGATGGGCACCGCGCCGCGCAGGCCCACCCAGCCCGTGTAGACAATCTCCCCCAGCGGGAAGCGGAAGGGCGCCAGGCACAGCAGCACCGCGATGGGGCGCGCCACGAAGGCGAGGATGAGGCCCATGCCCAGCCCCACGCCCGCCACCTCCACCAGGTTGCGCGGATACACCAGCAACCCCAGCACCAGGAACATCAACACCTGGGACAGCCACGCCAGCGCGTCATGCACGCGCAGCAGGCCCGTGCGGTAGCGGATGGTCTCGTTGCCCAGCAGGATTCCCACGATGTACACGGCGAGAAAGCCGCTGCCGTGCAGGAGCGTGGGCAGGCCGAAAGCCAGGAACGCCAAGGCCAGCGTCATCACCGGGTACAGCCCCGCCACGCGCAGCCGCAGCCGCTTGAGCAGGTGTCGCGCGCCATAGCCGATGGCCAGGCCCATGCCCGTGCCCACCACCATCTGTACCAGCGCCTCCGTCGCCAACTCCCAGCCCGGAGGCTTCCCGCTCGCCAGGGTGTGCGTGAGGCCCGTGGTGAGGATGACGGCCATGGGGTCGTTGAGCCCCGACTCCAATTCCAGCGTGGTGCCCACCCGGCGCTTCAGGTGCAGCCCGCTGCCTCGCAGCACGGAGAACACCGCCGCCGCGTCCGTGGAGGAGACGATGGCGCCCAGCAGCAGGGCCTGCGTCCAGCTGAAGTCGAAGAGGTAGTGCGCCGCCGCGCCCATCAACGCCGCGGTGAGGATGACGCCCACCGTCGCCAGCACCGACGCCGGCTTCAGCGCGGAGTGGATGGCGGACAGCGGCGTGTTGAGGCCTCCGTCGAACAGGATGAGCACCAGCGCCACCGTGCCCAGCCGGAAGGCGAAGCCGTAGTTGTCGAAGTCGATGCCGCCGGGCCCGTCGGAGCCCGCCGCCATGCCCACGCCCAGGAACAGGAGCGCGACGGGGATGCCGAAGCGGCCGGAGGCCCGGCTGAACAACACGCTCAACGCGAGCAGCGCGCCGCAGACGGTGAGCAGGAAGGCGGTGGGGAGCGGCTCCGTGGTGAGCATGTCGTGAGCACGACTCTACCCAGCCACGAGCGGCTCAGGCGTCCAGACGTGGACGGGAGCGCGTGGAGTGCGGTGCGGTGGACACGCCCACCAGCGGGAGGGTGAAGGCGAAGGTGCTGCCCTCCCCCCGGGTGCTGCGCGCGTGGATGTGCCCCCCGTGTGCCTCCACCAGCCCCTTGGCGATGGCGAGCCCCAGCCCCGTGCCTCGACTGGTCGCGTCGCGCGCCTGCCAGTACCGGTCGAAGATGTGGGGCAGCGCCTCCGCGGCGATGCCGTCCCCGGTGTCCCGCACGTGGATGCACACCAGGCCGTCGCGCACGGACGCGCCCACCTCCAGGTCTCCCCCCGACGGCGTGAACTTCACCGCGTTGCCCATGAGGTTGCCCAGCACCTGGAGCACCCGCGTCCGGTCGCAGCGCACGCGCACGTCGTCCTCGGGCGGCTGCGTGTAGAGGTGCAGGCCCTTGGCCTCGGCCAGCGGGCGGATGGACTCGGTGGCCTCCGTGAGGAGCGCCGTCATCGAGTGCTCCCGCAAGTCCAGCGGCAGCCCCCCGGCCTCCAGCCGCCCCCAGTCCAGCAGGTCCGAGATGAGGCGCGACATGCGGTCCGTCGCGTCCTGGATGCGCGTGGCCTGCTTCGCCACCACCTCGCCCCCGGGCTTCGCGCCAGGGCCTCGCGCCAGCAGCGCCGCGCCCAACTGCACCACGCCCAGCGGGTTCTTCAGGTCGTGCGACACGACGGCCAGCAGGTCCTCGCGCGCGCGTGCGGCCCGGCGCGATTCCCCCACGAGCCGCGCGTTGTCGATGGCGAGGCTCGCGCGCAGACAGAGGTCCTCCGCCAGCGCCAGGTCCTCCGGTCCATACCGTCGGCCCGAGCCGGACGACACGAAGGTGACGGCGCCCAGCGTGTGGCCGCGCGCGCGCAGGGGTACAATCATGTACGAGCGGGCTTGCAGCGTGAGCAGCAGCGCCGGGTGCGCGGGCTCCGACGCCGCCGCGCGCAAGAGCGAGTCCGTCACCGCGGGCACCAGCTCCGGCTCTCCGGTGCGCAGCACGCGCAGCAGTCCCACGGGGGCGTCATCATGCAGCTCGATGCGGTCGGGGAGGTCGCCCGCGCGCTCGCGCTGCGTCGGGTCCAGGCACGCCACCGCCACGCGCGACACCCACGGGCCTTGCTCCAGCGCATCCACCAGGCACCAGTCCGCCAGGTCCGGCACCGCCAGGTGCGCCAGGAGCGTGTACATGCCGTGAGGGTCCGGCGGATGGGTGAACAGCGTCGTCATCGCCTGGTAGAGGAACGAGCGCCGTCGCTCCGCCTGCTCGACCTCCGCGCGGGAGGCCTGCTCCAGCTCCAGCGCGCGCGAGTACACCGCCTCTGCTTCCGTGAGGGGCCTCGCCGTCACGAGCACGGTGCCGTCCGGCAGCGGGGTGAGCACCACCGAGTGACGGCGCAGGCCGGTGTCCACGGGCCAGGGCAGCTCCTCCGTGACGCAGCAGCCGCGCGCCAGCGTCAGGGCCCGAGCGGCCTCCAGCCTCGCGATGTCCTCGGCGGGAATGCCCAGCTCACTCCAGTGGAGCCCGGTCAGGGACTCGGGGCCTCGTCCGAAGGCCCGCGCTCCGGCGGTGCTGCACGTGAGGATGCGGCCCTGGGCGTCCAGGACATAGGCCGGGTCGGGGAGCGCCTCGAAGGCGGATGCGAAGGGTGCCAAGGTCTCACTCATCCGATGCGAAGAGGTGGGGCTGTCGGGATATCGACACCGCTCGGAGGGGAGGCCATTCCGCGACAGATAGGCACCGCTCGAGGATTGAGCACGAGGTGACGGAGGTCAGGACGGCTGCGTGCTTGCCCAGACAGCGAGCGACAGGCGCGCGGGCAGGTCCGTCAGCGAGACGACCTCGTTGGCCAGCCCCGCGCTCACCACGACGCCGGGCATGCCGAAGACGACGGAGGACGCCTCGTCCTGCGCCAGCACGCGGCCTCCTGCGTCGCGCAGCTCGCGGATGCCCTCCAGTCCATCCTGGCCCATGCCGGTGAGGACCACGGCCAGGGCCTCGCGTCCGTGCGAGCGCGCCACGGAGCGGAACAGCCACGTCGCGGAGGGACGGAAGCCGTTGACGGGCGCGGCCTTGGAGACCTGGGCCCGTCCATCCAGGACGCCCAGGTGCCGGTCATCGGGCGCGAGGTAGACATGGCCTGGCAGGAGCAGCGTCCCTTCCTCCGCGACTTGCACGGGGAGCGGGCCCGCGGTGGCCAGCCAGGAGGCCAGGCCCTGGCTGAAGCCGATGGCGATGTGCTGCACCACGAGCAGCGGCGCGGGGAAGTCAGGAGGGAGCTCCGACAGGAGCTGGAAGAGGGCGGCGGGGCCTCCGGTGGAGGCGGCCAGCGCGACCACCGCCGCGCGCAGGGGGATGTCCTTGCGCGCGGGGGGACGTGCGGGTGAGGTGGGGGAGGGGCCTCGGTCCGGCCAGCGTCGGACGACCTTCACCTCGGCCATGGCCTTGAGGGTGTCGCGCAGGCGGCGGCTCTCCGCGTCGAAGTCCGGGGACTCCGGGCCCACGGGCTTCTGGAGGACGGCGAGCGCTCCGGCGCGCAGCGCGGTCATGGAGGTCTGGATGTCGCGCTCCACCAGTGTCGACACGACGACGATGGGCGTGGGGGCCTCCGTCATGATGCGGCGGGTGGCCTCGAGTCCATCCATGCGCGGCATCTGGATGTCCATCGTCACCAGGTGGGGCCGCAGCCGTTGGGTGAGCTCCACGGCCTCCACGCCGTCGCGGGCTTCGCCGACGACGGTGAGGCCTGGGTCGGCGCGGAGGATTTCCACCAGGAGACGGCGGGCGGTGGGGGAGTCCTCGGCCACCACGATGCGCATGGGTTCGGTCCTCGTCGTCATAGCAATCGTCTCAAGGTCTCCAGCAGGCTGGTCGGGTCGAATGCGCTCTTCACAAGATAGGCACTGGCCCCGGCTTTCAGCCCGCGGGCCTTGTCCTCGGGGCGGCCTCGGGCGGTGACGAGCACCACGGGGAGCCGGGCGAAGCGGGGTGCGGCTCGGATGGTTTCCGTGAGGGTGACGCCGTCCATGCGAGGCATCTCCACGTCCAGGACCATGGCGTCGGCGCCGCCTGCCTGGAGGCGCTCCCAGGCCTCGGCGCCGTCCGCGCAAGGCAGCACGTCGTAGCCGGCGCCTTCCAGGATGCTCTGCTCCAGCGCGCGGGTGGTGGGCGAGTCGTCCGCCAGGATGATGCGCCGCCGCTTCCGCTTCGCCGCCGGGGTGGGGAACAGCGCCGAGGCCGGACGCCCGCCCGCGGCGCGGACGAGGGAGGCGGGGTTGAGGAGGAGTGACAGGCGGCCGTCTGGCAGCACCGCCGCCGCGGAGACATGGCGGGCGCGGCGGACGCGAGGGCCGAGCGCGCGGACGAGGGCTTCCTGCTCGGCCAGCACGTCATCCACGACGAGCGCGGCGCGTGCGGTGCCCGCGGCGAGGACGACGGCGCCTCGGCGTTGTCGGGCGGGCCCGGCGGGGAGCCCGAGGACATCCGCCAGGGCGGCGAGCGGCACCAGCGCGTCCTGGGACACCCACGTGGGGCGACCTTCGATTTCGCGGACCTCGTCGGGGGAGAGGCGGACGAGTCGCGCGACGCCTTCACTGGCGAGGGCCAGGATTTGTCCTCCGGCGGACACGAGGAGGACGCGCAGGGTGCTGAGGGTGAGGGGGACGTCGAGTGTGAAGCGGGTGCCTTGTCCAGGTTGGGTGGAGACCTCGACGGTGCCTCGGAGGGCTTCGACTTCGGCGCGGACGACGTCGAGGCCGACGCCTCGGCCGGCGACTTCGGTGATGCGGGAGGAGGTGGAGAGGCCGGAGTGGAAGGCGAGGCGCGCGGCGTCCTCGTCGTCCTCGGGGACGTCGAGGCCCTGGGCGAGGGCGCGTGCGCGCAGGGCGGCGAGGTCGAGCCCTCGGCCGTCGTCCTCCACGGTGACTTCGACGCGGCTGCCGTGGAGGCGGGCGGAGAGGGTGACGCGACCCTCGTCGGGCTTGTCGGCGCGGAGGCGCTCCTCGGGGGATTCGAGGCCGTGGGCGACGGCGTTGCGGACGAGGTGGAGGAGGGGCTCGCGCAGGGATTGGAGGAGGGAGCGGTCGAGCTCGAGAGAGCCGCCGAGGATGTCGAGGCGGACCTTCTTGCCCTCGGAGCGGGCGACGTCGCGTGCGGCGCGTTCGAGGCCGGAGAGACCTTCGAGGAAGGGGAGGGTGCGGGCGCGGCGGACCTCGTCGTCCATGCCGGTGGCGACGCCGTCGAGGGTCCTACGGTCGGCGGAGAGGTCTCGTGTCACGCGTGCGAGTTCGGTCTCCGCGCGGCGGAGTGCGGCTTCGCCTTCGGTGCCGTGGACGGCGTCACGGACGCGAGCCAGTTCCTCGCGGATGGTCTCCAGGGCGTCAGTCCGTCCTTCGAGTCGGAGCGCGGCGACGCGCAGCTCGCCGCTGCGAGCGAGGAGGGCGTCGAGCTTCTGCGCGGAGACGCGAACGGGGAGGGTGGTCTCCTGGGGTGTGAGACCGTTGGACGTGGGCTCGGAGGGGGATGTGCTTGTCGCGCGAACGGGCGGGGAGGTGGGGCTCGATGCGCGTGTGGGGGCGTCGCCGGACTGCACGGGCGCTTCAGCGAAAGGGCCTGGTGGGCGGGAGGTCTTCGCGTCGCGTGCGATGGTGGGTTCTTCCGCTGCGTCGGGGCCTCGGGTGTGAGACGCCTCGGTTGAAGGGGCCTGCACCGCGCGCCCGCCCGAAGGCTCGCGAGTTCGTGAGGATGCCTCCTCGTCTCGAGTGTGAGCGGTTCCCGGAGCAGGTGGCTCCGACGCAGAGGCTTCGTCTCCCGGCCCTCCTGCGCGGGGTGACTCCGCTTCGGAAGCCTGCTCCGCTGGCGCTGACGGCAGTCCGAGCGCCGCATCCGCGGCCCGTCGCAGCTCCGGCAGCATGTTCTCCAGCGGAGAGCCCGTCAGCTCCTGCTTCGTCGCGAGCCTCCGCCCCGCATCATCCAGCGCATCCACCGCCGTGAAACACAGCTCGAACAGCTCCGGCGTCCCGCCCCGCCCATCGCGCAGCGGCTCCAGCACCTCCTCCAGCCGATGACACGCCGTCTCCACCAGCAACGCACTCGCCGCCCGCGCCGCCCCCTTCACGCTATGCAACGTGCGCAGCAGCGACGCCACCAGCTCCCCCGAGCGCGTCGCATCCTGCTCCCGCTCCAGCGCGAGCAGGTCGCGATTGAGCGACGCCACATGCCCCTCCAGCTCCTCGAGGAACGTGGCGAGCAGCGCCTGCGCCAGCCTGTCGCGGTCCATCAGCGCCCGTACTCATCCAACAGGTTCTTGAGCTTCTGCCCCATGCCGTTGATGTCCTGCATCGCCCGCTCCGTCTGCCGCGAGGACATCAACCCCTGCTGCGTCGCCTGGTTCACGTCATGCATCGCCTGTCGAATCTGCGCGATGCCCGTGGCCTGCTGATTCGCGGACGCGGCAATCTGCGCGGCCGTGAGGGACGCCTGCGCCAGCAGGTCGCTCAACGCCTGGATGGTGGCCCCCGCCTCGGAGACGATGCGCGTACTCGAGGCCACGCTCTTGGTGCTCTCCTCCGTCGTCATCACCGCGCCATGCGTGGCCTTCTGAATCTGCCCCAGAATCTGCCGCACCTGTCCCGTGGCCTTCTTGGACTGGTCCGCGAGCGCCTTCACCTCCGTGGCGACCACGGCGAAGCCTCGGCCGTTCTCCCCCGCGCGGCTCGCCTCGATGGAGGCATTGAGCGCGAGCATGTGGGTCTGCTCGGAGATGTCATTGACCGTGGTGATGATGTCGCCAATGGCCTGCGCCTGCTCCGCCAGCGCCAGGATGCGCGAGGCCACCGACTCCACCTGCTCGCGCAGCACGCTCATGGACGTGACGGCCTCCTCCACCGCGCGACGCCCCGTGCGCCCCACCTCCTCCGCGTGCCGAGCGGAGTTGCTGACATCCCGAGCCCGCCCCGCGGCCTCCTCGGACGTCTTGGTGATCTCCTCGATGGTGCTCACCGTCTCCGTCACCGCGCTGCCCTGCTCCTGCGCCCCCGCGACCTGCTCCGTCGTGCTCGCGAGAATCTCCGCGCTGGTGCTCGCGAGCTGATTGACGAACTCCGCCACCGTCCGCAGCGTGTGGTCGCGCTGCTCGGACTGCTTGGCGATGTGCGCCTCCGCCTGCTGGCGGCGCTCCGCCATCTCGTTGAAGGCGCGCGCCAGCTCCGCCATCTCATCGCGCCCCTTCAACGGGATGCGGTGATTGGAATGTCCCAGGCCCAGCTGCTCCGCGCCCACCACCAACTGGCGCAGCGGGACGGTGATGCTGCGAGTCACCAGATAGCTGCCCACGGCGACGATGAGCACCCCCAGCACGGTGCAGACGGACAACACCCACTTGATTTGCAGCGAGGTGGCTCGGGCCTCATCGGCGTGCTCGGTCCACCGCTCCTGCTCATCCGCGAGCATCTCGTTGATGACGTCGCGAATCTGGTCCATGAGGTTCTTGCCCCGGTTGCTCCGGATGACGGGCAGCGAGGCCTCCAGCCCGCCCTGGCGGCGCAGGCGGATGCCCTCCTCGAGCAACGCCAGCCGGCTCACGATGAGCGGCTCCAGGCGCACCAGGCGGTTGCGCTGGTCGGGGTAGATGGCCAGCGCGTCGCGCAGCAGGTTCTGGTCCTGCTGGAGCGTGGAGACGGCCTGTTGGTAGGGCTCCAGGTAGGACTCCTCACCCGTGAGGAGGAAGCCTCGCTGGCCGGTCTCCGCGTCGATGAGCAGCGCGCGCAGCTCGCGGACCAGTCGGAAGTTCTCATGGGCCTTGAGCAGTCCTTGCGTCGTCTCCGTGAGCTGCCGCGCGCCTTGGAAGGACACGGTCGCCAGGACCAGCAGCACGAGCAGGGAGAGTCCGAAGCCGACCGCGATGCGGTTGCCGATGTTCATGCGACGCCCTCGTCGGACAGGTCGAACACGAGGCGACTGTCACCCAGCAGGGCCTCTCCCTCCAGCAGCAGGGTTCCTGCTCTGTCGGCGGCGAACACCAGCGCCCCCGCGGTGTCCGCCAGCGCCACCGGCGCGGGCAACAGTTCCTGGCTCGACACCTGGGTGACCTCCTGGACCTCTTCGGTGCGCACGCCCAGCTCGGCGCGCCCCGTTCCCAGCACCAGCAGGGGGCCGTTGCTGTCCACGGGCTCCCGGCCGAAGAGCGGCGCCAGCTCCACCACGGGGAGGACCTCTCCGCGCAGGAGCGTGAGCCCGCGCAGCGCGGGAGGCGCCCCCGGCAGCGGGACCACGTCTGTCGAGCGGATGACTTCCAGCACGAAGCGCGACTCCAGGGCGTAGAGCTGTCCTCCCGCGCGGAAGCGAATCATCTCGCGCAGGGTGCCGGGGGCGACCTCGGGGGCGGGAGGCCGGCTCAACGCGCGGGCCCGGGCATCCAGCAGCGCGGCCTGCGCCTCGGGGGTCAGCGTGCCCTCCGCTTCACGAGAGGCCTCGAGCGAGGCCAGTCGCGCGTGGACCTCCTCCCAGTCGATGCCACGCGAGCCCACCATCACGGAGCCTTGCCTTCAATCATCGTGAGCTCCAGGCGGATGCGCTCGTCGCGGGCCGCGCGGCCCAGGTCACTGGCGCGCTCTCCTTCCGCGAGCGGCGGGAGGGAATCCGCGGGGAGGGCATCACAGAGGACCTCCGCCTCGCGCAGGGCCTTGAGCGCGCCGGAGGTGTCGCCGAGCTGATTCAACACACGCCCCAACACCAGCCACGCCACCGCGAGGGTCGGCTCCAGATACAGCGCCTGACGGACGGCGCGCTCCGCGTCGGGGAGCCGCCCTTGTCCCAGCAGGAGAAGGGCCTCGAGGTAGCGAAGGTCGGGCACCAGGGGATGCCGGGAAGCCGCCTCCCCGCTGGCGTAGATGGCGGCCTGGGTGTCCAGGTTCGCGATGGCGCGCACGGCGACGGCGGCCGTCTCCGGGTTCATGTCCAGGGCGCCCAGCCGGGTCGCGGCTTCGTGCCAGTCACCGCGCTCCAGTGCCGCGCGAGCCGCGCCAATCTCGACGGAGCTCGGACGCCGAGGCGCGCCTTCGGGAGCCTCCGGAGGCTTCTTCTCGGGAGCACGGCTGGGTGCACGCGGCGGAGGCCCCGGCGGGGCGGCGACAGGGGGGCGCGTGCTCACGGGCGAGACCGGCGGAGCGGGCACGGGAGCCACCAACGGGCGCGGGCTCACGGGCTCACCCAGCGACAGGACATCGGGGACCGCCACGGTGGTGCCGTGAGGGAGGCGGCGATAGAGCACGCCCCATTCGGTGAGGACGGGCTCCAGCGGCGCGAGTCCCCCCAGCGGCGGGTCCGAGGGGCCCGTGAACAGCACCCCCCCTTCACGCAGCGACGCATGAAGCCTGCGAGCCACGCCCTCGATGGTGAAGTTGTTGAAGTAGATGAGCACGTTCCGACAGAAGACGACGTCGAGCCTCCAGATGCCGGAGTCGGGAGAAGGCCACGTGTCGAGCGCGAGGTTCAGGTAGCTGAAGCGCACGTGCTGCTTCACCTCGGGAGACAGCACGTACTGGCGTCCCTCGGGGCGGAGGTAGGCGCGCATGCGCTCGGCCCAGGGGCCCCGCAGGGACCACTCGCCATAGTGGGCGCGGCGGGCCCGGGCGAGCGCGGTGCGCGACACGTCGGTGGCGAACACCGCCATGTTGTTGCCCCAGCCCTCGTTCATCAGCAGGGCGGCCATGGAGTAGGCCTCCTCGCCGGAGGAGCACCCCGCGCTCCACAGGCGCGCGTTGTAGCCGGCGCCTTGCTGCTCGCGGAGGGCGGGGAGGATGTCGCGGCGCAGGTACTCGAAGTGCTCGGGGGTGCGGAAGAAGTACGTCTCGCCGATGGTCAGCTCGGTGAGCAGGTCATCCATCGCCGCCGGGTCGGAGTCGATGTGCATGCGATACACGTCGAAGTCGGTGACCCCGGCGCGCGCCATGGCGCGGGAGATGCCTTCCTCGGCGGAGGCGGGGCAGCTGGGCGGAGCCAGGCCCGCGCGCTCCTCGACGAGCGCGAGGATGGAGGGGAAGCCCTCATGGCTCCAGGGCCCGACTCTCACGGCTGCTCCGAGGAGGCGGTGAGCGCCGAGTCCAGCTCCAGCGCCTCGGCCTCGGAGAGGAAGCCGCGCAGGTCGTGGACCAGCACCAGCCCGTCCTCCAGCTTGGCGACGCCGGACACGTAGCCCACGCCGGGCAGCTCACGCGGGGAGGTGTCCCACTCTCCCGGGGCGAGCACTCGCAGGCCCTCGGCGCGGTCCACGCGCAGGGCAATCCGCCGAGGCCCCGCCTGGGCGACGATGAAGTGGTCGGAGGGGGACAGCGGCCGGGGCGGGTGGCGGAAGCGGCGGCGCAGGTCCAGCACGGGCAGAAGGCGACCGTGCAGGTTGAGCAGTCCTTCGATGACGTCGGGCGCGCGCGGCAGCGGCGTCAGGCGCGCGGCGCGATGCAGCTCCCACACGTCCTCCGTGGGGAGGCCGTAGCGCTGGCCTTCCAGGGTGAAGAGCAGCACCTCTCGTGGAGCGGGCCCCATGTGTGACGGGGGCGGATGCTGGCATGTGACTGTCGCGCTCCGCTCGTGCGTCGGGCGCCGTCTGTCCACCAGTCCTCATTGACGCGCGCGGGGGCGGACGCGCGGGCCGAACAGATAGCCCATGGCCAGACGCGTGGTCTCCTCCTCCAGTCGCGCGGCGTCGATGTAGTCCGGCTGTTCGATGACGAGCCGATGTGTGAGGGATTCGACGATGGTCTCGACGACGAAGGCGGCCACCTTCGCGTCGGGGACGATGAGCCGCTCCCGGTGGGAGAGCAGGAAGCGCTCGAGCCGCGCGACAATCTCCCGGCTGGTCTCCATCACCTTCGCCATCCGGCCGATGCGAGGCACCTGCTCCAGGAGGACCTTGTGCAGCGCGGGCGCGATGCGGTGTGCGTCGACGCCCGCGCGCACCAGGGCGCGGATGCCGGACTCCGGGTCGGAGGGGTCCGCGCGGGAGAACGCTTCGTCGACACACGCGAGGAGCTCCGCGGTGTGGCGCTCGGCGAGCGTCGCGACCAGGGACTCCTTGTTGGGGAAGTATTGGTAGAGCGAGCCGACGCTGACGCCCGCGCGCTCGGCGACCGCGATGGTGGTCATCCCGTCGTAGCCCCGCGCCAGCAGAACGCGAATCGTCGCATCCAGCAGCGTCTCCACCATGGCCCGCGAGCGCTCTTGCCGAGGGGTCTTCCGAGGACGGGTCTTGGGCCGGGGCATGCGAAGGGCTCTCACGGGGAACGCGAATACAGAACGCGAATGAAGATTCGTATTCTCCCTGGCACCGAAAGGAAACACCGCACATGGATTCGATGAATGATTCCCAGGTCGTCCTCGTCACGGGGGCGTCCTCGGGGCTGGGCCTTGCCATCGCGACGCTGCTCTCCACCCAGGGCTACCGCGTGTTCGGCACCAGCCGGGACCCGTCTCGCGCGCCAGCCATGCCATTCCCGCTCATCACCCTGGACGTCCGGGAGGACGCGTCCGTGGCGTCCTGTCTCGCGGAGGTGACGCGTGTGGCGGGAGGCGTCGACGTGCTCGTCAACAACGCGGGCTGCGCCATCGTGGGGGCCGTCGAGGAGACCTCCGTCGCCGAGGCTCAGGCCCAGATGGAGACCAACTGCTTCGGAGCCCTGCGGATGATGCGTGCCGTGCTGCCTCGGATGCGGCGGCTGCGCCAGGGGCGCATCGTTTCCATCAGCTCGTTGGCGGGCGTGGCGCCACCGCCCTTCCTGGGGGCCTATGCCGCGAGCAAGCACGCGCTCGAGGCGCTGTCGGAGTCGCTGGCCCACGAGGTCCGTCCCCACGGCGTGAGGGTGTCGCTGATAGAGCTCGACGGGATGCGCACGGGCATCCCCTTCGCGCGGCCCCGGGTGCTCGAGCCGGCCTACACGGCGCCGAGCTCGCGCATGCTCGCGAGGCTGGGGCACATCACCGGAGCGGGGGGCGGTGACCCGATGGACGTCGCGCGCTGCGTCCTGGAGGTGCTGCGGAGCCCCGCGCCGTTGATGCGCTACGTCGTCGGGCCCGAGGCCGCCAAGGTCGTGGCCGCGCGCCGACAGCTCTCCGAGGAGGACTACATCCGCCACATGGTGGGCGGCCTGGGACTCTGGGAGCCGCTGCCGACTTGAATCACGGTTGCCAGTGCATCCCGATGGAGGCACAAGGCCCTCGGCGCTCCACGGGCGGCTTCCGCCCGGGGCGCCGTTCCTGGGAGGGCAGATGTCTCGCACGTGGAGCCTGGTCGCGGCCCTGTGGTTCGTGGCCTGTGGTACGCAGGAAGTGGATGCACCCGAAGCCGCGCGCTCGACGCCCCAGGAGTGGGAGGGGGAGCTGGAGGTCCGGGTGGTGGACTCGCCCGCGATGGACCGCTCCTTCGAGGAATACGTCCTCGTCTCCGGAGGTGAGCGCCGCCCGGTGGTGTTCCAGGGGAAGGCCCCTGAAGGACTGCGCAGCGGCCTCGCGGTGAAGCTGCGCGGTGAGTCGCGCGAGCGCACGCTCCTGGCCCAGGCGGTGGAGGTGAGGCCGGGCGCGAAGTCCGCGAGCACGGTGACGGGGGCCTGTGGTGTCACGGGGGTGCAACGCAGCCTGGTCATCATGGCGGCCTTCCCGGGCGCGCCGGTTCCCCCCGTGACGAAGCAGGCGGTGGAGACGGCCTTCTTCTCCACCACGGGCACGTCGCTCGCGGGGTACTGGAGCGAGGTCTCCGAGGGGCGCACCACGACGACGGGCACGGTGGTGGACTGGACGCCGCTGGACCGCGCCTACACCTGCCAGGAGGCGGACGCCCTGCGCGACGCGGCGATTCGCGCGGTGGATGCGAGTGTGGACTTCACCCGGTTCGACCGCGTCTTCATCGTCCACCCGCGTCCGCAGGCGGGCTGTCACTACGGGGGCCTGGGCACGCTGTCATGTGGCCAGGTGCAGACGCAGGACGGCGCGGTGTCGGCATCGACGTCGTGGCTCATCGCGGAGACCTTCGTCAACCACACGAATGCCGTGAAGCTCATCGCTCATGAAGCGGGGCACAACCTGTCCTTCGGCCACGCTCAGACGCGCGACCACGGCGCGGAGACGCTGACGTACCTGGACACGCCGGGGAGCCTGGACGAGTACGGCGACTCCTTCTCCGCGATGGGGCTGTCGAACCTGGGCCACTACGCGGCGCCGCAGAAGGCGCGCATCGGCTGGCTGGCGCCGACCGCCGTGACGCACGTGGACGGCGTGGGGGGGACGTTCACGGTGGTGCCCGTGACGGCGGCCAGTGGCGTGAAGGCGCTCAGGGTGCGCCGGGGGCAGGGGAACGCGGCGTGGCTGTGGCTGGAGTACCGCCGCCGCGTGGGGAGCTATGAGTCGACGCTGCCCTTCCTCGGGGGCGCGCTCGTCCACTACGAGGATGCCTTCACGTCCGATGGCTCGCACCTGCTCGACTTCACGCCGGGGACCTCGTCCTGGACGGACCCGGCGCTGCTCCCGGGGACGACGTGGAACGACCCGTACAGCAACCTCTCCGTGACGGTGGTCTCCGCGAGCGCCTCCGCGCTCCAGGTCACCATCGCGTACCGGCAGGCCGCGTGTGTCCGCGCGGCGCCCGAGGTGGAGGTGCGTCCGCTGGAGCCCACGGTGTGGCCGGGAGGTCGCCCCGAAGTGGAGCTCGTCATCCGCAACCGCGACTCGGTGGGCTGTGCGCCGAGCACCTTCCAGCTCGCGCCCCTCATCCCCACCGGCTGGGGCTCGGACCCCGTGGCCGCGCAGCGGACCGTCAACGCCGCCTCCACCGCGTCCGAGTGGCTCCAGCTCTACGTGCCGTACTCCATGGCGCTGGGCTCCTATGCGCCGGGCGTGGACGTCACCCGCGACGGCCACACGGTGCGAGGCACCGCTCCGGTTCAAGTCGTCGAGCGCTGCACCCAGGCGCCGCCGACGCTCACGCTCACCCCCGCGACGGTGACGGCGGCGCCGGGCACGGACGCCACCTGGACGGTGCACGTGGCCAACAACGACTCCGCCTCCTGCAACTGGGTCTGGTACGACTTCTACAGTGACGGCCCCGTGGGCTGGGACACGCAGTGGTCCGACTGGGGCGTGAACCTGCCTCCGGGGGGTGACTTCACCTTCACGATGACGAAGTCCATTCCCGCCACCGCGCAGGGCACGCACACGGTGGAGGTGACAATCTTCCAGGAAGAGGTGGGCCCGGTGGCGACCACCTCGGCCACGGTGCACGTGCAGTAGTCGAGGCGCGGGGAGCCGGGACGCTCACGAGGAAAGCGGGCGTCCCGGCGAGCCGAGCGCTCGAACCCTGTTCAGCTTTCCCTCAGCACACCCGAGAGGAGCCGCTCCCATGTCCCGCTTCCAACGCATCACGCCGTTCTTCTGGTTCCCGGACCCGGCGCAGACAGAGGCCGCCGTCGCGCTCTACACATCGGTCTTCCCCCACTCACGCATCACCGCGACGACGCGCTACCTGGAGACCCACGCGCCGGTGAGCCCGCAGCCCGCGGGGGCACTCATGACCCTGGCGTTCGAGCTGGATGGCCAGGCGTTCGTGGCGCTCAACGGCGGGCCCCACTTCAAGTTCACGGAGGCGCTGTCGCTCGTCGTGAACTGCGAATCGCAGGCGGAGGTGGACCACTACTGGACGCGACTGTCCGAGGGAGGCGACGAGCGGGCCCAGCAATGTGGCTGGCTCAAGGATCGCTTCGGTGTGTCGTGGCAGGTGGTGCCCACGGAGCTGATTCAGCTGCTCGGCGGCTCGGATGGCGCGAAGGCGCGCCGCGTAACGGAGGCGATGTTGAAGATGAAGAAGCTGGACCTCGACGCACTTCGTCGAGCCGCTGGGTGAGTCCAAACCCTGGCGGATGATTCAAATTGTTTTGAGGAGTGATCTCGTTTTTCACGTTGATGTTAGGATTGACTCCACCGGGGGGTGAAGTGGGAGCCCGGTGGAGGATGCACACGTGCTGAGCAGGAACATCTTGGGTGGGATGCTGACCGCTGGATTGCTTGCGATGGGCTGTGGCGGAGTCGAGCCGGGCATGGATGAGCAGGCCGCGCTCGACACGCGCGAGGACGCGCAGCTGTTCTGCACGCAGGAAGCCTTCGATATCGTCTACTACTCGGATGCCACGCTGACCACGCCGGTGGGGCACTTCTACTGCGAGTGTTTCGAGACGGCGTGGAGCTTCGGGCGCAAGACCCAGTTCAAGGTGGTCGAGTACTCGCGGCAGTGTCAGTGATTCAGGTCCGCTGATGCGGCCGAGCCCGGCGCTTTCCGTGGGAAGCGCCGGGGTGTCTGGCTTTGAGCCCCGTCAGGGCGTGCTCGCCGGACGGACGCCGGTGGTGAGGTACGCCTGGAAGAGGACGCTCTGGGGACCGTCGCCCAGGAGGGCGCGGACCTTCTCGCGCAGGGCCTGCTGGAGGGGAGGCCACTGGTCGCCCATGCCCTTCGCCATCAGGGCGATGGGGGCGCTCGAGCGCGCCATGGCCTCCACCATCTCCTCGGCGGAGGGGTACGTGACGGAGGCACTGACCTGGTGCACGGCGACCTGGGTGAAGCCCGCGTCGGACATCTCCTGCTCACACGTCTCCGGGTCCGACAGAGGCATCTTCCCATCGCGCGGTCCACCGCCGCCGCCCATGATTTCCGCCAGGCTCTGGAAGAAGGCGTTGATGCTCGGGGAGCTCTGCATGGGCTGCCAGCTGGACACGACGGCGCGGCCCCCCGGGCGCAGCACGCGATACAGCTCGCGGAAGCCGCGCGGTCGGTCGGGGAAGAACATCAGGCCGAAGAGGGAGTAGGCCGCATCGAACGTCCGCTCAGGCAGCTCCAGCGCCATGCCGTCGCCGATGCGCGCGTCGATGCTCAGACCCGCCGCTGCCGCGCGCTCACGCAGGAAGGCCATCATCTGGGGCGAGAAGTCCACCGCCGTCACGTGGACGCCTTGACGCGCCGCGAGCAGGGAGAGGGTGCCCGGTCCCGCCGCCACGTCCACCACGCGCTGTCCGGCCGCGACGCCCGTGCGTGACAGCGCATCCCGCGCGAAGGTCTCGAACATGGGGAGCAGCTCACGAACGTACTCGGGAGCGACGAGGTCCCAGGGTTCGGGCGCGGCGAGAGGCGAGGCGGTCGACGACATGATGACGGGCTCCGGGTGAGAGTCAGGAGAGGATACCGTTCGCGACTTGTCAGGTTCGCGAGATTCTTCGTCACGCCTGTCCTTGTCCCTCGTTGGAAGATCGACGATGGCGGTCCTCGACCGATGTGCAGTCCTTGGGGGATGTCCATGAAAGCGGTGCTTTGCTTCGCGGGAGTTCTGGGGCTCGTGATGGGCCTTCCCCTCTTCGCGTGTCTCGATGTCGATGATGCCACCCAGGGGTTCTGCCGCGAGAACGCCCTCGCGGAGGGCTGCACGGGCTGGGGAGAGGGGCGCCCGATGGGGACCCCGCGTGCCTCCCATACCGCGACGCTGCTCGATGACGGCAGAGTGATGGTCGTGGGAGGACTGACGGGGTTCTCGACCAGGACCCCGAAGGTGGAAATCTACGACCCCACGACGAATCGCTGGAGGGATTTGTCGGCGCTGCAGACCGCTCGTTCAGACCACACCGCCACGCTCTTGCCGGGCGATCAGGTGCTGGTCGTGGGCGGACGGGGCCCCGCTGGCGAGCCGCTGGACTCCGCGGAGCTCTACAACCCGGTCACCAACAAGTGGACAGATGCGGGGACGCTGGTCTCTGGAGCGCGGGCTTCCCATGCCGCGCTCGAGCTGCCCTCGACCGAAGAAGTCCTGGTGGCGGGTGGGGGAAACAATCCGACAGGTGGGCTGAAGAGCGCGGATATCTACTCGTGCCGCGACGGCTCCTGGAGGCGCGTGGCGGAGCTCAATGTCCCCCGCAACGCGCTCTCATTGACCCTGGTGAATGGGAAGGCGGTGGCCATTGGCGGCTTCAACGAAGCCGGCGCACTGGGCTCCATGGAGGCCTACGACCCGAACCTGTCCGGCGCGGGCTGGGCGATGCTGCCGGCTTCTCTTGGGGTGAAGCGCAATGGCCATGTGGCGACCCTGTTGGGCGAGGGGCGGGTGCTCGTCACGGGGTCCGTCGAAGGCGCCGTCAGCTCGGGGGTGGAGCTCCTCGACATGCACGGACTCTCTTCCGTGACGGCCATGGAGAGCATGAAGGAGGCGCGCTTCGGTCACACGGCCACGGAGCTGTTCTCCGGACAGGTGCTCGTCACCGGTGGGTGGAAGGATTCCAAGGAGGAGGCGCCACGAGCCTCCGCGGAGCTCTACACGCCCGGGGGCAGTTGGACCCTCATCCCCCCGATGAAGACGGCGCGCGCCTTCCATACGGCCACGCTCCTGGATTCGGGCCTGGTGCTCATTGTCGGAGGCATCGCGCCCAAGGGTGTGGGCATCGTGCCGACCACGGAGCTGTACAATCCTCCCTACGAGTGACGCCAGTCCCTCATCACCGGAAATCCGAAACATGCGCCACCGGACAGCCACGGGTGTCTTGGGTTCGTAGCCCCCCCTGTTGGTTCTCACCCCCGTTGTCGCAGTGAAGTTGCCGTCTGCTTGGAAAACACCGAGGGCGGGCGGAAACGCCCGCCCTCATCACGCAGGAGCTCACATCATGCGTCGTCTCGTCGTGCTGGTGGCGTCCCTCGGGCTGTCCGCATGTGGTGGTGGTGTGGAGTCCCCTGAAGCCGAGCCTCGAGCTGTCTCGGAGACGGAGCAGTCCCTCTGTACCGGGAACGCGTGGGAATGTTTCTGTGGCGGTTACAAGACGCAGGCGACCTGTAACCAGGCCACCTCGCCCAATGGCTGGCATTGCTACTGGCAGTCGGCGACGTTGGCCGCGGGCCGCTGCCTGCCGACGTACGAGTAGTCCCGCTCACACCCCGCCGCTCCGCCCGGCTCGGGGCAGGTGGACGATGAAGGTGGTCCCCTGCCCCGGTGTGCTCTCCAGGGAGATGCTGCCGCCGTGCGCCTCGACGAGCTGGCGCGTGATGAACAGCCCCAGCCCCAATCCGCCGTAGTGGCGGCTGGACACGGCGCGCTCGAAGCGGTCGAAGACGCGCCCCGCGTCCTCGGGTGCGATGCCGATGCCCCGGTCCTGGACCTCCAGCCGGGCTTCGTGTTCGTCGCCGCGGACGCGCACGTCCACCGGGGAGCCGTGCCCATACTTCAGCGCGTTGGACATCAGGTTGGTGATGACCTGCTCCAGCCGGAGCCGGTCCCACCGGCCCGTGACGGGCTGGGGCGTGTCCACGTCCAGCCGCACCCCCGCCGCCTGCGCCTCCATCTCGAAGCGCCGCGCCATCTCCCGCACGAGCTCCCCCAACTCCAGCGGCTCCAACTGGAGCTCCATCCTCCCGCTGGAGAGGCGTGAGACGTCCAGCAGGCTGTCCACCAGCTTGGTCAGCCGCGTCATCTGCCGCTCGCACGTCTCCACGCCGCGCTCCAGGCGCTCCGTGTCCAGCGGCCCGTCCTGGTGCAGCTGACGGAACAGCAACTGGAGCTGGAGCTTCAGCGAGGTGAGGGGCGTGCGCAGCTCGTGCGCGGCCACGCTGAGGAACTCGTCGCGCACCCGCACCGCCGCCTGGGCCTCGCTCGCCAGCCGCTGCTGCTCCACGCTGGCCTGCTCCGCGGAGGCGCGGGCGTTCACCTGCGCGCGGGTGACGAGGAACAGGAGCAGCGACATCACCAGCCCGCATCCCGCCACGGTGGCCGGATGGGTGGAGCGCGTCACCTCCAGGAAGGACGGGCGCGTGGTGAACACCAGCGTCCACGGCGCTCCATCGATGTGGACGGTGAGCTGCTCGTTCAGGGCGCCGCGTCGGGGACCCGCGGCCGGGCGAGGACGCGACGAGGTGTAGAGCAGCGCCGCCTCCCGCACCTCCATCCCGTCGTAGATGTCCAGGTCGATGATGGTCTGGAAGCCTTGGAAGCGCAGGCCCTCCACGAGGTCGCGCATGTCGAAGGCGCCGAAGACGAAGCCCTCCAACTGGGCGCGGCGGGCCTCGGGGGTCCGAGGCTCCGGGTGGGAGTAGAGCGGGACATAGACGAGGAAGCCGGCGCGAGCCTCGGGGGTCTCACCCACCACGGGGGCCTGCCACACCAGCCCCGTGGCCGACGGCTGTCCGGACTCCATCGCGCGTCGCAGCGCGGGTTGCTGCGCCGGCTCCGCCAGCACGTCCAAGCCCAGCAGCGCGGCGTTGCGTGGGTTGAAGGGCTCCAGCATGACGACGACGGCGTACTCGGGCCGGGACCCGGTGGGTCGCACCTGGTAGCCGGGGAGGCCCTCCGCCCGCGTCTGGGCTTCGTGCCGCGCCAGGGAGTCCCTCCGCAGCCATTGGGCGAAGCCGATGCTCTGGATGCCGGGGTAGCGCTGCTTCGCCTCCAGGCTCTCGACGTACGCGCGGAACTCCGGCCGCTCCACCTTCTGGCTGCCGCTGAACACCCCTCGCGTGCCCAGCAGCATGGCCTGGTACATGTCCATGCGCTGGAGCAGGGCCGCGGTGCCGTCCTGGACGGCGTTCTCGAAGCGCTGCTCCCGGCGCAGGTCCACGCCGCGCTGCACATAGGCGGTGGCCACGGCGGTGATGAGCAGCCCCATCAACAAGGCGCCGAGCGCGGGGGCATTGCGGCGGGGGTGGGAGGTCGAGGAATTCGGCACGGAGTCGTCCCGAGCTTCGAGTGCGAGCCGGTCCCCTTCAAGCCGTCCCCGCACGGCGTGTCCTCCAGGTGAAACGCGCGGGGCTGAAACACAATCCCCGCTCGCCCGTTCGCGAGTCGAACACTGCAACGGCTGCTGGCTCGGGCATGCTGGGGACCATGGTGCGTCACGTCATCGTCGTGGGAGCAGGGCCGGGAGGTCTGTCCGCCGCCATCAACCTGGCGGGGCAGGGCTTCCGCGTCACCGTGGTGGAGAAGGACCCGGTGCCCGGCGGGCGGATGAAGGGCCTGACGCTGGGGGCCTCGGGCGAGTACGCGCTGGACACCGGCCCCTCCATCCTCCAGCTCCCCGGCGTCCTGGAGCGCATCTTCGAGCGGGCGGGCCGGCGGCTGGAGGACTACGCGAAGCTGGTCCCCCTGGACGTCAACACGCGGGTGCACTTCTGGGATGGGACGCACCTGGACACCAGCCGTCACGCGGCGCGCATGGAGGCGGAGGTCTCCCGCTTCGGGCCTTCCCAGGTGGAGGCGCTGCGCCGGTGGCTGGCGGAGGGGCGCGAGAAGTACGGCGTGGCGTACGAGAAGTTCATCTGCACGCACGCGGGGAGCCTCGGGTACTACGCGCCCTGGCGGCTCGCGCCCACGCTGCGCTTCAAGCCCTGGCAGACGCTGTACCGACACCTGGACTCGTTCTTCCACGATGACCGGCTGACGTACGCGCTGGCGTATCCGTCCAAGTACCTGGGCCTGCACCCGACGACGTGCTCGTCGGTGTTCAGCGTGATTCCGTTCCTGGAGCTGGCCTTCGGGGTGTGGCACGTGGAGGGCGGCTTCCGCGCGCTGGCACGAGGGATGATGCGCTGTGCCCAGGACCTGGGCGCCACCTTCCGCCTGGGCGCGCCGGTGGAGCGCGTGCGCGTGGAGGCGGGCCGCGCGGTGGGCGTGACGCTGGTGGGCGGCGAGGTGCTGGACGCGGACGCCGTCGTGATGAACGCGGACCTGCCCTACGCGGCGACGAAGCTCGTCCCCGCCGATGCTCGAGAGGGCTCGCGGCTGACGGACGCCGCGCTCGAGCGGGCGAAGTATTCGTGCAGCACCTTCATGGCGTACTACGGGCTGGACACCCGCTACGACGCGCTGCCGCACCACCTCATCTACCTCTCGGAGGCGGCGAAGCGCACGGACAAGGACGCGCTGGAGGACCGGCACGTCGACGTCGACGACCCGCCCTTCTACGTGTGCAACCCCGGCGTGACGGACCCGTCCGGCGCGCCCTCGGGACACTCCACGCTCTACGTGCTCGTCCCCACGCCGAACACGGCGCGGCCCGTGGACTGGGCGAAGACACAGGCCACGCTGCGCGAGCGCATTCCAGACATGCTCGCGAAGGTGGGGCTGAAGGGCGTGCGCGAGCACATCCGCGAGGAGCGCTACTTCACGGCGGAGACCTGGCGGGATGACTTCAACGTGTTCCGGGGCGCCGTCTTCAATCTCTCACACACGTGGATGCAGCTGGGCCCGCTGCGGCCCCGCGTGAAGAGCCCGGACGTGCAGGGGCTGTACTGGGTGGGCGGCGGCACGCATCCCGGAAGTGGCCTGCTGACCATCATGGAGAGCGCGAACATCGCCGCGGACTACCTCACGCGCGAGGCGGGCCAGGGGCCTCTGCCGGGCTGGCCCTACGTACCGCCGCTGGAGGACGACGCGGCCCTCGCGGAGGAGCCTCGGGCACGCGCGGCGGGGTGAGACCCCAAGGCCTCGGACCGGAGGGCCGCGAGGCTGCTGGAGCACCTCGCCCGGCGCATGCGGCGGGGTGAGGCCTCGATGCCGCTCAGACGTAGCGCTGGGCGAGCTGGGCCACCTGTCCCGTGGCCTGGGTGACGGCGGTGGCGGCCTGCTGGGTGGTGTCCAGGTGGCGCAGGGTGTCCGTCGTCAGCTCGTCCAGCTCGCGCACGGCGGCGAAGAGCTGGTCCACGCCCTGGTGCTGCTGGGCCACGGCCTCCGCGATCTGCCGCACCGCGGACGAGGACTCGCGGGACAAGGCGGCCAGCTCTCGCAGCCGCTCGCCGCTGGTGCGCAGGGGCTGCAGCGCGGTCTCCACGCCCGCGGTGCCCCGGTCCGTCATCTCCGTCGCCTCCGTGGCGGCGGCTGCCATCGTCTCCAAGAGCCCGCGCACCTGGTTGGTGGCCTGGACGGACTGGTCCGCCAGCTCGCGCATCTGCCGCGCCACCACGCCAAAGCCCTTGCCGTGCTCGCCGGCGCGCGTGGCCTCGATGGCCGCGTTGATGGCCAGCATGTGCGACTGGTCCGCCAGCGCCTTGACGACCTCCGACACGCGGCCCACCTCGCGGGCGCGCCGCTCCAGGTCCTGCATCTGCTCGTGCAGTCCGGCGGCGATGTCCCGGATGGAGGCGAGGCCCTTCTCCGTGCCGAGCAGGGACTCCTCGCCCAGCCGGCCCACGGACGCGGCGCGCTCGGCGACCTGGAGGATGCTGGTGGCGCGCGAGGCCGCCACGTGGGACGCCTGCTGGATCTCCTGCGCGGTGGCGCGCGCCTGGTGCAGCGCCGCGGCCTGCCGCGACAGCGTCTGGTTCTGCTGGTTGCTCGCCTCCGACAGCCGCGTGCCCGCCTGCGCCAGGTCTCCGGCCGACGAGCTCAGGGAGCGCGGCAGCTCTTGCAGACGCTGATACAGCTGCCACGTCGTCGCGGCCAGGTCGCCCAGCTCGTCCGTGGACACCCAGCGCGGCGGCGCGGCGCGGCCCTCCACCAGCGCCTCCAGCGACTCACCCACCGCGCGCGAGCCCTTCGCCAGCCGCCGCGCGGCCCACGCCGCGGTGAGGATGGAGCCCAGCGCCGCGTAGCCCGCGAACATCACCACGGGCAGCACCAGGTCCCGCTGCAGCGGCGCCACCGTGGCGCGCACGCGGTCGGCGGACGCCGTGGCCCCGCTGACCTCGATGTCCGTCGCCAGCGCCGCCAGCTCCCGCTCCAGCCGCAGGTTCAACGTGACGATGCTCGTCAGACAGGTGACGAGCAGCGCGGACACGACGGTGGCGGGCAGGAGCCACAGCTGCCGGGGCGCGAAGCCCGCTCCCGCGGGACGGGCGCTCGGCGCGCGACGGTAGGCGTCCAGCACCGTGGGCATCAGCATCTGCTCGTAGAGCATGTAGAGCAGGGGGCTGGTGAACAGACCCGCGCTCACCGACACCGCCACGCCCACCGGCACCACCGACAGCGGGCGGTCCAGCAGCAGCGCCACACCGCCGTTGAACAGCACCCCGCCCAGGAACCACGAGAACATCGACTCCACGAACGCGAGCTTGAACGGGATGCGGATCAACCGCTCCACGCGCTCCTGCCCCTGCGAGGCCATGGCCCGCTTCAAGAGCCATGGAATCACAACCACCGGCTGCGCCACCGCGCACAACCCCAACACCAGGGGCGTGATGACCCCCAGGAGGATGCGCATCGCGTGCGGCCCCTCCAGTGACAGCAATTGCATGTCCACGTAGAGGGCCGGACAGAAACCCACCGTCGTGATGAGTGACCGCAGCAGGTACATCCGCCAGAACAGCGCGCCAGAGGTCGGAAGCGGAGGAGTGGACATCGGGAAGCGGTGACTCCGGGGTGGCAGTGACCCGAGCCTGCGGGCCAGAGCCCTCTACGTCAATGTCGGGTTGCAGCGGTGGAGGATGATTCCAGCCGGACGCCCTCTCTTAACCCCTGCTTCTCCCGCCAATGGGTTGTTCTTTTTAGTCTTGCTATTCATGAAATACCCGTCTGGTTCTGGAGCGGGTGTCGCGCCTCTGGCTTGCTGCGGGCGTTGAGCGAGGCGCCCGGCGTGGGCCGCTCTCCGCCAACGCGGACCTGGGGAGCCGCGGGCTCTCCCACAGACACAAGCGAGGACATCGATGCGACAGTCTTCTAGTGGTTTTCCACGACGCACGGGCCTGTTGTGGGCCGTGGGCGTGATGTCGTTGTCGGCGGTGGGGTGTGGCGTGGAGGCGCAGGAGCCATCGCCGGAGGCGAACGCGCCGGTGCGCGCGGAGACGTTCGAGGAGTTCCGCGCCAAGGCGTGGCTGGAGCAGGACACGGGCATCTACGTGGTGGATGGAGACATCCCCGTGCTCGGCGGCGAGGCGGGGCTGCGGGAGGAGTACGAGCGCCGGCAGCGCGGCCCGGACTCCGAGGAGTCGCTGGGCACGAGCCGCGCGCCGCTCATCGTCAACACGGTGTCGGGTCGGGATGACCGGTGGACGTACACGCAGCAGCGCTATCTGCCGTACTGCGTGAGCACGGCGTTCGGTGGCAACTACGCGCGCGTGGTGACGGCCATGGCCCAGGCGGCCGCGGCGTGGCAGGCGGTCAACGTGCACTTCCTGCATCGCAGCGACCAGGACGGCAACTGCACCGCCGCGAACAACAACGTCCTCTTCGACGTGAACCCCGTGAGCGGGCAGGGCTATCTGGCCCGCGCCTTCTTCCCCAACTACGGGCGCGCGCAGCGCAACGTGCTCATCGACAGCTCATCGTTCGGCAACACGGGCGTGTGGACGCTGGCGGGCATCCTCCGCCACGAGCTGGGCCACACGCTGGGCTTCCGCCACGAGCACACCCGGCCCGAGGCCGCGACGTGCTTCGAGGACAACAACTGGCGCGCGCTGACGGGCTACGACGCCGCCTCGGTGATGCACTACCCGCAGTGCCGGGGCAGCAACCGCGGAGACTTGAACATCACCGCGACGGACCTGGCGGGGGCCACCGCGCTGTACGGGGCGCTGGCGGACGCGCACTTCGACGCGGCCTTCTACCTGAACAACAACCCGGACCTGCTCGCGGCCTTCGGCCCCACGGGCTACACTGCGGCCCGCAACCACTGGGAAGCCAATGGCATCACCGAGGCGCGCCGCTCCTCGACGCACTTCGACGCGCCCTACTACCTGTCCATCTACGCCGACCTGCGCGCGGCCTTCGGCGCCACCAACTACCGCGCGGCCAGGGACCACTGGCTGGGCAGCGGCATCAACGAGGGCCGCCGAGGCTCGCGTGAGTTCGACGTGGGCTACTACCTGGCCTACCACGCGGACCTGCGCGCCGCGTTCGGCAACAATTACGCGGCGGCGCTCAACCACTGGCGCACGGCGGGCATCTACGAGGGCCGCCGAGGCTCCGCGGAGTTCGACGCGGCCTACTACCTGGGCGCCAACCCGGACGTGGCGGCGGCCTACGGTCCGCGCAACTACGCGGCGGCCGTGGACCACTGGATCTTCGCCGGACGCGCGCAGGGTCGCCGCGGCGTTCCCTGAGCCGGCACGCGAGTGACAGCCCGAGGCTCCCCGGGCGGGCAGGCGGCCTCGCCGCGCCTGCGCGTCCCGGGGGCCATGCCCAACCTCACGCCACGACAGCGCTTCACGAGCGCACAGCCATCAGGAGGCACGTCATGGGCGAGTTGCTGGACAAGGCCAAGGGCAAGCTCAAGGAAGTCGTCGGCGCCGTCACCGGAGACCGCTCGCTGGAGGCCGAGGGCAAGGTGGACCGGGCCAAGGGCGAGGCGAAGGAGAAGGTCGAGGACGCCAAGCGCGCGGTCCGCGACGCCGTGGATGACGCCCGCGCGCGCCGCGATGAGCCGTAGCACCTTCAGGACGCAAGGGGGACGGCCGGCGCGTCGCATCGCGGCGCGGGGCCGTTCCTCGCGTTCTAGCGCTTCACCTCGGGTGGACATGCCACCTCGAGGAACGTCGTGGTCTTCCCACTGAGCATCACCCACAAGCAGCGCAGGACACACCCCGCGCCGAACTCTCGATAGATGAGACCCAGGTTGGTGACCACCTCTCTTCCGGTGATGACCCCGCGCATTGGCCCGCCCCCTTTTTCAGCCGCCCGTCCATCCCGCCACCTACCGCGCTGTCGCCGCTCCCTTCTGCAAAGCGCTGGCCGCGATTCATCCAACGTGCGGGAGGCGCTCTGTTGCTCCTCGGACGAGCCAAGCAGGCCAATCGCCATGTCGGGAAGCCTGGGCGCGTGAGTCATCCGCGACGCCGTGGACCGGAGCCTGGAGTTTTTTCAGGGAGGCCGTCGGCGGCGAGACGAGGCTCTCGGCCTCGCGCACAGCGGGGGCTCGGGTCCTCGTCCCCCCGCGCCCTGTTTGAATCCCATCCATGCAAGGTGTCTGGCTTCACCCTCACTCGAGTCTGAGTCGGGTGAAGCAGGCGGGTGTGGACAGGAGGGCCCTCTCGTCCGCTCGAGCACACGGCGTCCCCGGGGCGCCAGTGGCATCGCGGCGCGTCGGCCTGAATCTTCGAGGTGAGGGCCTGGGGGCTCGCCGCGAACGAGGCGGCGGACCGGAGAGCACTGGCTGTCCGGCTCGAGTCCAGCACGCGAGGTGGGCGGTGCATCGCCCCGAGGTGCTGGCGCCCGAGGCGTGAGGACAGAGGAAAGGAGGGTCTCGCGATGAGGCAGCGTGAGCTGACCCGTTTGGACATTCCATTGTTGTCACCCGGGACGTTCCGAGGCCCCCGAGGGCTCACGCGCCTGGTGGTGGCGACGGACTTCTCGCTGCGCTCGGAGCTCGCGCTGGCGCGTGCGCTGCGCCTGCCGTTGGGGCTGGGGGCGACCTTCACCGTGCTGCATGCGGGGCCTGGAGGCTCGCCCAAGGGCGTCATGGGGGCGGAGCGGTGTCTGCGCCGGGCGGTGGGCGCGGTGTGCCGCCGGCTGCGGCACCGGCCGGACGTGACGGTGCACGAATCGCTGTGCCGGGGCGAGGTGGTGGACGTAGTGGAGGAGGTGGCGCGAGAGCAGGGCACGGAGCTGGTGGTGCTGGGAGGCGTGAGCGGCGCGTCCTCGCGGCGGGCGCTGGGGGAGGGCTCGCGGGTGCGGCGGCTGGTGCGGGGGCTGGACACGTCGGTGCTGGCGGTGGTGCCGCATCCGGCGCGCACGTATGCGAACCCGCTGGTGGCGGTGGACTTCTCGCGCGAGTCCCGCAGGGCGCTGGAGCTGACGCTGAGGCTGTGCCCGCTGACGCCGGTGGAGGTGGTGCACGTGGTGGACACGCGCGAGGAGGAGGCCCGCCTGCGGGCACGGGGCGCCCCCCCGGAGGCGTTCCTGGTGCTGAGGCGGGAGCGGGAGGATGCCGCGCGGGTGGCGCTCGCCCGGTTCCTGGCCCCGTACCGGGAGACGGGGCGCGAGGTGGCGGCCCGGCTGCGTGAGGGAGAGCCGGGCGAGAACATCCTGGCGCAGGCGCTGGAGCTGGGCTCGGACCTGGTGGTGGTGCCGGGGATGAGGGTCTCCACGGCGGAGGACTCATGGGTGGAGCGGGTGCTGGCCTGCTCCTCGTGCGACGTGCTGGTGTCCCGGCACGAGGCGCGGGTGATGTCGTGAGGGGCACGAGCGCGCGGGCGGCGGGCGCGTTATGAACGCGCTTGCGTGTCTCCTCCCCCGATTGATTCCACGACCCCCGCGAAGTCCTCCCTCAAGGACCGGCTGAAGAGCGCCGGGAGCCTGTTCCGGCAGCTGCCGGGGACGTTCCGCATCTTCTGGCAGGCCAGCCCCCGCGGCGCGGTGGTGCTGGGGGCCTTGACGCTGGTGGCGGCGCTGTTGCCGGCGGCCATCGCCTGGGTGGGGAAGCTGATTGTCGACGCGGTGGTGGCCGCGGCGCAGGGCTCGGAGGAGGCGCGCTCGCGCGTCTTCGGGTGGGTGGGGCTGGAGTTCGCGTTGATGCTGGGCTCCGCGGTGGTGGAGCGCGGGCTGATGCTGACGCGGGAGCTCTTGCGCGCCAACCTGGGCAACGTGCTCAACGAGCGCATCCTCCAGAAGGCGCTGGACCTGGAGCTCCAGCACTTCGAGGACTCGAACACCTACGACAAGATGCAGAACGCGCGGCGCGAGGCGAGCAGCCGCCCGCTGTCGCTGGTGATGCAGGCGTTCTCCATCGTCCGCAATGGCATCACGCTGTCGACCTTCGCGGCGCTGCTGGTGGCGCTGTCGCCGTGGAGCGTGGTGGTGCTGGTGGCCGCGTCGATTCCCGCGTTCATCGCGGAGGCGCGGCTGGCGATGGCGGGCTTCCGGCTGTACTCGTGGCGCGCGCCCGAGGGGCGGAAGCTGAACTACCTGGAGTGGATTCTCACGCGGGACAGCCACGTGAAGGAGGTGAAGCTCTTCGGGTTGGGGGACCTGGTGCTGGGGCGCTACCGCGAGCTGTTCAAGAAGTTCTTCGCGGAGGACCGGGCGCTGGCCTTCAAGCGGATGGGGTGGGGCCTGGGGTTGGGGGTGCTGTCGTTGGGGGCCTTCTACGGGTGTTATGTCTTTGTCGCGGGCCGGGCGGCGAGCGGCGCCATCACGGTGGGCGACATGGTGCTGTACCTGGCGGTGTTCCGTCAGGGGCAGTCGGCGTTCCAGGGGATTCTGACGAGCGTGGGGTCCATGTACGAGGACGCGCTCTTCATGAGCAATCTCTTCACGTACCTGGAGATTCCGACGGGCAACGAGGTGCCGCGGGTGTTGCCGGCGAAGTCGCCCGCGCGCGGGCGGATGAACGACATCGAGCTGCGCGGGGTGTCCTTCCGCTATCCGGGGAAGGAGGCGTGGGCGCTGCGGAATGTGTCGCTGACGCTGCGGCCGGGACAGAAGCTGGCGCTCGTCGGGGAGAACGGGGCGGGGAAGAGCACGCTGGTGAAGCTGCTCCTGCGGCTGTACGAGCCGACGGAGGGGACGATTCTCTACGGCGGCGTGGACATCCGGGACATGGACGTGGGCGACTTGCGCGGCCGGTTCGGCGCGGTGTTCCAGGACTTCGTGCGGTACCAGTTCAACGTGGCGGAGAACATCGGGCTGGGGCACGTGCCGGCGCTGGAGGACCGCCCTCGCATCGAGAAGGCGGCGGAGCAGGGCGGGGCGAGCGGGGTGATTGCGGCGCTGCCGGGCCAGTACGACACGATGCTGGGCGGGTGGTTCGAGAAGGGGCAGGAGCTGTCGTCGGGGCAGTGGCAGAAGCTGGCGGTGGCGCGAGCGTTCATGCGGGACGACGCGGAGGTGCTGATCCTGGACGAGCCGACGGCGAGCATCGACGCGGAGGCGGAGCACGCGCTGTTCGAGCGGTTCCAGGCGCTGGCGGCGGACCGGATTGCCATCGTGATTTCGCACCGGTTCTCCACGGTGCGGATGGCGGACCAGATTGCGGTGCTGCACAACGGCGGCGTGGACGAGCTGGGCAGCCACGACGCGCTGATGGCGAAGGACGGGCGCTACGCGCACCTGTTCCGCTTGCAGGCGCGCGGCTACCGGGACTGAGGGGAGCCGGGGCTCAGTACGACTCGCGGGCCTGCTTCTCCACCGTGAGGTGGGTGAGCACGACCTCCGTCATCTTGGGGTAGTAGGACTCCATGAGCTGGGCCAGGTCCTTGTCGAAGCTGTGGGACGTGCCATCGCCCTTGTAGACGCCGATGTTGGGGTCGAAGAGCGAATAGCTCCCGTCCTGCTCGATGTGCAGGGCGATGGAGTGCGCGTTCCCTCCCGGCTTGGGGTCGTAGAGCCCGATTTCGAACAGGGCGGGCTTGGGCTTGGTGCTGGCGTCGTTGCTCAGCTCCAGGCACTTGGCCGGACGGTCCAGCGGGTTCGAGCGGAACATGCGCTGGAGGGTGTTGCCGGCATCGGCGTGCTTGGGTTCGAACTTCACGCGACTGACCGACTGCGCGTTCATCTCGAACATCTTGCGCATCATCTTTTCCGACGAAGTGCCCGAGCCCTCACCGAGAACCTGTCGCTCCTCGGTGCCCTCGAACATTCTCGCCATTTGCGCACTGAGCCGCTGGCCTGTCTCTTCCGCGTGGTGGAGTTTCGCGGTGAGCGCCGGCACCTCGTCTGGGGCCGCCTGGCTGATTTCATGTCGGAGGCGCTCCTTCATCGCGGGGCCCTTGAGGAGCTCCTGGGAGAGCGCGCTGTAGATGTCGCTGCCATTGTTCCCCTGGGTCACGAAGTCCCCCCAGAGTTGATGAAAGGTATTGCCGTCCTTGATTTTGGAGATGCTCTTGGCGTCGTCCATCCCCATGCTTCTGCACTCCAGCCACTGATGTGACAGGATGAAACAGACGCCCCGGAACTTGAACTTCTCGGAGAGGGTGGCGTCCTTGTCGAGGACGGCGGCGACCGTCTGGTTGTACCAGACCTGCGGCCTGCGCATCTTGAAGAAGGCCAGGCCCTCCTTCGGCGTGCTCAGCTGCTCGACGCCCTCCTGGCGGGGCTGCTCGGTGGCGGGCCTCTTGGAGGACCAGAGCTGCGTGGACGTGTCCCCTCCAGCGCCCTGGGCCTTCCCCGGAGGGGGCTGACCCTTCACCTGCATCGTCGCATCCGGGGTGATCTTGACGGGCGTGCCCTTCGCCTGGGCGTCGAATTGGCTGTTCTGGGTCTGCGCGGGGACCTGCTCCTTCTTCGCCGCGCCCGCACCCTGGGGCGTCGGGGCCTCGACCTGGGTCTCGGTCACTTCCTGCTGCGCTTGGGTCTTCTGGGTGGCCGAAGGCCACGTCACCTTGGGGCCAGCGCCGATGGACGAAGAATGTGTCATGGAATCACTCCCGTGAGTCTCGCCGCACCCGGAGGACCGATGCGAGACCGCGTGTGGAACCTATCACGGCCGTGGCGCGAAGGGCCGCTTGCGATTGTTGAGAGGAATGGCGGCAATGGCTATCGCGGAGGGCGTCGGCCCGCACGTGCCTTGAGTGCGAGCAGGGCGCCGAGCGCGAAGACGAGTGCGTAGAGCGCCACGGCGCCGAGCACGACGCCCCCGACGAACCCACCCACGCCTCGCAAGGCGCCACCCACGAAGCCCTCGACTCCCCAGACGGGGTCCGCGCGGATGCCGAGGATGGCGCCCGCGACGCCGGTGAGGGCCGCGCCGGTGAAGATGATGGGCTCGAGGAGATTCATCCGGGGCCTCGCGGAGGCTCGGGCCGAGGGGCCGAAGCCTCCCGTGTGGTCATCCTCAGGCCGCCCCGTGCTCGCGGGCGAAGACCTTGAACGCCGCGACCATGTCCGGGGCCTCGGGATGCAGGAGCCCGAGGATTTCCGTCGCGAAGGTCACCGGCGCCGTGCCCGCCGCGGTGACCAGACGGCCGTCTCGCACGGCGTGCGGCACGTCGCGGTAGTGCGAGGCGCCTCGGTAGCTGGGGGCCTGCGCCTTCAGGAACTCCAGGTCGTTGCTGGTGTGTGCGCGGCCATCGAGCAGCCCCGCCTTGGCCAGCGCGACGGTGGCGCCGCAGATGCCCGCGACGACGAGCCCCGCGTCCACCGCGCGCCGCAGGAGGTCCGAGAGCTCGGGCGCCTGCGGCGTCATCCACGTCGCCGAGCCCACCAGCACCAGGGCATCCGCCTTGTCGGGCGTGAGGTCCTCGACCGCGCCGTGGATCTGGACGGTCATTCCGCCCATGGACGGCGTGGGTTGGCCCCCGGGGGACCACCACGTCACCTCGTCGCCGAAGTCATCGCGAGCCCCCGCCGCGAGCAGCGCGGGCTCCCAGTCAGCGAAAGGGGCAATCACGACGAAGGCGAGACGGGCCACCAGCGGGCTCCTGGTTGAAGGAGCGCCGACCATAGGCAATGTCCCCTCGAAGCTCCAGGCACGCGCGGGGGACGTCAAGGCGCAGCGGGTGGTGGCTGCTCCGCGAGCGGCGTGGGGGACAGGAGCCGCAGCGAGTGCTGGTCGAGGAACTCGGGAGCGAGCGCCGCGACCCACTGGGCATGGGTGCCCTCCCTGAGTCCGCCGGAGATGGTGAAGACGCCGATGGGGCCTTCATAGCGGTTGCTGTCCATGCCCATGCCGGGACGGTTCTCGCGCCTGCCCAGGCGCACGAACAGCCGCATGTTGCGCAGGGTGTTCTCGTAGACGATGAGCCCCATCACGGAGTTGGGCTCGTCCGCGGCCAGGCGCAGGCCCGCGTCGGCGGTCCGCTCGAGGGTGTTGCCGACGATGTAGATGCCTCGCCCCGTCACGACGCGGACGCCCTGGCCGTTGCCTCGGTGGGCGTAGTTGTAGATGTCGTGGATGAAGTTGTCCTGGACCTGCACGTTGGTGGGGAGGTCGATGGCGTTGTTGCCGCCGATGGCGACGCCTCGGCCGGCCAGGGAGATGTCGTTGCCGAGAATCTGGATGTTCGTGGCGTCTTCGTGAACGAGCACGGCCTCCGCGGCGGAGGTGTTGGCCTGCCAGGGGAAGCGGCTGATGTTGGGGAAGCTGTAGATGAGGTTCTTGTAGATGAGGAGGTCGTCGCAGGCCTTGACGTCGACGCCGTTCTCGCCCGTGGCGTGGAGCCGGTTGCGCTCGATGAGGATGGTGGAGGGACGGCCTCCATTGGGCTGGCATTGCACCCCGTCGCCCGAGACGTCATGGATGTCATTGTCCAGGATGAAGATGTCCCGGGTCACGCCCCGGATGGCGACGCCGTGCGAGTCCGTGTTCGTCTTGGAGAAGTCGGAGATGTGATTGTGCGCGAGCATGACGAAGTTCGCGTAGCTCGCGGTGATGCCCGCGCCCGCTCGACCTCCGTGGAGGAGGGAGTCGTGGAGCTGGGAGCACTGGGTGTTGTCCTCGAAGAGGGCGGCGTAGGACGGCCGGCCCTGGACGGCGATTTCGAAGTACTCGATGACCCAGTAAGGGAGCTTCACGTCCAGCAGGGCGCCGACGTTGGTGGAGGAAGGAAGGATGCGAGGGCGTCCGGCCATCTCGCCACGAAGGACGATGGGCGCGGTGGCGGTGCCGGGGCGAGCGCCCTTGGGCGCGGTGAGGGCGACCTGCTCGTTGTAGTCGCCACCACGAACCAGGATGACGTTGCCGGGGCGCGCGGCCCTCACGGCGGCCATGATGGTGCTGTAGGGATTCTCGTTGGAGCCTGGCGGCTTGGACGGATTCCGAGGACCGGTCTTCGAGACGTAGAGCGTGGCCCCCTGTGCCTGCGAGGCCCTGGGGCAGGTGGCGTAGAAGATGTCCTCGGAGAGCGCGATGGGTTCGGGTGGGGCGCGGGTCTCCGGCTGCGCCTGTGAGGCGCTGCCCTCGAGGGTGTCGGGCTGTCCCGAACCACACGCGAGGACGCCCCCGAACAGCAAGACCTTGCAAGCCAGACGCATCTTCATGCCCGTCTCCTCGCCGACCACGACCGTGAGCGTCGAAGGGTTGGGATGACAGCGGGACACATCAACCCCTCTGCCCTGAAGGATGGAGGGGACCTGGGCAGGCTTTGGATGGGGAATACTTGTTGCAGGGGTAACAGCTGTAGAAGTGTGGCGATATTGAAGACCGGGGTTTTCGTTTGCTTCGGGGCCTGATGTGCCATTCCGGCCGGGCCTGGGAGCATCCACCGATGTCGAGCATCCGTCGCCTCGTTCTTCACGGCGCCTCCTGGGCGCGTCGCGGCCAGAGGCCGTTTCGACTCACCGCCGCGCTGTTCACGCTGACAGCCGCAAGTGCCTGGGCACAGCCCTCGACCGAGACCTGGTGCGACTTCGGACGCGCGGGTCCTGCGTCCACGCTGCCGACTCCCGTGGCGTTGTCCGCCGCGCATGCGCAGGCGCGCTTCTTCGGCACGGGGCCCGGCACCACCGCCGCGGACCTGGTCCTGGCCAGCGCGCTGGAGGGGCGCTCGGTGGACTGGGACGTCGCCACGCGTCACTACGCCGACACGCTGGACGGAGTCTGTGCCCTGGATGTGTCGCCGCAGGAGCTGCGCGCCGCGCGCGTCCTCACGGTGGGAGGTATCGCCTTCATCCGTCCGGGCACGGGCGCCCTCCAACTACCAGGGCATGTCCGCGCGGCGGTCATCGACTTGCGAGAGCTGCCGGAGGCTCCTGGTCTCGAGGAGGCGCTGGCCCGAGCCATCGGAGCGGTGAGCAACGCGCCCATCACGAGGCTCTCCGAGCGCGTCCGACATCACACGGGGCTGACGGACGAAACGGCGCCCATTGACGAGTACAGCAACTACATCAACTTCGTGGACCTGCGCGCCCGTGAGCCGCTCGTCGCGACGGGACAGGCGGAGCTTCCCGTCGCGCTGCTCACTGGTCCCAGGCTGGCCCCCGCCGCCGCCCGTTTCGCCGTGGACCTGCGGATGGCGCGGCGCGCGTGGCTCGTGGGGGCTTCCGTCCATGCGGAGGTCGCGGAGTCGAGGTGGATGCCCGTGAAGTCGAAGGGGGTGCTCGTGCGCACCTCGAGGCTGGAGGATGCGTGGGGCGCGGTCCCGGACGTGATTCCGGCCGACCTGCCGCTCACGCACTTCGGACCTGTCGCGGGCCACTCCGAAGCGATTCCCTCCGCGCGAGCGCTTCAGTCGGTCGCTGGCCTCGGCATGCCCGCGCCGGTGGACCGGACGGCGCCCGTCGTGCGCAACGCCCCTCTCACGAGAAACCCTCTCGAGGTCATGCCGCCGAGTGAGGCCTCCTCGGGGATTGCTCGCGCGGGCCTGGTCATCGTCCACGGTGCCACGCGGTTGTTCTTCCCCTACTTCGCCACGGTGGGGGATGGCATCGATGGGCGGTTGTTGGAGACGTTGGCGTCGGTGGACGCGGTGCCGGTCACCGAGCGCGAGCAGACGCTCCGGCTGCTCCTGCGCTTCACGGAGGTCCTCCATGATGGGCACGGCTTTGCCTTCGCGCCCGGGACGCCGCCACCCGCGGGCTACTTCGCTGCCTTGTTGGAGGAGGTGGCGGAAGAGCCGGTCATCCGCCGCTCGGCGATGGCGGAGGTCCATCCAGGGGACACGGTGACGAGCGTCGATGGATGGCCGATGTCCGAGTGGTTGGCCCGGGAGAAGGCACTCTCGTCCGCCGCGACGCCAGGCTTCAAGTACGACGTCGCCATCAGGCGGCTGCTGAGGATGAATGGCCCGACGACCTTCGGGCTGCGCGACGTGGAGGGCGTCACGCGCTTCGTGCAGGTCCAGCCCCAGCCTCAGATGCTGCTGGGACCTCCGTCGCTCAGGGGCGCGGGCAGCCTGGAGGACCTGGGGGCGCCGGAGCTGCACTTCATCAACCTGTCCAGCTATCTGCTCAAGACCCCCGCGGCGTTCCGTGCGGCGCTCACCGCCGCGCAAGGCGCCAGGGGGCTGGTGGTGGACGTGCGGGCCGGCCCGGGCATCAACACCTACGAGGTGGCCATGCGCCTCATCCAGGAGTCGTTCTCCGCGCCGCTCTTCCGGTTCCCGGTCTGGAGGGGGGCGGATGAGCGTGGAGTCCATGAGGAGGAGTTCCCGCTCGATCCGCTCTCGGGTCCCTCTTATGCAGGGCCCATCGTCCTCCTGGTGAGCCCGCGTTCGGTCTCCTCGGCGGAGAACCTCTCGATGATGCTGACCGGAACCCGGAGGGTGACGGTGGTGGGTCGCCGAAGCGCGGGGACGAACGGGAGCGTCACGAAGATGCTCCTGCCCGGGTCCATGAACGTGTGGTTCACGGGCATGGAGGTGCTCTACCCGGACCGCACACGGTTCCACGGGGTGGGCATCGTCCCGGACATCGAGGTCTCGCCCACGGCCTCGGATCTCGCCACCGGGAGGGACCCGGAGCTGCTCCGGGCCATCGAGTTCCTGCGCACCGGCCAGTGAGCGGAGGACGTTTGTGTTTGCCGCCTCCAGTGCGAGCGCTGGAGGCCCGGCCACGGCCGTGGGGCCCGCACAAGGTCCCTCTGATGTAGGGTTTGGGACAGGACATTCCCTACACGGCTCGCGACCGGGAGAGCCTCTCCTCTTCCGGTGTCTAGGTATGATGTAAGCTCCGTCTGGCCTTTTGAATGCTCCCAACACCTCGTGGGGCAACCAGGGAGGTGGGGGGCATGCCTCGACGTCCGCACACGCTGCTGGAACTCCAGGCCGAGGGGTTTACCCCCGGGGAGCTCGTGGCCGTCCGGATGTCGGGCGAAGAGGCCATCTCCGAGCCCTATGTCTTTCATGTGGAGTTCTTCCCCCGGTCGCTGGAACCGCTGGACGTGAAGGCCCTGCTGGGCACGGAGGCCACCCTGCTCCTGCACGGCCCCGACGGGGGTGATCGCTTCGTCCACGGCGTGGTGGATGAGGCCCGCGACCTGGGAGACCGCCACGGCCGTCCAGAGTACCGGCTGCGGCTGGTCCCTCGGCTGCGCCTGCTCCGGAACACCCGGCGCAGCCGCATCTTCCAACACCTGTCCGTCCCGGACATCGTGAAGAAGGTCCTGTCCGCGGCGAACGTGAAGCTGCGCCTGGCACTGTCCTCCTCCTACGCGCCCCGCGAGTTCTGCGTCCAGTACCGGGAGTCGGACCTGGACTTCGTCCGCCGCCTGCTCGAGTCCGAGGGCATCTGCTTCTTCTTCGAGCACGCGGAGTCGTCACACACGATGGTGCTCGGAGATGGCGCCGGCGCGCATGTGCCCATCTCCGGTGACGCCCGCGTGGTCTTCCGCGGAAAGGAAGACCACGTCGCGGAGGCGGAGCACGTGTCCTCCGTGACGCGCACCCAGCGGCTGCGCCCAGGCACGGTGTCCCTGCGGGACTTCGACTTCGAGCGGCCCGCGCTGGACCTGACCTCGAAGACGCGGAACGACCCGGAGTCCCTGGGCTGGGAGGTGTATGACTATCCCGGTGACTATGTGAAGCCCGCCGAAGGGCAGTCCCTCAGCCGGGTTCGACTGGAGGCGCTGCGCTTCGGGACGAAGACCCTGGCCGGTGATGGTACCTGTCATCGCCTGGTGCCAGGGGCCACCTTCGAGCTGGCCGAGCACCCGGAAGGCGACCTCAACGGCGAGGTGCTGGTGGTCCGGGTCCACCACGAGGGGCGCCGCCAGGAAGTGGTGGGCGACGTGGACGCGCTGGAGGAGTCCTATCGCAACCACTTCGTCGCGCTGCCAGCGGGCGTTCCATACCGGCCTCGGCTCGCGACGCCTGTTCCTCACATCCTGGGCATCCAGACGGCGACGGTGGTCGGCCCCTCGTCAGAGGAGACCCAGCCGGACACGCACAGCCGCATCAAGGTCCAGTTCCACTGGGACCGCGATGGGAAGTCGGACGACAAGAGCTCCTGCTGGGTGCGAGCGGGACAGGCCTGGGCGGGGGCGGCGTGGGGCGCGAGCTTCATCCCTCGCGTGGGGCAGGAGGCCGTGGTGCGCTTCCTGGAAGGCAACCCCGACAAGCCGCTGCTGGTGGGCGCCGTCTACAACGGCCAGAACGCCCCGCCCCTGGCCCTGCCCGGAGAGAAGACCAAGAGCACCGTGCGCACGGACTCGAGTCCCGGTGGCGGCGGCTTCAACGAGGTCCGCATCGAGGACTCCGCCGGCGGCGAGGAGGTGTTCCTCCATGCCCAGAAGGACGAGGACCTCGACACGCTCAACGACAAGAGCCAGCGCGTGGGAGGGAATGAGTCGCTGCTCGTGGAGAAGGACCGCTCGCGCGACATCGTGGGCAACCAGGCCCTCACGGTGAAGGAAGATGATGCGTCCACGGTGGAAGGCTCGCAGTCGCTGCGAGTGGCGCTGAACCGCGAGACGCGCACCAAGGGCGACCACTCGGAAGAGGTGGAGCGGAATCAATCCATCACGGTGATGGCGGTCCACGCGCTGAATGTGAAGCTGGCGGCGGCGACCTCGGTGGGCGCGGCCGCGGCGCTCGGGGTGGGCGGGGGATACGGAATCAACGTCGGCGGCGCCACCAACATCGCCGTGCTGGGCGCTCGCGCGGAGACGGTGGGCGGCAAGCGCTCGGAGGCCGTGGCGGGCTCGCGGACGGAGATGGTCGAGGGGGCGAGGTCCTCTCGCGTGCTGGGGGACGTCACCGAGGAGGTGGAGGGCGGGCTCAGCCAGATGTCGGAGAAGGACCGTCAGGACGACGTGGGGAAGAACCACCTCTCCGAGGTGAAGGGACCCATGGCGACGGGGGCGAAGAAGCTCCAGCTGAAGTCAGACGAGCTGGCCGTCGTGGTGAACAGCGAGCTGGCGCTGCTCATCAACAAGTCCGGGACGGTGAAGCTCTTCGCCAAGTCGCTCACGGTGGACGGGAAGAACATCAAGCTGAAGGGGAAGAAGATCAAGAAGGACGGCTCGGGGAGCGGAAAGCGCAAGCCCTTCAAGGAGGTGCTCGACGAGTCCGTGGCCGACACGATGCGCGAGTATGGCCCGGAAGGCGGCCCCCTGAGTCCCGCTGACGCGAAGGCCTTCACGGAGGGGAAGTACACGATGAAGGTCCTGAAGAAGGACGTGACGGTGCATCGGCTGTTCGGCGGCGAGAGCGGCGCGCAGGGGCGCTGGGTGACGGCGGGGCCTCGGCCCACGGGACTCGAGGGGAAGATTCGCATGGCGCTCCGTCCCGAGTGGGGGAACACCGCGACGCAGTCCGCGTCGATGACCCTCAAGGCGGGGACCGTCCTCTACGAAGGGGGCGTGGCGGGGCAGGGCCTGGGGTACTCGGGCGGCGCGACACAGATTCTCATCAAGACTCCGCCGCAGGGCGCGGGCGAGTTCTTGAAGGCCGTGTTCTTGTGAGGGGATGGGTATGTCTTTGTTGGGACGAGGGTCCGTGCTGAAGAAGCTCCATCCCGAGGGGGAGTTCGAGTCGCTCGACGACCTCCGGGAGTTCGAGCACCGGCTGGCCCGTGCGCTGGAGAAAGGCGCCATCGAGCGTGTCCCCGTGAAGAAGCGGCGCTCGGGCATCAGCCCCGAGGAGTGGTACCGGGTGAAGGGCGGTGACGACGTGTACCGGTACGTCGTCCCGGACTATCCCCTCCGAGGGTACTGGGGCCGCGTGGAGAAGCCGGAGGAGGGCTCCTACTTCCAGCAGCTCTACGCGGGGGATGCGCCAACGCGCGAGGAGTACGCCGAGCTGACGGCGAGGCTCGCCGAGAAGTGGCGTGAGGGCGAGGTCGAGCGCGCGGAGGACCCGCACTCCAAGGTGGCGGGGACCTATCTGTTCCACCATCGCCCCTCGGACGAGACCTTCGAGCTCTTTCCTCCCAACAAGACGACGGGTCGCGGAATCTGGGAGAAGGTCTTCCGCTCGAACAAGGATGGCTCCTGGCCGGGACAGGACATGTCCCTGGACGTTCCTCCCACGAGCCGCTTCACCATCCATCCAAAGGGTGAGCCATGACGATTGCCACCGTGCCCTTGGCGGCGAGCCAGTCGGAGTTCGATTTCGAAGCGGGCCCCCATGGAGCCGGGGAGCTGGCGGTCCTCTCGTTCAAGGGGACCGAGGCCCTCAACGCGCTCTACTCCGTGGAGGTGGACCTGGTGCCAGGGCCGGACGTCATCGTCGACGCCCAGTCCTTGCTGGGGGAGCCCGCGCTGCTCACCTTCCAGCTGGGAGATGGGTCCGCCCGGTTCTTCCACGGCATCATCGCGCACTGGAGCACCTGGGACGTGGGGGCCACGGGCGAGCGCAAGCGTCATCGCGCCCGCGTGGTGCCCCGGCTGTGGACGCTCAAGTACATGAAGCGCAGCCGCATCTTCCAGAACCTCTCGGTGCCGGACATCGCCCAGAAGGTCTTGAAGGAAGGCAACGTCGAGTTCCGGCTGGCGCTCTCGGGGAGCTATTCCAAGCGTGAGTACTGCGTGCAGTACCGCGAATCCAACCTCGACTTCCTGCTCCGCCTGTTCGAGGAGGAAGGCATCGTCTTCTTCTTCGAGCACGGCCAGGGTGTCCACACGCTGGTGCTCACGGACGAGCCGTCCGCGCACGAGCCGCTGGTGGGTGACTCCAAGCTGGTCTTCCGGGAGGAGGGCCGGATGGTGGCGGCCGCGGACTCGGTGCAGACGTTCTCGTCCCGATTGGAGATACAGCCCGGGGCGGTGATGCTGCGCGACTACAACTTCCTGACGCCCGCCGTGGACCTGAGCACGGATGCTCAGTCGGACGACGGGGACGCGGTCCTGGAGGTGTATGACTATCCGGGGCGCTATTCGGACACGGGGGGAGGGAAGAGCTACTCGAAGATTCGCCTGGAGGAGCTCCGGGCTCGCGCGGAGACCGCCACGGGGACCAGCACGAGCCGCAGGCTGACGCCTGGCTATGTCTTCGAGCTGGATGAGCATCCGCGTCCCCACCTCAATGGCGAGTACCTGCTCCTGTCGGTGTCGCACGAGGGCCGGCAGCCGGAGGTGCTGGTGGATGCGCGCTCGGCGCAAGGGGCCGATGGGCCGTCTGGATATCGCAGTGAGTTCACGTGCCAGCGCTCCTCCGTGCCCTTCCGGCCGGAGCGCCGGACGGAGCGCCCGCGCATCGGCGGCGCGCAGACGGCGGTGGTGGTGGGGCCCTCGGGAGAGGAGATCCACACGGACGAGCACGGGCGCATCAAGGTCCAGTTCCACTGGGACCGGGAGGGGAAGGGCGACGACAAGAGCTCGTGCTGGATTCGCGTGAGCCAGGCGTGGGCGGGGCCTGGATGGGGCGCGCTGTACCTGCCTCGCATCGGCCAGGAGGTGGTGGTGGAGTTCCTGGAAGGGGACCCTGACCGCCCCCTGGTGACGGGCAGCGTCTACAACGGACACAATCCTCCCCCGCTGTCGCTGCCGGACGAGAAGACGAAGAGCACGCTGCGCTCGAGCTCGAGTCCTGGAGGCGACGGGTTCAACGAGCTGCGCTTCGAGGACGCCGCGGGCAGCGAGGAGGTGTTCTTCCACGCGCAGAAGGACTTCAACATCGTCGTGGAGAACGACAAGTCCCAGAAGGTGGGGGGCAACGAGACGCTGCGCGTGGAGAAGGACCGGAGCCGCGAGGTGCTGGGCAACCAGAAGCTCTCGGTGGGCAAGGACGACTCCAGCGTGGTGGGTGGCAACCAGACGCTGGACGTGACGAAGGACCGGTCGACGACGGTGGGAGGCAACCACACGGAGGCCGTCACGGGGTCGCAGTCCATCAGCGTGGGAGGGACCCAGTCGACGACGGTGATGCTCGCGTCCACGGAGAACGTGGGGCTGGGCAAGGCGCTCAACGTCGGCGGGGGTTACGCCATCAACGTGGGTGCGGCCATGAATGAGATTGTGGTCGGGCTCAAGTCGGAGCAGGTGGGGGGGGCGAAGGTGGAGATGGTGGGGGCGAAGAAGAGTGAGCTGGTGAAGGGCAGCCGGACGCTGAAGGTCGGCGGAGACCTGAGCGAGACGGTGGGGAAGAAGCGCAACCTCAAGGTGAGCAAGGACTTCCTCGTCAACGTGAATGCGGCGATGACGGTGAAGGCCAAGGACACCTATGCGCTCGGTGCGAAGGAGATCGTCCTGTCGGCCGAGGAGCAGTTCACGCTCAAGGTCGGCAGCGCCACCATCCAGGTGAAGAAGAATGGAGACGTGGTCATCAAGGGCGCGAAGCTGGAGATGACGGCGAGCGGCGACATCATCATGAAGGCCTCGAAGATTGGGGAGAACTGACGCGCCATGGCCGCGAACGACGAGAAGGCGGGAGCCGAGCGGGTGGGCTCGCTGGAGGTTTCATCCCAGGAGCCCATCCTGGGGAGCCGCGTGGGGCGACTGGTCTCGCGAGGGGCCCACGGCGTGCTGCAGGTGGACTTCGAGGGCAACTCCCAGGGGCCCGTGCCGGCGCGCGTCGCCGTGTCGTTGACTCCGGAGGAGTGGGAGCGGGCGGTGAATGCCCAGCAGTCCGTGGTGCTGCTCTTCGAGAAGGGAGACCCCGCGCTTCCCCTCGTCATGGGGGTGGTGCAGGCCGCCAGCGAGACGCCGCTGCTGGATGTGATGTTGGAGGAGCGCGCGAAGGGCGGGCCGGTGGAGCTTCGCGTGGATGGGCAGCCGCGCACGGTGAAGCTGGAGGCGCAGGATGAGCTGGTGCTGCGCTGCGGGAAGAGCTCCGTCACGCTGCGGAGCGACGGGAAGATTGTCATTCGAGGCACCCAGGTGGAGACCCGTGCGTCGGGCGTGAACCGCATCAAGGGCGGCTCGGTGCAGATCAACTAGGTGGGAACAGGTCTCCGCCCGACAGGGCTCGTGAGGCCGCAGGAGGCTCGGACATGGCTGTGCTCCCGCTGCCCGCGCGGAATCCCGCCGAAGCCGCGTTCATTCGTGAGATGCAGGAAGAGCACTTCTCGGAAATCGAGTTCCTGCTCGAGCAGCGCCAGACGCGCCTGCTGGATGAGACTTCTCAGTGGGAGGACCTCGCGGACCTGGAGGAGCGTCTGGCCGCGCATGTCGACGCCATGCGCATCCAACCGGACATGTCCGTGCCCCTGGCCCAGGAGGGCCTCGCGGATGGGGATGAGCCGCGGCTGATGGCCGCGGTGTACGTCCTGGCGTCGGTCGTGGAGGAGGGGGAGCTGGAGGGACTCTTCCAGGAGATGGAGGACACCGCGGAGGACCTGGTGCCTGTCTGGACGCAGGCACTGGCCTTGGCCGAGCGTCCTGGGTTGCTGAAGTGGCTGGGGCCGCTGCTGCGCTCGTCTCGCGACGAGGTTCGCGTCGCGGCGGTTCGCATCATCGGGCGTCGGCTGGAGGGCGGGGCGGAGCTGCTCGTGCCGTTGTTGGATTCACCTTCAGCCGAGGTGCGCGGGGCAGCGGCCTGGTCGCTCGCGCAGCTTGGCCATGCGCCCGCGAGCGCCGTGCTGGAGAATCTGCTGCACGCTCCATCTGGGAGCGAGTGGGCGGAGCTGGCGCTGGCGGCGCTGTGTCTGGGGTCTTCTCGCGTGCTTCCGCTCTGCCGGACGATGGGCCGTGCGGGAGGCGCGAACTCGAGGGACTTGCCTCGGCTCCTGGCGCTGGCCGGGGATGAGCGGGACTGGCCCATGCTTCAGCAGTTGAAGGCCCGCCCTGACACGGCGCTGGCCGCGCTGGAGGCCATGGGCATCCTGGGGGCCGTCGAGGCCATTCCTTGTCTGATGGATGAGCTTGCGGGCGATGCCCGCGAGCATCGGCTGGTCGCGGCCGGTGCGCTGAACCTCATGACGGGGGCGGGGCTTCAGCAGGTCGTGCAGGTCCCGACGGAGGATGAGGATGACCCTCCGCGGGAGCTGCGTCTCCCGAGCACGGACCGGGCGGTCTGGGAGCAGTGGTGGAAGGAGCATCGTTCCCGCTTCCAAGGCATCAAGCGGGCGCGGCTGGGAAAGCCCTATGCCGTGGAGAGCAGCTTGGAGGAGCTGGCCTCCCCCGAGAGCTCACGAGAGACTCGGAAGAGGGCGTGGGCGGAGCTCGCCATTCGTTCTCGGCATCACGTGGGGATGGACGTGGAGGGTCCGGTGCTGGGACAGAAGCAGGGGCTTGCTGAGTGGCGGAAGCACTTGCGTCGGTGATGCACGGACGTCCCGTGTGCTGTTGCCCGAGCAGCAGTGATGCCCATCCATGGGGATGGCGCGGGACATGGGAGTGCGGCGCAGTCAACGTGAGGAATATCGACGACTGGTCGTTGGGTTGAGTGGGATTGCCTTGGTTTTGCGCGAGGACGTAAGAGGACGGCGCTTCATCTGGCTGTCCCGAGGGGGGCTGTGATGTTCCTTGCGCGCGTCGTGAATGGTGTTGTGTTGTCTTTGTCGGTGATGTTCCTGGTGCTGGTGTCCGGGTGTGGAGCGGATGCTTCGTCCTCGAGCCCTGAAGAGGTGGAGCCTGCACTGGTGGAGGAAGAGTCGCTCGAGAGCGCGGAGCAGGACCTGGCCGCGTGCAAGTACTACAATTACTACCGGGACGAAGCTCGGAACCCTCGCGGACCCAATCGTTGCTCCAGCAGCTGTGATTGTGACGGTATGCGGACCTGTAGCTCGAGTGGCTGGTGCCAGGGAGTTGCGCGTCCGGCGGTGGGCTGCGACAGCCCTCGCTACTACTGGAACGAGGCCTGGAATCCGGCGGGCTCGAATCGCTGTGCGAACTCCTGCCAGTGTGATGGCCGCCGGACGTGCAGCTCGAGCGGCTGGTGTCAGGGGACCTCGCGCTAGCGTGAATCAAGGACGTGTGCAGCGCCCTGCACGACTGTGCCGCGCGCTGCGCTCCGGGCCCTCTTCAAGAGGGGCGGCCCCGAGGGACAGGAGAGATGGCAAGGCGTTTGCTCTTGCGTAGGCGCCTCGACCTCCGAGGAGGAGCCATGTTCTCCCGTCCTGTTGATGGACCTCAACTGAAGCTTCGGGCGGCATCCCGCGTGGCTGTGCTCACGGCCCTGCTGTCGGCCCTGCCGGCGTACGCCGGCTGTGGCTGGGGTGGGAGATCGCTCTCGGGGGCTGCTGAGTTCGTCATCCTGGGAGGGTTGACGTGTCTCACCCTGGCTTTCGCGCTGTTGACCCGAGCCGGTCCCGGAGGCCGTGTGCTGGTCATCTTCTCCAGCGTGACCGCACTCCTCGCCGTCCTGCTGGGCGGCGTCTTCGCTGTCATCAACGAAAGCGCCTCGCTGGCTGTGTATTGGGGAGGCGGGGCCATCGGGTTCGCCATCCTGGGGTGGTATCGGTTCATGACCCTCAATGGACCCATCCGATACCCCCAAGTGCTCGTTCAGCCCCCGCCGCAGGATCAGCAGTTGTTGTAGCTGCAGGCGCGGTTGCAGATCTTGAATCGGGCGAGGCAGGTGTCCTGACAACCCCGGGGAGCCCCGGGCTCGTCGCATCGCTCGAGGCAGGCAACGTAGTTGCCGCCACAGTCGTAGCAGCAGGGCACCAGGTTCACGGCTGTCTCCGCCGTCACTTCGCCCTGGGCCTCGTCGCCAGACTCGGCGGGGACGGGCGCACTGGCGCCCAGGCAAAGTCCGACGAGCAGCGTGAAGAGCATCTTCTTCATGTATCTCCCCCCTCTGCGTGGGCTTCAGCGCGTCTGGGCAGACCCACGCGGTGACTTCCAGACGGAGGAGAAACGGATGACGTGCCGTTTCTTACCGAGGCTCGTACTTCGGGGCGATATGGGGGGGCTTGGCCTACGCCGGGCTTCCGGGTGGGGTCGGCAGGTGCTCGCGGATGACGCCGAGGAAGTATTCCTTCCCGTAGTACTGGCTCATCTTCCCCAGGAGCTTCCCGTCGCGGAACAGCAGGAACGTGGGGATGCCGTAGAGGCCGAAGCGGTGAGCCAGTGACTCGTGCTGGTAGGCGTTCACCTTGACCACCCGCATGGGGGCGCCATCCAGTTCCGAGAGGAGCATGGGTTCGGCCGCCGCGTAGACCTCGCAGTTCGGGCAGCCGTCGCCCCAGAAGTCCACGACCACCAGTTCGCCCTGGGGCTCCAGGACGAGCTGGTCGAAGTTCTCTGGGGTTCCCTCATAGCTGACTGGATGCGCCATGGCCCTTGCCTAACGGTCCGTCCCCCTGGCTTCAAGGCCGGCTCGGAGGCCTGGCCTCCGATGTCTCGCCTTTCGAGGCGAAGCTCGGGGATGCGGGTCCCCCGGCGTGGTGGGGCGGGAGCCCAGGGTGAGGCCCCCCAGGTTGGCCGACGTTCTTCCTCCCGAGGGAGTGGGAGCCAGGCGCCTGAGCTGGGGTGGTCGTGGTAGGTCGGGTGAAAAGTCCCAAACGGACACTGCGCGACAGGGCTCGTCCGCCGTAAGGTTGTCGCAGTGGATGTGCAGTGGATGTGTCGTGGAGGGGTCATGCACGAGTGGTTGGAGGCACTGCGGAAGTCGGCGAAAGCAGCGGCAACGGGTGTGTCCGCGGATGAGGTCCGGTGGGCGGAGACCGAGTGCGGCGTCCCGTTCCCCGAGGACCTCGGCCACTTGTACCTGGCATTCAACGGCGGCGAGTTCCTGGGAGAGGTGACGCTCTTTCCGCTGCATGGCCCCGAGGGTGCCGCGAGTGTCCTGGAGAAGACGCGGCTGAAGCTGGAGGGCCTCCCCGCGGCGGGGGTATGGCGCGTGGGAGTGAAGGGGCCTCATCGGCACCTGTTCTCCGCGCGCAAGTCGGCCATGGTGGAGCAGGGCGACGGCGGTGGACCGCTGCCGGGCTGGGTCGAGGCGCTGGGTGACGACGAGTGGGTCTACGGCACCTGGGATGGCGAGAAGCGTGAGATGCGGCTGTACCGCTCGCTGCGGGACATGCTCGACGTGCTCGTCCCGCCGGCGGAGGTCGAGAGCTTCGGAGAGCGCACCTTCGCTCGGGCGATGAACGCGGTGCTCCAGGAGGCCCTCTCCGGCGTGGCGGGGGAGGACGAGGAGCAGGCCGACGACGAGGAAGACGACGTCGACGAGGCCGAGGAAGAGGTCGAAGAGGAGGAGGCCCAGCGCGAGCTTGCCTATGAGTACGACGAGGATGTGTCTCGCGGCCGGAAGGGCACGGGCGGGGACCGCTACGTCGGGGACGAGGCCGCTGGGGGCGGACGTACGGGGGCCAAGGCGGGCAATGGGAAGAAGCCCGTCGTTCGCGTGGAGTCGAAGGTCAAGCAGACCGAGCTCTTCGTGAGGCCGACGATGCAGGAGGCCCTGAGCAAGGAGCTCGGGAGCGAGAAGACCCCGAAGAAGGCCCCCACGGGTCAGGTCTCTGAGCCCAAGGCGAGCAAGGCCCACAAGGCGAAGACCGGGGCGGTGACGGTCGCGGAGGTGGCTGCGATGAAGGAGGTCGAGCCGACCGTGGTGACGGCGGCCTCCGCCGAGGCCACGGAGAAGGCTTCCGCGTCCACGAAGGCGAAGAAGCCTTCGGCCCCCGCGAAGGTCGCGGAGGCGAAGCCCGCGAGCAAGAAGGCCGAGGCCACGAACGCTGCCGCCGCGAAGCCCGTGAGCAAAAAGGCCGAGGTCACGAACGCTGCTCCGGCGAAGCCCGCGAGCAAGAAGGACGTGGTCACGAACGTTGCCCCGGCGACGCCCGTGAGCAAGAAGGCCGCAGCCACGAACGCTGCCCCCGCGAAGCCCGCGGGCAAGAGGGTCGCGCTCGTGATGGCTGTGGAGACGAAGTCCACGGGCAAGGTCGCGGCCCCTGCGAAGGCTGCGGAGCAAAAGCCCACGGGCAAGAAGTCTGCGCCCGTGAAGCCTGTGGCGTCGAAGCCCACCGGCAAGAACGCTTCGCCCGCGAAGGCCGGGGAGAAGAAGTCCACGGGCGTGAAGGCCGTGCCTGCGAAGGCGCTCAAGTCGAAGGCCGCAGCCAAGAAGCCGGCTCCCGCGAGGGCCCCCGCGAAGAAGGGGACCGCCACGAAGGCTGCGGCGAAGAAGGCCCCTGCGCAGGTTGCCACGAAGGCATCGGCGAAGAAGGCCCCTGCGAAGGTCGCCACGAAGGCATCGGCGAAGGCCGCGAAGAAGGCTCCCGCGCAGCAGCCCACGGTGAAGGCGGGCGCCAAGAAGACGCCCGTCGCGAAGCAGGCAGTGGCGAAGAAGGGCGCTGCGAAGAAGGCGGTGCCGTCGAAGAGCGCCGCCAAGAAAGCCAAGCCAAGGAAGTAGGCAGCCCACGGGTGCATGCCCCCATTCACGGGGGCATGCCAACCCGATGGCCCACGGCTCCTCTCCAACAGATACGCCGTGGCTTCTGCCATGTCGTCACATCACGTCGTGTGCCGAGCCCGGTTTCCCAGCTCCGTCGAGCCACGACGTGGTGCGTACAGGACTCGCCCCACGGCGACGTCCGTGAAGAGAGTGCCGCCCCCTCTCCTCGCGAACCACCCCCGCGGCGCCTCACGGGGGCGTGAACCTAGCTCTCCGGCAATTGGTCCCTGCGCGCGGGGCGCAACCGTTCCTCGGGCTGTGCCGTCAGCTCCGTCTCTTCCGTCTCCTCATCCCCTCGGCGGAACTCGTGAATCTGGTCCGGGAGGATGTCTCGGAAGTCCGGCTCCTCCTCCAGGGGAGGAGACGACGCCAGGTCCTGGTCGGTGATGTTGATCTCCTCCTCGCCGGTGTCCTGATTCACATGACGCAGCGAGGTGGACTCGCCCACGTCCTCCGAGCCGAGCTTCTTGAATCGCATGGGTCTCTCCTCGCGAAAGAGGGGTGGGCCAGCCTCCGTGTCTCAACAATGAGAACCCACTCCGACCGCCGCAATTCGCACGCGCCCGCCCGCCTGCCGGGCTCGGCCCTGCCTCAGCCCTTGGGGACCGCCGCGCGGCCCGTGGGGTAGACGGGCTCCACCTTCAGCACCACCATCCCCAACGCCAGCACCCGCGACAGCGTCTCGCGCACCGTGTACCGCCAAGGCGTCGAGCGACCCTCATCCGCCGCCACGCCCCACGCGTCGATGCCCACCGAGTTCGCGATGAACAACGCCCGCGGCAGATGAAACCGCTGCGTCACCAGCAATGCCTTGCTCGCCCCGAACACCGCCCGCGCCCGCAGGCAGCTGTCATACGTCGACAGCCCCGCCTCATCCCCCAGCACCACGTCCTCCGGCAGGCCCCGAGCCAACAGGTAGCGCCGCATGGCCCGCGTCTCGTGGTGGAACGGCTTCACCTCGTCCCCACTCACCAGCACCGCGCGCACCTTGCCCGCGCGCCACAGCGCCATCGCCATGTCCAGCCGCTGCGCCAGCACTGGAGAGGGCACTGCGCCCGGCGCCAGCCCCGCGCCGAACACGAGCGCCACGGGCGCCTCGGGCGCCTCCACCAACGGCACGATGCGCTCCTCGTAGCTCACTCGCACCAGGTACGAGAGGCCGAGCAGGCCCACGATGCCCACGAGCAGGAGGACAAGGGCCCTGCGCGCCCAGATACCGCTCGCTCGGGTTGGCTTCATGGACCCTGGAACACCACTCCAGCCGCCATTGTGTTCCGACCCGCCCACCAGACAAAGCCCCGTGTGAGGCCCTCACGTCAGGAAGGCGCGTCCGTCTGGGCCTCGGCCTGGCCCGGCAACAACCGCCGGAGCGTCTCCAGCAACCGCCGAGGGTCCACCGGCTTCGGCAGGAACGCCGCCACTCCCTGGCTGGCCGCGTACACCGCTCTGTCCCGAGGACTCATCCGCTCCGTGTCCGCCGACAGGATGACGACCGGCACCCGCGAGAGCCCCGGCGCGCTCGCCCGGGCCGTCAGCACCCGGTGCCCGTCCATCACCGGCAACCCCATGTCCAACAGGATGAGGGAGGGGCTCGGCGAGGCCGCCAGGTGCGCCAGCGCCTCCCGCCCGTCCCCCGCCGAACGCACGGAATACCCTTGGAGCTCCAGATAGGCCTGGAGTGCCTCACGGATGTCCAGGTCGTCCTCGACGATGAGCACGGGTCCAGCGGGGGTCATGCCCTCGAAGGTAAGGTGCCGCCCCGCCATCGAAACCCAGGGCCCCCGGGCCCGCCTGGCCGCCCTGCGCTGGAGGGACCCGGCCGCGTGTCCGGAAAGCCCCGGGAGGACTGCCGTTGACCGGCCCCCGGCCCGCTTATATAGGGGGCCCCGCCGTCAAGCTGCCCTGCTCTCACCTGGGGGTATCGGCAGAACGTCCCACAGGAGTTGCTCGTCCCATGGCGTCCCTTCGCGACATCCGCAAGCGCATCCGCTCGGTGAAGAACACGCGGCAGATCACCAAGGCCATGAAGATGGTCTCCGCCGCGAAGCTGCGCAAGGCGCAGGACGCCATCCTCGCCGCCCGTCCGTACGCGACGATGTTGGATCAGATCATCGCGGACCTGTCGGCGCGCTCCGGTGACGACAACCTCACCCACCCGCTGCTGGCGGCCCGTCCCGTCAAGCGCGTGGAGCTCATCACCCTGACGTCGGACCGCGGCCTCGCCGGCGGCTTCAACTCCAACGTCACCCGCCGCGCCAACCGGTTCCTGTACGAGAACACGGGCCTGGAGAACATCCGGATCTCCACGGTGGGCCGCAAGGGCAACGACTTCTTCCGCAACCGCAACCAGGACGTGCGCAAGGACTTCGGCGGCCTGTACCAGCGCCTGAACTACCGCGCCGCCGCGGACATCGCCGAGGAGCTGGTCGCCAGCTACCTCAACGGCGAGGTGGACGCCGTCCACATCGTCTACAACGAGTTCATCAGCGCGATTAACCAGAAGGTGGTCGTCACCCAGCTGCTGCCCCTGCAGACGCTGGGCACGGGCGGGGCTCCGTCCGAGGGCGCCGCCGCCATGGTGGACTTCAAGTACGAGCCGGACCGCCAGGCCGTGCTGGACCGCCTGGTGCCCCAGGCCGTCAACATCAAGCTCTACCGCGCCCTCCTGGAGAGCGTGGCCAGCGAGCACGGCGCCCGCATGAGCGCCATGGAGAACGCGACCTCCAACGCCTCCGACATGATTTCCAGCCTGACGCTCACCTACAACCGCACCCGTCAGGCGGTCATCACCAAGGAGCTCATGGAGATCGTCTCCGGCGCCGAGGCCCTCAAGTAGTCCCAGGCCCCACCGCCGTACGCTCCGGGCCCGCCCCATTTTTGGGAGCGGGCCCTTCGCGTTTAAGGTCTCCCCCGAGCACGTGTGGGCTCATGCGAGGGAGGCTTCGTGAAGCGACTGGGGATGCTGTTGGGCGTGCTGCTCTTGGGAAGTGGCTGTGGTTTCGACACCATCCCCAGCGGCCACGGGGGGATTGGGTTCGACTCGTTCGGCAGCGGCACGCTGCGCGAGCCCTATGGCGAAGGCATGCACGTGATGCGGCCGGGCAAGTCGCTCATCGTGTACGACCTGCGCGTCCAGGAGATGAAGGACGAGCTGAGCGTCCTGTCCAACAACGGCCTGGACCTGCGGGTGGACTCCAGCGTGCGCTACCGGGTGGACCCGACGAAGCTCTTCGAGCTGCACACGCAGACGGGCCCCCGGTACGCGGACATCCTCATCGCCCCCATCACCCGCTCAGAGGCCCGCAAGGTGTTCGGCCGGTACGCGCCGGAGGAGATCTATTCCACCAAGCGCGAGCAGATTGAGAAGGAGATCTTCGACGAGGTGACCCGGGCGCTGAAGGACAAGCACGTCGTCGTGGAGGCCATCCTGGTCCGGGACGTGACGCTGCCCACGGCCATCCGGGAGGCCATCTCCGACAAGCTGGCCGAGGAGCAGCGCAGCCAGAAGATGCGCTTCACCCTGGACAAGGAGCGCCAGGAGGCCGAGCGCCGGCAGATCGAAGCCGAGGGCATCGCCAAGTACCAGACCATCGTCCGCCAGGGCCTCACGGAGGAGTACCTGCGCTTCAAGGGCATCGAGGCGACCGAGAAGCTGGCCGCCAGCTCCAACGCCAAGGTGGTCATCGTGGGCGGCGGCTCGAAGGGCAACCTGCCGCTGGTGTACCAGGTGGGCGAAAAGTAGGTGGGGTTGGCCCCACGGCGTGGATCCGCTAAGCGGGACTTACCGGTCCGGAGCCCGGGAGGCTTGATTCTAGGGGAGGCGCCCGGTAAAGGGGCTCCGCCCTCATATCCGGGCCGAAATTTGATGACGGGCACGGCGCCGGTCGCCCCCCGCACGAGGCAGACGACACCCATGAGCGCTCAAGTTCCTACGGCAGGCAAAGTCATCCAGGTTCTCGGCCCCGTGGTCGACGTGGAGTTTCCGCCCGGTGGTCTCCCGGAGGTGTACGTCGCCCTCAAGCTGACCAACGCCAACCTGGGCCCTGAGCAGGACAACCTGGTGCTCGAGGTTGCCCAGCACCTGGGTGAGAACACGGTGCGCACCATCGCCATGGACTCCACCGAGGGTCTGGCGCGTGGCACGCCGGTGAAGAACACGGGCGCCCCCATCCAGGTGCCGGTGGGCAAGGCGACCCTGGGCCGCATCCTGAACGTCACCGGCGAGCCGGTGGACGAGATGGGCCCGGTGAAGTCGCAGGAGTACTGGCCCATCCACCGCGCGCCCCCTCCGTTCACGGAGCAGGACGTGCGCGTGCAGATGTTCGAGACGGGCATCAAGGTCATCGACCTGCTCGCCCCCTACACCCGCGGCGGCAAGATTGGCCTGTTCGGCGGCGCCGGCGTCGGCAAGACGGTGCTCCTGCAGGAGCTCATCCGCAACGTGGCCATCGAGCGCGGCGGCTTCTCCGTGTTCGCCGGCGTCGGTGAGCGCACCCGCGAGGGCAACGACCTGTACCACGAGATGCAGGACACGGGCGTCATCAAGACCGACAACCTGGAGGCCAGCCAGGCCGTCCTCGTGTACGGCCAGATGAACGAGCCGCCTGGTGCCCGCGCCCGTGTCGCGCTCTCCGCGCTGACCATGGCGGAGTACTTCCGCGACGTGGAGGGCCGTGACGTGCTCCTCTTCGTGGACAACATCTTCCGCTTCACCCAGGCCGGCTCGGAAGTGTCCGCCCTCCTGGGCCGCATCCCGAGCGCCGTGGGTTACCAGCCCACGCTGGCCACCGAGATGGGCGGTCTGCAGGAGCGCATCACCTCCACGACCAAGGGCTCCATCACGTCCGTGCAGGCCATCTACGTGCCCGCCGACGACCTGACGGACCCGGCGCCCGCCACCGCGTTCGCCCACCTGGACGCGACGACGGTGCTCAACCGCTCCATCGCGGAGCTCGCCATCTTCCCCGCCGTGGACCCGCTCGACTCCACCAGCCGCATCCTGGACCCGGGCATCATCGGCCAGGAGCACTACGCGGTGGCTCGCAAGGTCCAGGGCATCCTGCAGCGCTACAAGGAGCTCCAGGACATCATCGCCATCCTCGGCATGGACGAGCTCTCCGAGGACGACAAGCTGGTCGTGGCGCGCGCCCGCAAGATCCAGAAGTTCCTGTCGCAGCCCTTCTTCGTGGCGCAGGTCTTCACCGGCAAGGAAGGCCGGTACGTGAAGCTCCAGGACACCATCCAGGGCTTCAAGGAGATCGCCGAGGGCAAGCACGACGACATCCCCGAGGGCGCCTTCTACATGGCGGGCACCATCAGCGAGGTCGCCGAGAACGCCCGGAAGATGGTGGCGTAGACTCGCTGTCCCACCCTCTTCCGAGGTGACCATGCGTCACGCGGCGCTCGCCCTGTTCTTCTGTGTCCTGTCGCTCCCCGCCTTGGCGGAGGAGCGCAAGGGAAGGGCTCGGGTGAGCGCCAACGGCTTGTACAGCGTGCGCATGGTGGACTCGGGGGCGGGCAAGTGCCGGCTCGAGGTGACGAAGGAGAGCGGTCCCGCCTGGCACCTCGAGCAGTGCGTGGGGACGGTGGACGACTACTACTTCGTCTCCAACGACGGTGAGCGGGTGTGGGTGCTCTGGCCCCTGGTGGAGAAGGGGAAGGCGAAGCCCGCGCCCCGGACGAAGAAGAAGGGCAAGCAGCCGAAGGGGCCTCCGGGCTGGGCGGTGGAGGTGTTGGTGGCGGGGCAGTACACGCGCGAGGGACAGCGCGTCCTGGAGCGGCGCCTGACGGACGTGGTCCCCTCGAAGCTGCTCACCGAGGTGCGCCAGATGACCCACCACTTGAAGTGGTTGGAAGGCACGCTCGGCATCCCCGGCAAGGGGCCTCGGTTGACGGACGGCGGGGTGGTGGAGTTCGAGCCGGTGGGTGGCGTCACCCAGCAGCTCCATTTCTGATTTGGGTAGTGCGAGGAGCCTCATGGCCAAGCTGACTGTGGAGATTGTCACCCCCGAGAAGCGCATCCTGTCGGTCCAGGCCGACGAGGCGGTTGTGCCCGGTGGGAAGGGCCTGTTTGGCGTGCGGCCGGGCCACACCCCGTTCCTGTCGCTGATGGAGCCGGGCGCGCTGACGCTGGTGGAGGCTGGCAAGCGCGACGCGTACTTCGTCGCCGGCGGCTTCGTGGAAGTGGCCAACGACAAGGTGCTGGTGCTGGCGGACGCCGCCGAGCACGTGTCCGGCATCGACGTGGACGGCGCGCGCAAGCGCATGGCCGAGGCGCAGGAGCGCCTGAAGGGCCTGTCCTCCGAGGACGCCCGCTACGAGCTGGAGCAGGCCACGGTGCGCCGCGAGGCGGCCCGCATCGGCGCCGCTGGCGCTCGGGGCTGAGGCGACGGGCTGACCGGCTTCACGGCCAGGTCAGCCCCAGTTGCTGGTCGAATCCCCGCCGGCCCTCGACGGTGAGCCGCACTCCGCGGCCCTCGGGCCGGCGTGCAATCCAGCGCAGCACGAAGAGGCGCTCCGTCATCGCGGCGCCCAGCGCTCCCCCCACGTGGGCGCGGCGCTCGCTCCAGTCCAGGCAACGGCGTGCGAAGGCGCGCCGGCCTTGGGACAGGGCCTCCACGTCCACGCCCCAGCTCGAGACGAAGCGCGTGCCCGCGGGCGTCAGGACGTAGCTGTCCTCTCCCGACTCCAGCAGGCCCCGGTGCTCCAGCGCCTCCGCCAGGGCCACGCCCAGCGTGCCCGCGAGGTGGTCATAGCAGGTGCGCGCGAAGCGCAGCGGCTCGGGGACTCGCGAGGGGATGAGGCGCGTGGGGGCGAGGAGCTGGAGGGCCTCCAGTGCTCGCGCCACGTTCGGGTGGGCCAGCCGGTAGTAGCGGTGGCGGCCCTGCACCTCCACGCGCACGAGCTGTCCCTCCAGGAGCTTCGCGAGGTGGCCGCTCGCTGTCTGCGGCGAGATGCGCGCCTCCGCCGCCAGCTCTCCCGCGGTCCTCGCGGGGCCTTCCAGCAGGCGCGACAGCATGCTCGCGCGCGCGGGGTCTCCGATGAGCGCCGCGACGAGGGCCAGGTCGAGGGATTGAGGCATGGGGCGAGTGTATGGCTTTGCGCGCGGAGATACTTCGGTCCAGGCCGAAGTATTTCCCCGCGGGGGCTTTCCCTCGACGCTTCTGTCACCGCCGAAACATCCCGGTGCGCTCCCACGCTAGCGATGCGCGGATGAACGAGCCGACCCGACACCGCGTGATTGCACCTCGCATCCTCTACTTCGGAACCCCCGTGGCGCTGCTGAGCACCGTCGGGGAGGACGGCGCGCCGAACCTGACGCCGTTCTCCTCGGTGTGGGCGCTCGACGACCGGCTCGTGCTGGGGTTGGGCTTGATGGGCCAGGGGCTGGCGAACCTGGAGCGCACGCGGGAGGCCGTGGTGAACCTGCCCTCCGCCGCGCAGTGGCCGCAGGTGGAGCGCATCGCGCCGACGACGGGCCGCTTCCCCGTGCCGGAGGCGAAGCGCGCCATGGGCTACCAGCACGAGCCTCGCAAGTTCGAGCGCGCGGGCCTCACGCCCTTGCCCTCCGGCACCGTGGCGCCGCCGCGCGTGGCCGAGTGTCCGCTGCAGTTCGAGGCGGTGCTGCTCTCGGCGCACCGGTCGACGCTCACGCCTGGCGAGGACGCGCCCTCGTTCGCCATCGTCGAGCTGCGCGTCACCCGGGTGCACGCGCACGAGGACATCACCGTGCCAGGCACCCACCATGTCGACGTGACGCGCTGGCGGCCGCTGCTCTACGTCTTCCGTCACTACGTCGGCACCGGCCCGGGACTGGGGCGCAATTTTCGCGCGGAGACGTGAAGAATTTGCGCGGGGCGCCTGATTCCCTCGATTCGCGCGGCTTCTCTCCTTCAGTTGACCCTCTCTGTCAAACGATGCATTTGAAATGCATCTTTAAACCCGACCCGGGCGAAGGAGCGGATGCGATGAGCACGGCTGCGCAGCAGAAGAGCGTCTACGAGCAGATTGGCGGGGAGCCGGCGATGGCGGCGGCGGTGGAGGTGTTCTACCGGAAGGTGCTGTCCGACGACCGCATCAGCCACTTCTTCGAGGACGTGGACATGGAGCGCCAGGCGTCGAAGCAGAAGGCGTTCCTGACGATGGTGACGGGCGGGCCGTCGAGCTACTCGGGGAAGGACATGCGCGCGGGCCATGCGCACCTGGTGAAGCGCGGCCTCGGCGACGTGCACTTCGACGCGGTGGTGGAGCACCTGCGCGCCACGCTGGAGGAATTGGGCGTGGCCGCGCCGCTGGTGGCGCAGGTGCTGGCCATCGCGGGTGGGGCTCGCGCGGACGTGCTCAACCGCTGAACCCCCCAGGAGGCACGCCATGTCCATGACCCAGGTGAAGCACGAGTCGAAGTGGTATCCGCTCGAGCCCGAGGAGAGCGTGCTGGACGGGCTCCTGCGCCAGGGCGTGGCGGTGCCGAACTCCTGCCGCGCGGGGGCGTGCCAGTCCTGCCTCATGCGCGCGACCTCCGGCGACGTGCCGGACGCCGCGCGCGTGGGACTCAAGGACACGCTGCGCGCGCAGGGCTACTTCCTCGCGTGTGTCTGCAAGCCCGCCGCGGGCACGCGCCTGGAGGTCTCCGGCGCGGACGCGCTGCGAGTCCCCGCGCGCATCGACTCCGTGACGCCGCTGTCCGCGAGCGTGCTGCGCGTGAGGCTGTCCACCTCCGCGCCGCTGGACTACCGGGCGGGGCAGTACGTGTCGCTGCTGCGGGAGGATGGACTCGCCCGCAGCTACTCCCTGGCGAGCCTGCCGCGCGAGGGGCTGCTGGAGTTGCACGTGCGCCGCATCCCGGGCGGACTGATGAGCGGCTGGCTGTCGGAGCACGCGCGCGCGGGAGACGCCGTGGCCGTGCAGGGCCCCGCGGGAAGCTGCTTCTATGTTCCGGGCCGCTTCGAGCAACCCTTGCTGCTCGCGGGCACGGGCACGGGCCTGGCGCCGCTGTACGGCATCGTCCGTGACGCGCTCGAGTCGGGACACACCGGACCCATCTGGCTCTTCCAGGGCGCGCGCACGCCGGAGGGGCTCTACCTCACGGAGGAGCTGCGGGAACTCGCGCGTCGTCACTCGGGTTTCCACTACCGGCCGAGCGTGCTGACGGGCGGCAGCCGGGACGTGGCGGAGGGCGCGCTCGACGTGCTCCTCCGCGCGGAGTGTCCCAAGCCCGCGGGCTTCCGGGCCTTCCTCTGCGGGGACTCCGGATTGGTGTTATCCCTGCGCAAGAAGCTCTTCCTCTCGGGACTCGCGCTGAAGGACCTCCACGCGGATGTCTTCCTGCCGAGCACCCCCAGGGCGGAGGCCTCGGGAGCTCGCTGACGTGCACCTCACCCTCCACGCCGACTACTCGCTGCGTGTCCTGCTCTACCTCGCCGCGAGGCCGGAGCGGCTCGCCTCCACGCAGGAGCTGGCGGACGCGTACGGCATCTCCAAGCACCACCTGGTGCGGGTGGTGCAGACGCTCGCGTCGGAGGGCTTCGTGGAGGTCAAGGCGGGGCGCTCCGGCGGCGTGATGCTGGCGCGCGCGACGAAGGACATCCGCGTGGGCAAGGTGCTGCGCGCGGCCGAGCCCGACTTCGAGCTGGTGGAGTGCTTCAACCGCGAGAAGAACACCTGCCCCATCTCGCCGGCGTGTGGCCTCAAGGGCGTGCTCTCCGAGGCGCGAGAGGCCTTCCTCGCCGTGCTGGACCGGTACACACTGGCGGACCTGGTGGGCCGCTCCCGCAAGGACCTGGCGGCGCTCTTCCTCCCCGTGTCGACGCCATGACCTCTTCCACGCTCGAGTTGTTCCACCGCATCGCCGACAAGCCCTCCGCCGTGGCGCGGCGCTACGTCGTCGACCACGCGCTGGAGGACCGCGTCGAGTTCCGCAACCTCGCGTATGCACAGGCGGAGCTGGACTGGACGCTGCACGGTGGCCACTCCGTGCCCGCACTCTGGGACGGGACGCACCTGCACCAGGGCGCGGAGGCCGTGGTGGCGCGGCTGCAAGCCGTCGTCAACCTGGGACGCGACGACGCCTGACGCGTGACGGCGCGTGTGCCGACTCCCGCGCGTCGCTGCCACCTGGACATGCCGGGTGTGCCTTGCGCTCCGTGCGAGCCGCACGCACGCAAGCTTCCGGAGTTGGACACGTGTGCAGGTGCGCGAGGTCCCCGGGGTGCTCGGGCTTGCCGCCCCATGCCGGTTGCGGTAGTCAGCCCACCCCCGCGCGACGGCGGGCGGGGCACGAGCCAAGGAAGGTGGACGGTGATGACGGCGTGTGTCCTGCTGCACGGGGCCGAAGCCGCTCGCGTGAGACACGTGAGTGGAGTCCTCCTTCGCGAGTCAAGTCCCCACGCGTGTCATTTCACCGGAAGCCGTGCGCGTTTCACGCGATTCACGTGCTTCTCTTTGTCCGCCCGGCCCTGAGCCTCGGTTAATCTCCTCGACTCCATGTCGCTGACTCCCTCCGAGCGCCAGGACAGGTTCCATGCGGCGTTCGTGGGGCTCGCCATTGGAGATGCGCTCGGCTTCCCGCTGCGCGGCATCCCACCGGCCAGCCTCGCGCGGCTGCCTGGGCTCGCTGAGGACTTCGCGCCTCGGCCTCGGGGGAAGTTCGCCAAGGGCCAGTTCAGCGACGACACGCAGCTGTTGCTGGCCGCGGCGGAGAGCGTCATCCGCGAGGGCCGCGTCGAGGGCCGCAGCGCGGCGGCGCACCTGGCGTGGCTGTGGCAGGAGGGCATCATCCTCCAGCCGCCGCGCAGCCTCGCGGAGTCGCTCCAGCGGCTGTCCGGCGGTTCGCCGTGGATGAGCGCGGGCGCGCCCCTGGGCACGCTGTGCCCGTCCGTCCTCAGCCGCGCGCTGGTGGTGGGCCTCTTCGAGAGCGGTCAGCGCGCGCGCCTGCCGCATGACGCGGGCGTGCTCACCGTCATCACGCACAAGGACCCTGTCTGCGCCGCCGCCGCCGCCGCGTTCGCGCAGGCCGCCGCGCTGGGCATGGAGGAGGAGCCCCTGACGCCCGCCGCGTTCTGCGAGCAGCTCTCGCTGGCGGCGGCCGTGCACGACAAGGGGCTGGCGGAAGAGGTGCGGCACCTGCCTCGGCTGCTGACGTGGGACACCACGCGCGCGCTCACGCAGCTGCGTCGGGTGGGGGTGCCCCCCAGCGAGCTCAAGGGCGTGGACGGGCTGCCCTCGCACGTGGTGCCGGTGCTCCTGACGTCGTTGTACGCCGCGCTGAAGGTGCCGCACGACTTCCGCGAGGCCGTGGCGCTGGTGCTGCGCTGCGGCGGTGAGGCGGACGTGGCCGCGGCGCTCACGGGAGCGCTGATTGGCGCGCACCTGGGCACTCGCGCCATCCCCGCGCGGCTGCGCAAGCAGGTGCTGTACTCGGAGAACCTCGTCGACACCGCGGACCGCCTCTTCCGGGCGCACCAGGTGCGCGAGACGCTGGCCACCGCCCTGGCCCACCAGCGCCGCCGCTGAGCCGGCCTTCGGGCAGGCGGCCAGGCGCGCCTCGGTCCTGTACTTCCAGGTGGGCTTCTCGCGCTCGTTCGCCCTGCTCACCTTGTCCGGAGGAGTGGGGGCAGGTGCCGTCCGAGCGGACGGGCGCGTACCCGGCAAGGCCCTGCTTCCCGAGTGCGGGAGAGGTGAGCCGTGGACCTCGAATCAGAGCGCCTGGAGCGCAGCCAACTGGAGTCGCTGTCCACCGCGGAGCTCGTCCGCCATGCGCTGGCGGAGACCCGCTTGCTGGTGCGCGCGGAGGTGCTGCACGCCAAGAAGGAGCTGCGGGACGAGCTGAAGATGGCGCGCACCGCGGGCATCCTCCTGGGGGCTGGCGCCGTGCTGGTCCTCGTATCGCTCTCCGTCCTCTTCGTGGCGCTGGGGCTGGCGCTGCCCGTGGGCGCGGCGCTGGGCGTGCTGCTGGTGGGCGTGGTGCTGCTCGCCGTCGCGGCGGGGCTGCTGATGGTGGGCGTCAAGCGCCTGCCCAAGAAGCCCATGCTGCACACCCAGGAGCGCTTGAAGCTCGACTACCACCTCACGCGGGAGACGCTGCAATGAATGGCAACGGCCGAGGGGGCAACGGGCTGTCGGAGCGTCAACGCCACGCGGACCACCGCATCACCCAGGGCATGGATGACCGCAGGCAGGTGGAGGCGACGGCGGACCGCATCCGGGACGAGCTGCTCCTGACGCTGGAGGAGTTGGAGCGCCGGCGCGGGCGGATGCTGGATGTCCGCTACCAGGTCCAGCAGCACTCCGGCGCGCTGGTGGCCGCGGGCGCCGTGGCCATGGTGCTGGTGGGGGCGGGTGTGGGCTTCGCCGTCTATCGCTCCCGTCACCGCGCGGAGGTGATGCGCAGGAAGCGGCGCAAGGCGCTCCAGCGCGCGTGGGAGCACCCGGACCGCCTGGCCTCCAACGCCGAGCAGCGGCCCGTGGGCGTGGAGCTGGGCCGCAAGCTCATCCTCATCTTCGCCACCACGCTGGCCACCGCCGTGGCGAAGAACTCCGTCCAGACACTCGTGCCTCCCCGAGGGGCACCCGGTGCGGCTTTGTCTGGCGAGTAGAATTTCTAAATACAAATAAATCAAACATAACGCATTCTGATGTCCATGACGGACCTGCTCTATGCGCGGGCGCAGATGGGGCTGTCGCTCGCGTTCCACATCGTCTTCGCGGCGGCGGGCGTGGCGCTGCCGGTCCTCATGGTGTTGAGCGACTGGAAGGCGCGGCGCACGGGTGACGCGGACTACGTGGCGCTGAGCCACAAGCTGGCGAAGGGGACGGCCATCCTCTTCGCGGTGGGCGCGGTGAGCGGCACGGTGCTGTCGTTCGAGCTGGGCCTGCTGTGGCCGGAGTTCATGGGCCGGTACGGTGAAGTGATCGGGCTGCCCTTCAGTCTGGAGGGCGTGGCCTTCTTCACCGAGGCCATCTTCCTGGGTATCTACCTCTACGGCCGCGAGCGGGTGTCGCCGGGGCTGCACCTGTTCTCCGGCATCATGGTGGCGGTGAGCGGCGCGGCCAGCGCGTTCTTCGTCACGCTGGTCAACGTCTTCATGAATGACCCGTCCGGCTTCGTGGCCACGCCCGACGGGCCCACGCAGGTGCAGCCGCTGGTGGCGATGTTCAGTCCGGGCTGGCAGTACCAGACCGCGCACGTGCTGCTCTCCTGCTATCAGGCGAGCGCCTTCGCCATGGCGGGCATCCACGCCTTCGTGCTGCTGCGTCATCCGGGTGCGGCATTCCATCGCAAGGCGCTGTCGGTGGCGCTCCCACTGGCGTGTGTCACCGCGTTGCTCCAGCCACTGGTGGGCGACTTGTCCGCCAAGCACGTGGCGAAGGCGCAGCCGGTGAAGCTGGCGGCGATGGAGTCGCACTTCGAGACGGAGCGCGGCGCGCCGCTGCGCCTGGGCGGGGTGACGGTCCCCAAGGCGCTGTCCATCCTGGCCTTCGGGGACCCGGACGCGGAGGTGCGGGGGCTGAACGAGTTCCCGCGCGACACGTGGCCTCCGGTGGCGAAGGTGCACGCGGCCTTCCAGGTGATGGTCGCCACGGGCAGCGCCATGGCGCTCTTGTCGCTGGTGACGCTCGTCTATCGGTGGCGGAAGAAGGCCTGGCCCTCCGGCCGGAAGATGATGTGGGCCTGGCTGGTGGCGGGGCCGCTGGGGTTGGTGGCGCTGGAGGCGGGGTGGCTCGTCACCGAGTGGGGCCGCCAGCCGTGGATTGTCCGAGGCGTCATGCGCACCGCGGACGCGGTGACGCCCGTGCCCCACCTGGCGGCGCCGTTCTGGACGTTCACGCTCGTGTATCTCTTGCTGGGTGCCGTGGTGGTGGCGCTGCTCAAGCGCCAGGTGGCCGGCACGATGCCGGACCGCGACGAGGGGCCGGTGACGGGCCGAGGCGTGAAGGAGGACGACGCCCATGTCCACTGAGGCGATGCTGGGCTTCGTGATGGCGGGGGCGTTTGTCCTCTACGCCCTCTTCGGCGGCGCGGACTTCGGTGGCGGTGTGTGGGATTTGTTCGCCTCCGGCCCGCGCAAGGCGGAGCAGCGCACCCTCATCGCCCGCGCGATGGGGCCGGTGTGGGAGGTGAACCACGTCTGGCTCATCGTCGGCATGGTGTTGATGTTCGCGGGCTTCCCTCGCGCCTTCGCGGCGCTGAGCGTGGCGCTGCATGTCCCCCTCACGCTCCTGATGCTCGGCATCGTCTTCCGGGGCGCGGCCTTCACCTTCCGCGCCTATGACCTGCGCGGCTACGCGGCGGAGCGGCAGTGGGGGCTGGTCTTCAGCATCGCCAGCGTCGTCGCGCCGCTGCTGTTGGGCATGTGCGTGGGCGCGGTGGCGAGCGGGGACATCCGCGTCGAGGGACGCGTGGTGGTGAGCGGCTTCTTCGCCTCGTGGCTGTCGCCCTTCGCCTGGGCGGTGGGTGTGTTGGCGTTGACCCTCTTCGCGTTCCTGGCGGCGGTGTACCTCACCCACGAGGCCCACTCGGAGGGCCTGCGCGAGGACTTCCGTCGGCGGGCCCTGGGAGCGGGTGTGGCCGTGTTCCTCGCGGCCCTGGTGGTGCTGCTCCTGGCTCGCGGCGGCGCGCCTCGGGTGTGGGAGGGCCTCTTGCGCTCTCCCTTCGCGCTGGCGCTGCACGGGGCCACGGCGGTGGCGGCGGTGACGGCCTTCGCCCTGCTGTGGACGCGGCGCTTCCAGTGGGCGCGGCTGGCCGCGGCCTTCCAGGCCGGGCTCATCGTCCTGGGTTGGGCCGCGTCCCAGTACCCGTACCTGGTGGTGCCCGACATCACGCTGAGCAGCGCCGCCTCCAGCGCCTCGACTCAGCGCGTGCTGCTGGTCGCGGTCGTCATCGGCGCGCTCACGGTGGTGCCTTCCATCGCGCTCCTCTTCCGTGTGTTTCGACCCAGGCCTGAGGGGAACTCGACCCCGGGCTCTCACGGCTGAAACAGAAAAAATGCCGCCCGATTGGAGCACCGGCCCGGAGACGGAGCCGGTGTTCGGCTTTTTCTGTTTTACCTCGGGGTGTGGGGTTCCCTTGTTTGTCTTTGCTCGGCGTGTGTGACGCCTCGAGTCGCTTTCCAGGGAGCCCGAATCTTTGATTCGTGAGAGGAAATGTCGAACGCGAGCCAAGGACGTTTCACGATTTTGATGAGCAAGGAGTTGCATCGAGCCCGTTGTTAAATGCAAGACAGTGAGAAGCACCGCTTCTTCACGACGTGGAGGTCCCCGATATGGTGGGTGTCGCACGACTCGCGGTCTTGCTTTGTGTTGTCTTGGCTTGGCTCCCGGGTGTGTCTCAGGCGAATGATTCTTTTGTAAATTGGGAAAATTCGCAGGTTCACCCGCTCGAGATGACGCCGGATGGCAATCTCTTGCTCGCCGTCAATACAGCGAACAACCGGCTGATGGTGTTCGACCTGACCTCCCGCAGGAGCCTGGAGTTGGTGGATTCCATCCCCGTGGGGTTGGACCCCGTCTCTGTTCGCGCTCGAAGCAATACCGAGGCGTGGGTCGTGAATCACATCTCGGACAGCGTGAGCATCGTCGACCTGGAGCGGGGCGTGGTGACGGCCACCCTGCACACGGATGACGAGCCCGCGGATGTCATCTTCGCGGGCACGCCGCAGCGCGCGTTCATCACCTGCTCCCAGGTCAACCGGGTGATGGTGGTGAATCCCAACCAGTTGGATGCGGCGCCGCAGCGAATCGCGCTCAAGGGCGAGGACCCTCGGGCGCTCGCGGTGAGCGCGAACGGGCGCTACGTCTATGCGGCCATCTTCGAGTCGGGCAATGGCACCACCATCCTCGGCGGTGGCTCGGTGGACCCCACCGCCCATCCGCCCAACGCGGTGAATGACCCGCGCGGCCCCTATGCCGGCGTCAACCCGCCGCCCAACGCGGGCTCCCTCTTCTCTCCCGCGAAGAACCCGGCGAATCCTCCGCCTCCCGCGGTGGGGCTCATCGTGCGGAAGAACGCGCTGGGCCGGTGGATGGATGACAACACCGCGGACTGGACGGACCTGGTGAGCGGGCCGAATGCCTCCGGCTCCGGGCGCCGCACCGGCTGGGACTTGCCGGACCGGGACCTGGCCATCATCGACACCACCACGCTGGGCGTCACCTATGCCCGGCGGCTGATGAACATGAACATGGCGCTGGCGGTGCACCCTTCCGGCTCCGTCACGGTGGTGGGCACGGACGCGCACAACGAGGTGCGCTTCGAGCCCAACGTCAACGGGCGCTTCCTGCGCGTGCTGATGGCGATGGTGGACCCGAACAATCCCGCCTCGCCGGTGGTGCATGACCTCAATCCGCACCTGACGTACGCCACGCCCACCGTGTCGCAGACGGTGCGCAACCAGTCGGTGGGAGACCCGCGCGGCGTCGTCTGGAACTCGAGCGGCACGCGGGCGTTCGTGACGGGCATGGGCTCCAACAACGTGGTGGCGATGGGGCCGGGTGGGACGCGGCTGGGGCAGGTGACGGTGGGTGAGGGCCCCACGGGCATCGTCCACGACTCCGTGCGAGACCGGCTCTACGTGCTCAACCGCTTCGGCGGGAGCATCTCCGTGGTGAACGCGGGCTGGCTGTGGGAGATGGCGCGCGTCTCGTTCTTCGACCCGACGCCGTCCGCCATCAAGGTGGGCCGCAAGCACCTCTACGACACGCACAAGACGTCGGGCCTGGGCCACATCTCCTGCGCGTCGTGCCATGTGGATGCGCGCATGGACAAGCTCGCGTGGGACTTGGGTGACCCGTCCGGCACGGTGAAGGCGCTGACGGGGCAGAACCTGGGCATGGGGCTGGGGCTGCCCCCGTTCGAGCCGTGGCACCCGATGAAGGGACCCATGACGACGCAGACGCTCCAGGACATCATCGGCAAGGAGCCGCTGCACTGGCGCGGAGACCGCGCGAGCCTGGAGGAGTTCAACCCCGCGTTCGAGGGGCTCCAGGGCGATGACACGCAGCTCACGACGCCGGAGATGAACGAGCTGCGCTCCTTCCTCGCGACGCTGTCCTTCCCGCCCAACCCGTTCCGCAACCTGGACAACTCGCTGCCGTCGAACCTGCCGCTGCCGGGCCACTACACGACGGGCCGCTTCGCGCCCGAGGGGCAGCCCTTGGCGAATGGCGACGCGACGCGGGGCCTGGCGCTGTTCCGTCCGCCGAACCTGCTCGCGCAGCAGCTCTTCGCGTGCAACACGTGCCACACCTTCCCGTCGGGGGTGGGCACGAACAGCCAGTGGAGTGGTACCACGTGGGTTCCGATGCCCACGGGTCCCCTGGGCGAGTCGCACCACGCGCTCGTGTCCACGGATGGCAGCACCAACGTCTCGCTGAAGGTGCCGCAGCTGCGCAACCTCTACGAGAAGGTGGGCCTGGAGCTGAGCCAGCTGGAGAGCCTCACGGGCTTCTCGTTCATCCACGATGGCAGCGTGGACTCGCTGGCGCGCTTCGTCACCGAGCCCCCGTTCCACCCGTCGAGCGACCAGGACGTGGCGGACCTGGTGGCGCTGCTGCTGTCCTTCTCCGGCGGGGACCTGCCGCTCGGCTCACCCACGGACCCGCTGTTGCCGCCGGGGCCCGCGAGCAAGGACTCGCATGCGGCGGTGGGGCAGCAGGTGACGATTGTCTCCTCGACGCCCGCGCAGCTCGCTCGGCTCGCTCAGTTCATGACGCTGGCGAACGCGGGCAAGGTGGGGTTGGTGGTGAAGGGCATCCGCGCGGGAGAGACGCGAGGCTTCACGTACCTGGGCAGTGGCACGTTCCAGTCGGACAAGGCCGTGGAGACGGTGAGCGGGACGCAATTGCTCGCGGGCGCGGGGCCTGGCGCGGAGCTGACGTACACGCTGGTGCCCAAGGGCTCCGAGACGCGCATCGGCGTGGACCAGGATGAGGATGGTGTCCTGGATGGCGATGAGATGGAGACGGCCCTGCGGCCGGAGCGTCTGAGCGACTGGTGGCGCCGCATCACCGGCAAGTCGGCTCGGCGGTAGCGCGGGCGTGGGCGGCCTCGGGGGGAAGACCTTCCGAGGCCGCGCGGTGCGTTCAGGAGGCGGTGGGCCAGAGCAGGCGGGGCTCGGCGTCGCCTTCGGCGAGGAGCACGGAGGCGCCGTCGAGGAGGTCCTCGGACTCGAGGGCCGTCACCACGGCGCGCACGGCGGCCTCGGTGTGCATGACCTGGCAGTAGATGCGCAGGTGGCCGTCTCGCATCTCGCCGCCTTCCACGTCGCCGTTGCCCGTCCAGCCGAGGGCGTCGGTGAGGAGCTCCTCCACGGCGACGCGCTTCTCCACGTCGTGGCCGGTGCCCTTGCCCTCGATGGGGTACTGGACGAGGAGGGTGGCCATGGCGTCGAGCTCGGGCTCGTCATAGCCGTCCTCGATGAGGGGGCCCGCGGCGTCGGCGATGGCGAAGTCGGGGTCCTCGTCCGGGGGGAGGGGCGCTTCCTTCTGCTCGCCGACTTCGCCCACGGTGCCCCAGTGTGTGGTGAGCACCCCTTCGTGAACCCAGACCTCCCAGTAGCGGAGGCTGTCGCCTTCCTTCTTGTAGAGCTTCAGCACGCGGCGTTTTCCATTCGGAGGGCGCCCTCCATAGCACAGTGGCCGGGCGGTGCTCTCAGAAGGCGCGGCCCTGGCCTCCGTCCACGGGAAGGGTGGCCCCGGTGACCCAACGGGCACGCTCCGAGCAGAGGAAGGCCACCACGTCCGCCACCTCCTCGGGCGAGCCGAAGCGACCCCAGGGCAGCTCGTCCTGGACCAGCTTCGCGACCTTCTCGGGGTCGGCCTTCTGGCGTTTGTCCCAGCTTCCGCCGGGGAAGAGGATGGAGCCGGGGGCGACGCCGTTGACGCGGATGCGGTGGGGCGCGAGGTCCACGGCCATCTCCTTGGTGAGGGCGGTGAGGCCCGCCTTGGCGGTGGTGTAGGGCGCGCTGGTGGCGTACTCGCGGCCGTAGATGGAGTTGATGTGGATGATGGTGCCGCCGCCCTGGGCGCGCATGACCTCCACGGCTCGCTGACTGCACCACACGGCGGACATGAGGTTGCGGTCGAGCACGGCGGTCCACTGGTCGGTGGTGGCGGTGTGGAAGGCCCCGGCGCCGCCGCTGCCGCCCACGTTGTTGACGAGGATGTCCAGGGTGCCGAAGGCGCGCACGGCCGCGTCGACGGCGGCGCGGGCACCTTCGAGGGTGGCCACGTCCGCGACGACGGTGGCGATGTCTGCGCCGGTGGCGCGCAGCTCGCGCGCGGCTTCCTCCAGGGCCTCCGCGCCGCGAGCGCTCAAGCACACGCGAGCGCCCTCACGGGCGAGGGCGGCGGCGGTGGCGCGGCCGATGCCTTTGCTGCTGCCGGTGATGAGGGCGGATCTGCCTTGGAGCTCCAGGTCCATGGAGCGCGTTCTACTGCGTCAGGAGGGGGACGGGGTGGGGGGATGTTGTCTGTTCAACGGAATGCTGTTGAGGTGGCGGGGCGCGGGTTCGGCTCGCGGTTCCGTCGTTCCCTAGAGTCGAGGCTCATGGCTATTCCTGCTCCTAGGCCCTCGCCCGCGGAGGTCGAAGCCTCTGGGGGCCGTCCGATGTCCGTGGCATCCCCGTCCTTCTCAGTGCCGCCTCGCGTGGAAGTGACTTTCCCGGAAGAAGGCGCCGCGAACGGAGAAGAGCCGCGATGGGCCCAGGAGGCACTGGCTCCTGTGAGGTTGGTGCTGAATACCGCGTGGCTCTTCGCGCGAAGTCCTGGGCGCTTCGCGGAGCGATGGGCTCGCGGAGGATGGGAAGAGGTCATGAGTCCGCTGGCCTACGTGACGGTGGCCTCGGCATTGGTCGTCGGCGCCATGCGCGTCATGAAGACGGTGAAGTATGGGGTGGCAACGATTTCCCTGTTCGAGCAGTTCATGCGGACGCTTGTTCCGCATCTGTACTACGCGCTGCTCGGGCTGGTGATGCATGCCGTGCTGCGGTTCTTCGGGAGTCAACGGCGCTGGTCCAGCTCCGTGGCCATGGCGCTCTACGCAGGGGGGACCTTCGCCACGGTGGGCATGTTGCTAGTCCTGACCTATCTGTCGGTGGGTTCGCATCTCGGTGTCGTGGGTCGCGGCGAGGGGCCGTTCAGCCCCAGTCCCGGCCATGAATGGCTGTATTGGATTGGGTTTCTGCTGACGGTGGTGCCGGGGACTCTCTTTCTGGTCTCCTCGATGCAAGCCTTGAAGGTTCTTCACTCCGCGCGACGCGGTCCCTTCGCGCTGGCGGCTGTCCTCGGGCTTGGGGTCTTCGTGCTCGTGGGGACTTACGTGCCGCTGTACACCCTTCATCTCAGTCTGGCGGTGGACTCGTTCCGAGGAGTCCCCGTCCCCATGTTCTACTGGACGTTCTGAGGGCGTGTTGCCTCAGGCCCCGGTGGCAGGGCGAGGCGTGAGGGCGTGGATTGCGAGCCACTCGGTGGCTTCGCACCAGAGCGTGTCTCGGAACGTCTCACGGAAGAATCCGAAGTGACCGATGGCCCGTCCCAGGTCCTTCGGGGACACGTGACGGTGCTCCATCAGCGAGTCCGCGTAGAACGACAACAGGTGCTCCACCGCCGCACGCGGCGCCATCTCGTCGTCCGCGAAGCTGTACGCCCGCAGCGGCAGGTACAGCGACGCATAGGCCTCGCGACGCGCCTCGCCGCCCTCGCTCAACAGGTAGTCAGGGGACAGGCACCACCGCGCCCACTGCTCAGCCACTCCCGCGGGCAGGTCCTCCGCCGTGCCCGCCCAGCCCGGCAACTTCCCGAACGCTCGCACCAGCGTGGGCATCACCACGCGCCAGGTGAGCCCCATGCGCCAGCTCTGGGGGAACAGCTTGTAGTAGCCCGAGCCCGCCGCCACGTTCAGCAGCGCGGACACCTCGCCCGCGTTGGGCGCGAGCCCCAGGAGTTGCCCGCCAACGCTGTGGCCCACCAGGAGCAACCGGTGGTTCGGATACCGCTCGCGCACCATGTCGATGGCGCCCGCGAGGTCCTGGCTCCCCCAGTCCTCCATGCGCGCCTCGAAGCCCTCGAGTGACTGCGGACGCGAGCCGCCGATGCCTCGGTAGTCGAAGGTGATGGTCGGAAAACCCCGCTGCGCGAGGAAGGCCGCGAAGCGCGAGTAGTACCGCTGCCGCGCACCCGTGGCTCCACTCACCAGCACCACGGCGCCCAGCTGTGAGCCCTCGGGCTCATGGAGCGTCGCGGCCAGCGAGTAGCCATCCCTCGCCTGGAAGCGGAACGCCACCCCAGGACGCGAGCCCCCGGACTCCACCGCCGGCGCGGCCTCGACCGGCAGACGCTGCTCCGGGTGGTTTGTCTCCTGCTCCAGCGTCGTCGGATGAAACATGGACATCGACATCGTGTGCTCCTGGTCGCGCCGGGCTGTGTGGGTGCCGCAGCTCCTGTCGCACGAGATAGCGCTGGATGTGCTGCGGGAATGCAGGGCTTTGCTGCACCATTGCAGGCATGGATATGCGATGGGACGACTTGCGCTACCTGCTCGCCGTGGCACGCCAGGGCTCGCTCGCTGGAGCGGCTCGCGAGCTGCGAGTGGACGCCACCACGGTGGGCCGCCGCCTCGCCGCCCTGGAGAAAGCCCTGGGGACCCGGCTCGTGCTGCGCGGCGCTCGCACCCTGGGACTCACCGAGGAGGCCGAGGCCGTGGTGGCTCGCGCGCGGGAGATGGAGGACTCGCTCCGCTCGCTCTCGGATGCCGTGTCCCGCGAGGAGAAGGCGGAGGGCACCGTCCGCATCGCGGCCACCGAGTACCTGGCCCAGGCGCTGCTCGCTCCACACCTGGGGGAGCTGCATGCCCGCCATCCCGGACTCAACGTGGAGCTCGTCGTCGGCTCGGACCTGGTCGATCTCCAGCGAGGGGACGCGGACCTGGCGCTGCGAATCGCTCCGCCTCGCGGGGATGCCCTGGTGATTCGCAAGGTGGGCGACATGGCGTTCGCGATGTACGCGGCGCGAGCGTACCTGCGGCGTCGAGGAGCGCCTCGCCCGGGGGACTTCCGGAACCACTCCGTGCTGGCCTACCGGACGACGCTCACCTCGGGCCCCGAGTCCGAGGAGCTCACACGCCTCACCCAAGGTGGCCGCAGGTTGCTCCAGAGCAACAGCACCACCGTGCTGCGCGAGGCCGCGGCGGCGGGACTCGGAGTCGCGCTCCTGCCTTGTCTCACCGGAGAGCGAGACACCCGGCTGACACGAGTGGGCGCGGGTGTCCTGGGAAAGCGCCCGCTGTGGCTGGCCTTGCACAAGGACTTGCAGCGCAGCCCTCGGGTGCGCGCGGCCTCGGACTGGGTGGTGGAGCTGTGCAAGCGCGAGAAGGCCGGGCTCGCGGGGACAGAAGCCTCGGCGCGATAGTCCTCAGACGAGCGAGGGGCGGTGGACCTCCGCGGGGCTTGATTCACTCGCGTCCAGGAGCTCACTGAACGCGTCGAACCCCTCCTTCTGGATGAACGCATGCTCCGCCTCATGCAGCGGCACGAGCCACCACAGCTCGATGTGTTGCGGACCGAGGTGGAGCCGCTCGAACTCCTCGTCTTCGCCCAGGGCCTCGTCCACGAGGAGCGCGCGCGTGGGCCAGGACTTCGGCACCAGGGGAGACGGGGGCACGGCTCGGCCCGGCTGCACCTCCACGTCGTCCCTTCGCGAATAGAGGACGAAGTCCATGAGGAAGCCGGCGACCTCCTCGAACGTCGCGCCGCCCAGGTCCGCGGACAGCACGAGCAGGAACTCGGAGCGCGTTCCTCCCTCCCGAGCGAAAGAGGAAGCACCGACGGTGGCGACGCGTGCGACGGGTGACTCCGCGGTGGCGGGGAACAGGTAGACCTCGACGATGTCCGTCTCCCGGGAGAAGCGCTGCCGGTCGAGCGGCATGCCCCAGTGCCGCAGGTAGGCGCCCAGGACGACGGTGCGCCGGAGGTCGTGTTGAAACAGCTCGGGTGAATCCATGAGGCCAGTCTACGCGCTGACCCCCGTCTCTTCAGCGAGCGACCAGCGCCTGGAAGCGCGGGTTGCGCAGATAGTCTTCACGGCGTCCGTCCAGGAGGGTTCGCACCTGGACCGGTGCGTCTTCGCCGAGGAGCAGGCGCAGCGGGCCCGTCTCGCGATTCACGTGCTCGAGCAGCTCCCGCGCGGCGACCTCGGGCGACGCACTGGTGTCGTGGGCCTGGTGACTCAAGTCCCAGGGGACCTGGCTCGTGCCGAACAAGGACGTGCGCAGCTCGTCATAGGCGGGCATCGGAGCGGCGAAGCGCATGCTTCCCCAGCTCCAGTCCGTCGCGAACGAGCCCGGCTCGACGAGTGTCACGCGAATCCCCCACGGCGCCACCTCCGCGGCGAGTGCCTCGCTGAAGCCCTCCAGCGCCCACTTGCTCGCGTTGTACGCGCCGAACGTCGGCATGCTCCCAACGCCGCCCACGCTGGAGATCTGCACGATGTGCCCCGTCCGTCGCGCCCGCAGGTGCGGAAGCACCGCCTGCGTCATCCACAGCGCGCCGAACAGATTGGTCTCCATCTGCGCGCGGAGGTCGGCTTCGGAGTGCTCCTCGATGGTGCCCACCAGCCCATAGCCCGCGTTGTTCACGACCACGTCGAGCTGCCCGAAGGCCGCAATGCCTTTCTCGATACACTGAAACACCGCGTCTCGATGTGTCACATCCAGCGGCAGCGCCACGCAGTGCTCCGGGTATCGGGCGATCAACTCCTGGAGCCGGCCCGGGTCCCGAGCCGTGGCCACGACCCTGTCTCCCGCCGCCAGGGCCGCCTCCGCGAACGCCCGGCCCAGTCCTCGGCTGCTTCCAGTGATGAGCCAGACCTTGCTTGCCCCAGGCATGAAACGACCTCTTTCCAATGGGTTACGAGAAGAGCGGCGCGAGACGCGCCGTCTCGTGAAGAAGTAGCCTCACCGGAACCTCATGTCAACACGAGACGTATCGTCTCGCATCGTGGGCTTCGAGTCTCCGATTCTGGGATCTCTCAGCGCACGTGACTTTTCCCGAGTGGCCTTTTGAGTGGCTCGTTACAAGTCCGCGCCCCGAACGGCCGAACGGCCGCTGGCACCCCTTACAGGAAGACTTTTGTCATGAGTTCAATGCATCGCAGGGAGTTTCTGGGTTTCACGACCACCGCACTGGCCGCCACCGCGCTCGCTGGCTGCATGCCTCGCGGAGTGAGTGGCGCGAGCGCTTCCCCGGAAGGGGGCACGCTGAACGCCGAGGCGTATCACTCCTCGCGCAAGTACCTGGACAGCCGCTTCGGGCGCATCGCCTATATCGAGCGCGGCACCGGCGAGGCCGCGCTGTTCCTGCACGGCTTTCCGCTGAACAGCTTCCAGTGGCGAGGCGCCATCGAGCGGCTGTCTCCGTATCGCCGCTGTGTCGCGCCCGACTTCATGGGGCTGGGCTTCACGGAGGTCGCGGAGGGGCAGAGCTATTCGCCGGACGAGCAGGTGAAGATGCTCATCGAGTTGATGGACCGGCTCTCCATCAAGACGGCGGATGTCATCGCGAACGACAGCGGCGGCGCCATCGCGCAGCTGCTGGTCACCCGTCATCCCGAGCGCGTGCGCACGCTGCTGCTGACCAACTGCGATGTGGAGAGCGAGTGCCCGCCTCCCGCGGTGCTGCCGGTCATCGAGCTGGCGCGCACGGGTGAGTACGTGGACGCGTGGCTGGCGCCGTGGCTCGCGGACAAGGCGCTCGCGCGTTCGGACAAGGGCATCGGGGCGATGTGCTTCTCGAACCCGGCGAACCCCACGGACGAGGCCATCGAGTACTACTTCGGTCCGCTGGTGCGCACGCCGCGCGGCAAGGCGCAGGCGCACGCGTACACGCTGGCGCTGGAGGCCAACTCGCTGGCGGGCATCGGCCCCGAGCTGCAGAAGTGCAAGGTCCCCACGCGCATCATCTGGGGAACGGGCGACACCATCTTCTCGCAGTCGAGCGCCGACTACCTCGACCAGACCTTCGGCGCGTCCCGTGGCGTGCGCCGCATTCCCGGCGCGAAGCTCTTCTTCCCCGAGGAGTACCCCGACGTCATCGCCGAGGAGGCTCGCAAGCTCTGGGGCATTGGCTGAGTGGGTGATGGGTCCGCGCCAGTGAGCTTCACCCGGAAGTCAGCGGGGAGGAGCTTCCTGGCGCGGAGGTGATGGGCGAGCCCGGGCTGGAAGGTCCCGGGCTCGAATCACTCACTTCGTCTGGAAGCGCACCTCGGCGGGCCCCGGTCCACCGGTCCGCTTCACGCCTCGCCCGGGGTTCGCGGCCAGGTGCTCCAGCACCTTGTAGACGGTCTCCACCTCATCGGGCTGTCCGATGTCCGCGGCGAGCTGCTCCGCGGTGCGAGCGTCCGCGCGGGCCTCGCGCAGCCGCGCCGTGAGCTTCTGCTGAATCGCCAGCACGCTCGTCGCGGCCTTCTTGCCCGCCTCGACGCCTGGCTGATGGTACGCGTTGATGTGCACGAGGCTGGCGTACAGGCCCACCGCGCGCTCGTAGAGTGCAATCAGCGCGCCCACCGTGCGCGCGCTCACGTCCGGAACCGTGAGCGTGAGCGACTCGCGGCCCTTCTCGTACAGCGCGCGGCGCGTTCCCAGGAGGAAGCCCAGCAGGTAGTCGCCGCTCGTGGTGCCGCTCTCGACCTCCATCGACTCGCCGTCGCGGTCCTTCAACACCTCGATGAAGGTGGCGAAGAAGTTGGGCACCCCCTCGCGAAGCTGCTGCACATACGCGTGCTGGTCCGTGGAGCCCTTGTTCCCGTAGACGGCGATGCCCTGGTTCACCACCTGGCCGTCCAGGTCCTTCTCCTTGCCCAGCGACTCCATGACGAGCTGCTGGAGGTAGCGCGACATCAGGAGCAGGCGGTCCTTGTACGGCAGGATGACCATGTCCTTCAGCCCGCGCCCATCGCCCGCGTGGAACCACATCAGCGCGAGCAGCGCCGCGGGGTTCTTCACCGCGTCGCGCTGCCGCGTCGCCACGTCCATCTCCCGCGCGCCCTCGAGCATCGCGTCGATGTCCAGGCCCTGGAGCCGCGCGGGCAACAGCCCCACCGCGGACATCACCGACGTGCGCCCCCCGACCCAGTCCCACATGGGGAAGGTGCGCAGCCAGCCCTGCTTGCGCGCGTGCTGGTCCAGCTCACTGCCCGCGCCGGTGATGGCCACCGCGTGCTTGTTGAAGGCGAGCCCCTGCTCCTTGTACGCGCGCTCCGCCTCCAGCATGCCGTTGCGCGTCTCCTTCGTGCCGCCGGACTTGCTGATGACCACCGTCAGCGTCTCGGCCAGCCGCGCGCCCAGCTGCCCCAGCACCCGGTCCATCCCATCCGGGTCCGTGTTGTCGAAGAAGGACACCTGCATCGCGTCCGCCTTCGACGTCAGCGCGTCCGCGACCAGCTGCGGCCCCAGCGCCGACCCGCCGATGCCCACCAGGAGCAGGTGCGTGAAGCGCGGCGCCTTGGGGGGCTTGAGCTTCCCCTCGTGCACCTCGCGCGCGAACGCGTGGATGTCCGCCACCGTGCTCGTGATGTCCTTCGACAGCGCGGGCTCGGGCGCGAGCTCCGGCGCGCGCAGCCAGTAGTGCCCCACGCGGCGGTTCTCATCCGGGTTGGCGATGGCGCCCTTCTCCAGCGCCTCCATCCGCGAGAACGCCTCCTCCAGCCGAGGCCGCATCCGCTCCAGGAAGTCCGCCGCGAAGCCCATGCGCGAGACGTCGAGGGAGAACCCCAGCGACGGGACGACGCTCAGATACCGCTGGTACCGCTCCCACAGCTCACGCTCGGTCATGGCTCCTCCACCGCCCAGGGGTTGCTCGCGCGAAAACCGCCGGCTGGCTTAGCGCCTCCGCACGCGCGAGGGAAGCCGAACACGCCAGGGCCGCGCACTCCCGGAAGGCTCAGTGCTCAACACTCCGCACCCGAGCCGGGGCTCGCGCGCCCCACCCGGGCGAGGTCTTCACGCCGAAGGCCGCAGCGGCTCCGACGCGGGAGGATTGCCCGGCGGAGCGGACCGCGGCGCCTCGGGCTTCCACGCGGGATTGCGGAAGATGTAGCCCAGCCGCTGCTTCCACGGCCCCGGCTTCATCGCGTCGCGCGCGATGGAGGCGAACTCATGGAACGCGATGCGCACCGGGTTGAACGTCTGGAGGTTCTTGGTGAGGCCGTAGATGGGCTTCTCGACCTCGGGCTCGAAGGTGCCGAACAGCCGGTCCCAGATGATGAGGATGCCCGCGTAGTTCTTGTCGAGGTAGCGCGGGTTGGACGCGTGATGCACCCGGTGATGGGAGGGCGTGTTGAGCAGCCACTCCAGCGGGCGCGGCAGCCGGACGATGGCCTCGGTGTGAATCCAGTATTGATACAAGAGGCTCACCGACTGCTGGACGACAATCATCACGGGCGAGAAGCCCAGCAGCGCCAGCGGTGCCCAGAACACCCAGCTCGTCGGCGGCGTCCACGTCTGTCGCAGCGCGGTGGTCAGGTTGTAGTGCTGGCTGGAGTGGTGCACCACGTGCGAGGCCCAGAAGAAGCGGCTCTCGTGGTGGATGCGATGGAACCAGTAGTAGCAGAGGTCCTCCGCGAAGAAGAGCAGCACCCAGGCCAGCACGCCCGAGCCCACGCGCAGCGGCGTCAGCTTGTAGAGCGCCAGGTAGCCGGCGAAGGCGACGAACTTCCACACCACGTTGATGAAGACGTTGCCCAGCCCCATGGAGAGGCTGGCGAGCGAGTCCTTCACGGTGTGCCCCGCGAAGTCGCGTCCCTCGTCTCGCAGCTTCTTCACCCACAGCGCCTCGGCCACCACCGTCAGGATGAAGACGGGAATCGCGGGAGTGATGAGGTCCGGGATGTGCGTGGCGTCCATGGAAGACCTCCAGCGGGGTGCTCAGTCGCGGCGTCGCCGTTTCGAGGGGCGGCGCGAATGGGGTGAGAAGGTGCTGCGCAGAAACCGCGTCAGCGCATCCAGCATACGGCGGTGGGCGGGGTCCTTCGGTCGGGCGCTGCCGCCCATCGCCGCGCCCTGCACGGCGTCGAGCGCCAGCTCCACCACGGAGTCGAACTCCGGATAGGCGTCCGCGGCCTCGGGGAACAGCTCGCGCGCCACCCGGTGCAGGTTCTCCCGGTGCGGCCCGTCCACCGCGGCCAGCGCCACCTGGAGCTCCGAGTCCGTGCGCGCCGCCACATACAACTCGATGGCGGCTTGCAGCTCCGGCCGCTGGAACGCGGCCCACAACAGGTCCACCGCGGTGCTGATGCGGTCCCTGCCGGAGGGCCGCGCGCCGACCCCCGCGAGATAGTCCTGGATGAGCCGAGGAAAGAGGTGCTCCACCGCCGCGGCGAGCAGCTCCGCCTTCGTGTCGAAGTGCGTGAAGAGCGCGCCCTGTGACACGCCCGCGCGCTTCGCCACCTCCACCGTCGTCAGCCGCGCGTGCCCCAGCTCCACCAGCGTCTCGATGGTGGCGTCCAACAGCTTCCGCCGGGTCGACTCGCGCCGCTCCTGCTGCGTGCGCCGAGGCGGACGCGCGGGGCTCTCGGAGGAAGAGGTCTTGGCGGCCATCTCCCGTGAAACATAGCGCCAGATTTAGTGAGTGACCAGTCAGTATTTGTTGGCGAGGGAACGAGCGGGCGGGTGGGGGTGGACTCCCTGCGCGAGGTGTCCAGGCCCGCATGAGGCCGCTGACCGGGCAGGCGTGGAGACAAGGGCTCGGTCGTTGGCGGAGGGCTTCCCGCTCGGAGCGGAGGACGGGGAGCCCCACGCTCGAGCGAGCGGGCCTTGGGGACCCTGGTGATAGGCGGCACGGGCGCGGGATAATTCGTTCAGGAAATACCCATGGCGGTTGCCGCCGTTGTCCGCCGGCCAAATATGAACCTGTCCTCCGCGCTCCTCGTTGGTTCCTTGCTGGCCTCGTCGCCAGCGGCTCCTCACTCGATTGCCTCTCCGTCGGGCGACCTGCCCGAGGTGGGCGTGCCTTTCGCCTGTGGCCGCATCTACACGGTGAGCCAAGGGCACGACACGGGCAGCCACCAATACAACGACACCCATGCGTGGGACTTCCGGATGCCGGAGGGCACGCCCATCGTCGCCGCGCGCGACGGCGTGGTGCGGATGGCCCGTGGCGACAGCACGAAGGGCGGCTGTGACGAGAAGTTCGCGCCCCTGGCGAACTACGTCGTCGTCTCGCATGGCGACGGGCTGGAGACGCAGTACCTGCACTTCAGCGCGGTGGTGGTGAAGACGGGGGAGCAGGTGAAGCAGGGCCAGCTCATCGGGTTCTCCGGCGCCACGGGCTGGTCGTGTGGCGCGCACCTGCACTTCAAGGTCGCGCGCGAGACGGGGGCGGGATGGAACAACCCGTCCGTGCCGGCGCGCATCGTGGGGTATGGAGACCCGGTGCGAGACACCCGCGTGGCGTCTCCCGTGTGCCGTGAGGCGGGCAGCGAGCCGCTCATGGCGACGAAGGAAGGCACGCACACGCCGGGTCAGCCGGTGGTGTCCATGTCACCGGAGAATCGTCAGGATGCGACGCGCGGCCTCCCGCCCGGGGCGAAGTCCATCATCGACGGCCTCTCCCAGCCTCCGGCCCAGGGTGGCCAGGGACTCGACAAAGCGGGTGCGCCCGCCCGCGCCCGCACGGCGAGCGGCTCCGGCGAGACTCGCTGAGGCGAGCATCGCGCCTGCTCCCGCGAGCAGCGCGAAGAGGGCTCCCGCGTTGACGAAGTAGTCGAGCGGCAACAGCGGGCCCTCCACGTAGGCGCGCACCACGCGGTAGCCCACGTGTCCGAGCAGCACCAGCAGCGGCAGGTTGATGAGCGGCAGCACCAGCCAGCGCGCGACGCGCCACCAGCCGGCGACGGCCTCCGCGACGCCCGTGGTGGCGGTGTAGCGCCAGGCGGAGGCGCGGGCGTCTCGCACCTCCTCGAGCAGCGTGCCCATGTCGGGAACACCGAGCACGGCGGGCTCCAGGCCCCCGGCGCGGGCGAGGCTGCGGGCCTCGGTGAGCGCGGTGCGTGCGGCGGACTCCACGCCGAAGTCATCCTCGAACGGTTCGATGACCGCGCTCTCCGCGGCGCGCGCGCGGCTGTGGCCTCGCACGGCGTCGACGACGGTGGAGGCCGCGGCGACCGCGAGTCCCGCGGGGAGGCTGCGACGTCCGACGACGGCCGCCGCGCCGAGGCCACTGGCGCCCCAGAGGGACAAGCGCAGGCCCCACGCGGCGGGCCCCCAGAAGCGTCCACCGGCCTGCCTGCGCACCTCCGCGGCCAGGTGTCCGTGGGCCAGGCGCAGGCGGGACTCGAAGTCCTCGCGCAGGCCGTCGGAGGCCTTCTCCAGGCCGGAGTCGAGCGCGGCCTTGGTGCGGGAGAGCAGGGCCTCGGTCTCCTCGAGGGCGCCCTTCACGAGGGTGGAGAGCTCCTCCAGCGCGCCGAGCGCATTGCCGCGTCGGACGCGTGCGGCGATGGCCTGGGTGGCGAGTCCGCGCAGGTGGAAGAGGAGGGGGCCGAACTCGCCGGACACATCGCGGCCGTCCTTGGCGGCTTGGGCGCTGATGGCGAAGACGGGGACGTCTCGAGGGGCGAGTGCGTACTGCTCGGCGGCGACGCGGCGGACCTGGGCCTTGAGGGTTTCGCGTGACTCGGGGGAGAGCTCGTCCGCGAAGTTGAGGATGAAGACGAGGGCGCGGCGACGGGCGAACTCGGTGAGGAACTCCACTTGGGAGGCTTCGGCGACGCTGCCCCGGTGCATGACGACGAGCGCGACGTCCGCGCGCTCCAGCGCGGCGCGAGCGACCTCGCGGTGGGTGGTGGCCACGCTGTTGAGGTCGGGCGTGTCGATGAACACCTGTCCGCCCCAGAGGGCCTGCGGGCCGGGGAGGTACCGCGACACGCGGGCGCCGGACTTCGCGAGGGCATCCGCGGTGGCGCCTTCGGGCGCGAACACGGTGGCGGTGGTGCTGGTGGGGCGGTCCACGCCTTCGCGCGAGAGGGGTTGGCCGGCGAGGGCGTTGAGGAGGGTGGACTTGCCCGCGCCGGTGGCTCCGACGAGCGCGACGGCGAGCGGGGCGTCGCGGCTCGCCACGCCTCGGGCATAGTCGTCCACCAGTCGGTCCAGGCGCGAGGCATGCGGCTGGAGCGGTGGCAGTTCCAGGGCGGTCTTCAGCAGGGACCGCAAGGCATCGGGCTCGGGCAGGCTCGTCTCGTCCACGTGGGCTGTGAGCCTGTCTCGGCCACGGGCGGGTGGCCAGCGTGAATGTGCGGTGTCGTTCAGTAGGGAGCCTGGAGCCGGGGCGACTCATGGGGCTGGGGCCCGCGACGGCGTTCACTGTGCGCTGCGCATGCAGGGTGATGTGGCGGCCTGGAACGGGGGAGCGGTAGAAGCGTGAGCGCCATGGAACTCTTCCTCATGTCGCCCCCGGGGCGAGGCTGGGCGTTGCGCGGGCGCAACAACTTCCGCAGTCGCGAGGCCGCCCCTGTCGATGCGCGCAAGGCCCGCCGCGAGTGGCTCGCGCTGGCTCGCGCCATCGAGGCTCGCGGTGGCACCGTCGTCGCGCTGCCGTCTCCGTCGGAGCTGCTGACCGGCATGCCGTATGCCGCCGAGTGCGGTCAGGTCGTGGCCCGCCCAGGCGCCACGCCTGTGTTCGTGCTGCCTCGGATGATGAGTGCACACCGGCAGGCCGAGCGTGAGCACTGGGAGGCACTCGCCCGCCGCATGGGCTTCGAGGTCGTGGGCCCGGACGTGGGCATCTGGGAGGCCCATGGCGATGTGGCGCACTTCGACGGCGCCACGCTGCTGTTCTGGGGCGGACGCACGACACTCGATGGAATCGACGCCGCTTCCCGTTGGTTCCCAGGTGAAGTGGTTCGCGTCCAGGTCCGCGAGCCCGCGTTCCACGGCAACATGGCGCTGCTGCCCCTGCCCGCCGTGGACCGCATGCTCGTGTGTCCCGAGGTCATGTCTCCTGATTCCTACGCACGCCTCCGCGAGCGCTTCGGCGAGCACCGGCTGCTTGTCGTGACAGAGGACGAGATTCGCCGCTACGCCACCAACGGCCTGCCGGTGGGACGCGACCTGCTCGCGCCCTCCGTGGTCCCCGACTCCATCCGCGCTCGCGTGGAGGCGCTCGGGATGAAGGTGGTGTCGCTCGACATGGGCGAGCTGTGTGAGAAAGGCGGCGGCTCCTCCCGCTGTCTCGTGTCGCGCGCGGTGGTGGAGGAGGGCGCGGTGCGGATTCCGGACGACGTCCGCCTCGACGCCGTCGCGAAGGACATCGAAGCCGATGCGTGAAGCCGCCGCACTGACGAGACAGGCGGAGGACTTCTTCTCCGCGCACCCGGGCGTGTCACTCCTGGCGCTGGGCGCGGGCGTCCATGCCGAGTCGATGGACCTGTCTCCCCTGGGCCTGCCCGCGACGTTCCTGCCCGCGGAGCGCAACACGGACCTCGTGTCGCAATACCTCGCGCTCAATCAGCTCGCGTTTCGCGGCATCGGTGTTCCGCGTTGGGTGCTGTCGGACCTGTACTTGATGCCCGGAGCCATCGGGCTCTTGCGCTGTCCGGCGAGGATGTTGAAGCCCGATGTCCGTCAGCACCTCGGCCTCGCGGACGAGGACCCCGCCATCGGCGCGGCGTACTACGCGGCGCCCTCGGTGACGCCGGGACTGTTCATCGGCGTGTCGCTCCTGAGCTTCCTGCCCGGAACCGGCGCGGGTGCCTGGGTGAAGCTGCTCACGCTGAGCATGCTGCGCGCGAAGCGTCTGCGCGGCGTGGCCCAGTGGGACAACCCCAGCGTGCGCGTCCACTCGCGACTGGGCCCGCTTCGCCTCGTGGGCCGCGTTCCCGGAGGACATGAGTACGGCGAGCGGACCTTCGTCTACGAGTCGGACCTGAGCGACAGCACCCGTGTCGCCCAGGCCATGGCGCGAGGGCTGTCCTTGGAGCCCACGCGGAGAATCCCGGTCACGGACCTGCCCGCGCTGAGCGCCGTGTTGGACCGCGCCGAGGCGGGAGCCTCGCTCTTCCTCGCTCCGCCAGGGGTCGAGGATGGCCAGGTGCTGTTGCGCGAAGCTTGAGCGCGACCTTGACTTGTTGATTCGACTGCAGCTTTTGCGCGGCCTTGTCTTTCTTTGTCTTGACGCAATGGCTGGCGTGCAGCCCTTCTCAGGAGCAGCAGCCCCAAGAGCCCGAGGTGGAGTCCACCTCCCAGGCGTCCTATCGCGACCTCGGGTCGCGAGGATTCAGCAGACCTTGCTCCAGTCCGATGTCCCCCTGCCGCATGTCCAGCGCATCGGCTCGCACAACTCCCACGTCACCACGACCCATACGAACTGCCATTTCCTCTGGGATTGCTATTACGCCCGGGCCAATCAGCACCGCGGCATCGACGTGCAGCTCCTGTCTGGCGTGAGGAACCTCGCCATCGACGCATGGAGCGGCCCGGACCCCCTGTGGGCGAACGCGTGCTCGAACGACTCCAACGACGATGGCGCCCCGTGCTTCCATCACGAGGGTGAGCGCTTCTCCACGCGGGTGCACGACGTCATGCGGCACGTCGGCGCGTGGCCGACCGCACCCGAGAACCAGAACGAGGTGCTGGTCATCTGGGTGGAGGACAGCATCCCCACGGATGCCTCACGCGCGTGGTTCCTCGAGGAGTTCGTCAGCTACCTCGACAAGGACTCCCCCCGACACGTCGAAGCCCCTGGCGGACGACCCGAACTCCTGGTTCGTCACGAGCACCCGCGGAGCCTGGTCGGGTGGCTTCTCCGCTTGCCCCGCTGGCTATTCCTTCCTGCCGCCCGTCAATGGCTGGGAGTCGAAGAAGCTCGCGAACATGATTTCGGGCACGTCGAACAGCGTGTGGATCCACTTCACCGACCGGTACCGGCGAGCCCAACAACTACAACGGCAACGAGCACTGCGCCGCGATGACGGCGAATGGCACCTGGTGGGACGACACGTGTTCCACGTCGCGCAAGCTCGCGTGCCGCAAGGCCAGCACCGACTGCACCACGGCGGGATGCCCGGCGGACCTCTGGAAGCTGAGCATCGCCGCTCGCTCCTGGGGCGTGTCGCGGTCGGGCCTGCTGGAGTGCCCCGCGGGCGACGCGTTCAAGGCGCCGAGGAATGCGGCCGAGAACACCTCGCCGCGGGCGGTCGCCGCGGGGCAGAGGGTGTGGCTCAACTACGCGGACCAGGGCCGCGAGGGCGCCTGGTCTTCCTGGGGCCCGAACTGATTCAACCCTCGTCACGGTGACGGCGCGGCGGGGGCCTCCAGGTCCTCGCGCAGCGCCCGGCGGAGCGCGCTCGCGCCATCGCGGAGGATGGGCTCGCCGTGGGCGAAGCAGACGATGTCCACGGCGAGGTGGTCCAGGATGCGCTGGACGCTCTGCCGCGTGCGCAGGGGTTCGTCTTGATACTCACTCGGGACGAACTCCGGCGTGCCGTCGCCTTCGTGCACCAGCAGGTCGGACACGAAGGCGACGCCGCGCGGATGCTTCTGCATCCACAGCGTGTGCATGGACACCACCGGACCGGGCGTGTGGAAGGGGATGAGTCCCCCCGGCAGCGTGTTGCCCGCCACGTAGAAGAAGTCCGGGGTGTTCTCCAGTCCGTAGGCATTCTCGGGCGCCCAGACCGGAGCGCCGAAGGACTGGCGGAGGCGCCACGCCGAGCGTTGATGATTCCCCGCGGTCAGCAGGATGGCGGTGACGTCGCCCAGTTCCCGCAGCTTCGCCTCGTCGACGGGTAACGGGTCGATGAGGATGACCGCGCCGTCGTCGTCCACCACGGCGTAGGCCTCGCTGCGCGCGCCGCCCAGGCGGCTGTCGTTCAAGGTCCAGTGATGGAGGCCGGGTACCAGCTCGACCACCTGCTTTGCCTTCCCCTTGGGCTCGCTCATGCGGTGAAAGCTAGGCACCCCTCGTCGATGTCCACGGGGCGCCTCGACGCGCGCTGCTCGCTCGCCTGTCTCCCCGGCCCCGGGACGACCCCCTCTCTGGCCCGCGAGGACAGCCGCGTCCCCTCGAGGCCCCCATGCTTCGAGCATGGAGGTCTCTTCCGCTCACCGTCCGCCGCTCCTGCTCTACGACGCCGACTGCGGCTTCTGTCGCCGCTGGGTGGCTCGGTGGGCGCAGCGCACGGAGGGGCGTGTCCGCTTCCTCCCGGGGCGGAGGAGACTGCTCCTGCTGCTCGGCATTCCCCGTGGGGACATGCGCCGGGCCTCTCAGCTCGTCGAGCCCTCGGGGCAGGTGACGCAAGGCGCGGAGGCGGTCTTCCGCGCACTCGCCCGGTCGCCTCGCTGGACGACACGCGGCATGGCGAGGCTGGGGTTGTTGCCCGGCGTGTCACGCGTGTCCCAGCGAGTCTATCGCCTCATCGCGAGACACCGTCGCACGGCGTCGCGCGTGGACCGCTGGCTCTTCGGTCGCGCGGTGGTGCCTCGCGAGTACGCCTGGGTTCGCTGGCTCTTCCTCCGCATGATGGGGGGCACGTTCCTCATCGCGTTCACGTCGCTGGGGCGTCAGGTGTTGGGGCTGTATGGCTCGCGAGGGATTCGTCCGGTGAGCGACCTGCTCTCGTCGGAGCTGCGCGAGGCGCCCGCTCGCGAGCGCTGGCGGCTGCTCCCCACGGTGTTCTGGTTCGAGTCCTCCGACACGGCCCTGGCGCGAGGCTGCGCGCTGGGACAGGTGCTGTCCCTGGCGGTCCTCTTCAACGTGGCGCCTCGCTCGGCGTTGGTGATGCTGTGGGGGCTGTATCTCTCCTACGCGTCGGTCGGCCGCGAGTTCCTCTCGTTCCAGTGGGATGTGTTGCTGTTGGAGATGGGGCTGCTGTCCGCGCTCACCGCGCCGCCGGGCTTGCGGCCGGGACTGGGACGCATGGCGCCCACGGCGGTGGAGGTGTTCCTCTTCCGGCTGCTCGTGTTCCGGCTCTACTTCGGCTCGGGGCTCAGCAAGTGGCAGTCGGGTGACAGGACGTGGCGCGAGCTCACGGCGTGCCGCTACTACTACGAGACGGCGCCGCTGCCCACGCGAGGCGGCTGGTATGCGCATCAGTTGCCTGAGCGCTTCCAGCGCGCGTCGACGGCGATGGTGTTCGTTCTGGAGGCGGCGGTGCCGTGGCTCGTCTTCGCGCCTCGACGGCTGCGACTGGCGGCGCTGGGGGCGCTGTCCGCGTTGCAGGGCACCATCCTCGCCACGGGGAACTATGGCTTCTTCAATCTCCAGTCCCTGGTGCTCGGGCTGTGGTTGCTGGACGACGCGGCGCTGCGTCGCCTGCTGCCGTTCCTCCCCGCGCATCCACCGCTGCGGCGGCGCAGGGGCTGGCGGGGGGCCCTGGCGGGAGGTCTGTTCACGCCGCTGATGCTGCTCGGCGCGGCGGACATCCTCCAGCGCTTCGAGCGGGGGACGAGACTGCCCGCGCGCGTCCAGCGCTCCCTGTCGTGGCTGAGCGGTTGTGCCCGGCCGCTGCGCTCAGTGAATCGATACGGCCTCTTCAGTGTGATGACCCTGGAGCGGCCGGAGATCGAGGTCGAGGGCTCCAACGACGGCGAGCACTGGTCGCCTTATGTCTTTCGCTACAAGGCGGGGGAGGTGAAGCGGCCGCCCAGGCAGGTGGCCCCGCACCAGCCGCGCCTCGATTGGCAGATGTGGTTCGCGGCGCTGGGCTCACCGCCTGGCTGGTTCATCGCCTTCCTGGCGCGGCTGCTCGAAGGCGCTCCCGAGGTGACGGGCTTGCTCGCGCACAATCCCTTCCCAGACGCGCCGCCTCGGCAGGTGAGAGCCGTCCTGTACGACTACCGGATGACAGGAATTGTGGAGCGCCAGCGTACGGGGGCCTGGTGGGTTCGGGAGCGGCGGGGCTTGTATGTCCAATCCTTGGCGCTTGCACCGGGGCCTCGCCCTCTGAGGGGAACCCCTCGACTTCGCTGGCTTGCGCCTCGGGGGTAGTTGATACCCGGTGGCTGGTGTCCTCCTGGGACGGGTGGAGTACTGGCGGTGTCCTGGGAGCGGTGGCTAGCGTGCGCCTGGGATGACGTCCGCCAGCAGTCAGGTTCCGCTCGTCTTTGGCCGCTATGCGGTGCTGAACCGGCTTGCCGTGGGGGGCATGGGAGAAATCTTCCTGGCCCGACAGGTGGGTGTCAGTGGTTTCGAGCGCACCGTCATCCTCAAGAGCCTGCTGCCGGACCTGCTGGAGCAGGAGGGCTCGTTGGAGATGTTCCTGGACGAGGCGCGAGTGGCCGCGCGCCTCAACCACCCGAACGTCGTCTCCGTGTTCGAGGTGGGCGAGTGGGAGGGGACCTTCTACATCGCCATGGAGTACATCGAGGGCGAGCACCTGGGGCGCTTGTCGCGCACGGCCTCGCGCACGGGCAGCGCGCTGAGTCCGGCCGTCTGCGTGGAGGTCATCCGCGACGCGGCGCTGGGGCTGGACCATGCGCACCAGGCCGTGGATGCCCAGGGCCTGCCGTTGGAGTTGGTCCACCGCGACATCAGCCCGCAGAACATCATGGTGCGGCTGGATGGCGTGACGAAGGTGGTGGACTTCGGCGTGGCCAAGGCGAGCAATCGCTCCACGCGCACGCGCACCGGCATCCTCAAGGGCAAGCTGCGCTACATGTCGCCCGAGCAGATTCGCAACCAGCCGCTCGATGGGCGCAGCGACCAGTACGCGCTGGGGGTCGTGCTGTGGGAGTTGGTGACGCACCGGCCCCTGGTCGAGACGGACAACCCGCCGGAGGCGATGCGCCGCATCGCGCTCACCCCCGCGCTCAAGCCGTCGATGCTCGTCGATGGAGTCTCTCCGCGCCTGGACTCCATCATCCTGCGCATGCTGGCCAAGCCGCGTGAGCAGCGCTTCGAGCGCTGCGCCGACGTGGCCCGCGCGCTCCAGGAGTATCTGGATGAGAACCCTCGCGGCCCCGAGGACTCGGTCGCCGCGACGGCCGAGCGGCTGGTGGGCGAGAGGGTGCGCTCGAGGATGCGTGAGTCCACGGTGGGACTCGGCAACCAGCTGCCGCGCGGCTCCGTGTCCACCGTGTCGTGTCCTCGCTGTGGCCAGTCGACGAGCGGCACCAGCCGCTTCTGTCCTCACTGTGGCAGTGCCCTGGGCGTCGTGGCCCCGGAGACGCCTTCGGGGGGCTCGTCGCGCCCGGCGGCGGTGAAGGCAGAGGACGTGGCCGAGGTCACGACGGGGCAGTTCGTCGACGCGGACGCCCCGCCGACCGAGCTCCAGGAGTCCTCCACGCTGCCCGCGATGGACGCTTCCCGGCTGGTGGAGGGGGCGCCCGCGGCCACCGCGCGGATTCGAGGACGGGAGTCCGGCTCGCTCAAGCGCAAGCTGGTCATCGTCACGGTGGAATTGGAGGGCGCGGACTCGCTGCGCCAGACGCTGGGGGACGAGGAGGGGATGGAGACGCTGGGCCAGTTGATGGACCTGGCTGCCTCCATCGCCGAGCGGCACGAGGCGGAGGTGGTGCAGCTCACCGAGGCTCGCTGGAGCGTGGCGTTCGGCCTCCCCGTGTCGCGGCGGGATGACCCGCTCCGCGCGGTCCGCTGCGCCCTCGAGTTGATGCGCGCGGTGGAGACGCTGTCGCTGTCCGCCGTGCTCTTGCTGAAGGCCGGGCTGGAGTTCGACGCCGTGCTGGTGAGCGGTGGCGGTGGGCGCACCCCGTGGCGCGTGACGGGGGCGGCGCTGGAGCGGTCCGTCGTGCTGGCCCAGGCCGCGGGCGCGGGTGAGGTGCTGGCGGGCCCGGCCGCGAAGGCCCTGCTGGATGACGGGGTGCGCTTCGGCGCCGAGCGCACGCTGCCGTCAGGTGTCGTCTGGCGCGTGGAGGGCCTGGGGGGAGTGGTTCGCAGCGTGCCCTTCGTGGGGCGCGCGGAGGTGCTGGCGGCGGCCCGGTCCGTGGTGGAGGGCGTGTGCGCGGGACAGAGCGGAGGACGCCTCTTCGCGGGAGGCGCGGGCATGGGAAAGAGCCGCCTCCTGGAGGCCGTGGCCGAGCGCGCCGCGAGCGTGGCCTCCCTGCGGGTGGTGAGGACCAGCGCGGAGGACCTGCGGGGCACGGGGGCGATGGGGTTGATGCGCTCGGTGCTCACGGGGCTCGCGCGGATGCTGGGGCCCACGTCGGAGGGTGCGCCGCTTCAGTCGTTGGGCTCGCTGGGGTTCTCCGCGCAGGAGGTCTCCGCGCTGTGGCGGCGGCTGTCCTCGGGAGGGCCCTCCGGGCTGCTTCACGCGGCGGACTCCGCGGTGGTGGAGACGCTGTCGCGCGCCGCTCGTCCGGGTGGACTGCTGCTGCTCGTGGATGACGTGCACCACGCGGATGTCGTGTCGCTGGAGCTGTTGCTGATGCTCCTTCGCGCGCCGGACTCTCGCGTGGCGCTGGTGGCGACGACGGCGCCGGACGCGCTGCCCGTGTCGCTCGCCGCGCTCCCGTACTCGTCGCTGGAGGGCATGCCCCGGCTGGAGCTCCGCGCGCTGCTGGAGGCGACGCTCGGCGCGCCGCCGAGTCCGGAGGTGGAGAAGCTCATCGTCGAGCGTGCGCACGGCAATCCCTCCTTCGCGCTGGAGCTGATGCGGGCCCTGGTCGACCGCGGCGCCGTGCAGCGGCTGGGCGGTGTCTGGCATTCCACGGCGCCACTGGCGAGCACGGTGCTGCCGGACAGCCTGGGTCTGGCGTTGGGGGCGCGTCTGGACCTGCTCCCCGCTCAGCTCCAGCGCTTCCTGTCGCGCGCGGCCGTGGAGGGCTCCGTCTTCTCCGCCTCGCTGGTGCGGGCCTCTGTCGCGGACGATGGCGGCGCGGCCGATGCCGCCGAGCTGCTCGTCGTGGACGGCTGGCTGACGGAGCTGCGCGAGCGTCCCGGCACCTTCCGCTTTCAACAGGAGCTGGCGCGCCAGGTGTTGCTGGAGCGGCAGCCCGCGAGCGCGGTGCGTCGCGCGCATCAGGAACTGGCCGATGCGCTGGGGCAGGAGTCCTTCGCGGCCGAGCCCGCGCGGGAGGTGCGCGTGGCGGACCACCTGCTCGCCGCCGCTTCACCCCAGGCCGCCGGGGCGTGTGAGCGCGCCGGTGAGCGGCTCTTCGCCCGAGGGGAGTGGCGCGCGGCCTCCGACTACTTCAAGCGGGCCATGGGGGAGCAACCGGGGGCCACGCCTTCCTCGCGGTTGTGGCAGCTCGGGATGCTGACGCGGGCCTGCACCTGTCTTGCGCAAGTGGAGCCCACGGCCGTGGAGCCGTTGGCGGTGCCCTGGCTGGAGAAGCTCCCCGACTCGGAGGCGCTCGCGGCTCGCGCGGAGGTGGTGCGGCGCATCGCGTCCGCGGAGCTCAAGCTGGGCCGCGTGGCGTCCGCGGAGGCGCGGCTGCAGGCGATTCGAGACGCCGCCGCGATGGACCCGGAGGTGGAGGCGTGGGTGCTGGGAGAGCGGGCTCGCGCCCGTGAGGCGCGCGGCGACAGCTCCGGCGCGGTGGAGTTGCTCACCCAGGCCTTCCATCGCATGGGCGGCCGGGCCGCGCGGGCCGCGGACTTCTATTGGGAGCACCTCAACCTGTTGGGTCGCCTCCAGCTTCGGCTCCAGCAGCCGGAGAAGGCTCGCACCAGCTTCACCCGTGCCGCAGAGCAGGCCCGCGCCGCGGGCAGCCTGGTGGGACAGGCCCGAGCCCTCTCCAACCTCGCGGGCCTGCGTGTCCTCGCGGGCGAGCACGCCCCCGCGCTGACGGAGCTGGAGCGCGCGCTCACCCTGGCGGAGCAGGGAGGAGACGCCCAGGAGGCGGCGCGCATCCACTACAACGCAGGGCGTCTTCTGGGCGCGGGAGGCCGCGTGGACGAGGCACGTGAGCGATTGGTGCGGGCTCGGGAGCGCGCGCGTCTGTCTGGCTGGAGAGAGGGAGAAGCCCTGGCCACCCAAGCCCTGGGCGCGCTGGAGGCCCAGTCCCCCCGCGCATGAAGACCCCCTGGATGGATTCTGGATTTCATTCCCTGACGTGCCTTCAATGAATGGCTAACGCCATGCCTGCTCCCATTCCCAGAGGTCAGGTCCCCGCCCCGGTCTCCGCGACGTCTCCCGTCCTCTCTCGTGAGGAGGTGGCGACGGAGGTGGGGCATGCGTTGAACAAGGTGCTCAATTCCTATCGCTTCTATGCGGAGGGGCACTCGGCGCTGGTGGAGGTCCAGCAGCGACTGGGGGAGGCGGTGCGGCGCTTCCATGACGTGTCGGGCGAGGCGGTGGTGCTGCACATCCGCTCCTCGATGCTGCTGCTGGGGGATGTGGTGCTGGTGGAGGCGGCGTCCGCGAAGGACTCCGTGACGCGGCCCCTCTTCCTGGAAGGTGTCCAGGAGATACTGTTGCAACCTGGACTCGAAGTGGAGGAGCTGGGTGCCTTCCTGGGCATGTGGCACCGGGCGCTCCAGCGCAACCTGCCGCCGGAGTACGACTTCTACACCTGGTTCTGGGAGCGGGGCTTCGAGGACATCGAGCTGGTCGTCGCGGAGGTGCCCGCCTCGACGGACACGGGCGAGTCGGCGCAGGCGGAGGCGCAGCTCGCCGAGCGCGAGGAGCAGCTCTTCACGGAGCTCACGCGGCGCCAGGGCTCGGGCTCGAGCAAGCGTCGCCCCGTGGGGCATGACGAGTGGCTGGCGCGGCTGGAGGCGGAGGTGCTTGCTCCCGTCAGCGCGCAGGACCTGCTGCGCACGGGGGCTCCCGCCTTCACGGGCTCGAGTGACGCGGAGCTGGCGGAGCTGCGGGCGCTGCTGGAGCGTGAGCGCAAGGGCGAGGGCGTGCAGGAGCGCAGCGTGTGGGTGGTGTGGGGGCTGCTCGCGGTGTGCCGAGAGGAGGAGCGCGCGGAGCTCCTCGGGTGGATGGAGGAGCTGCTGTCGGGGATGGTGTCCCACGGGCACTGGGCGGAGCTGTCGCAGGTGGTGCAGGGGATGACGCGGGATGCGCGAGCGTCCTCGGCCCGCGCTCCGGACCTGTTCTTCGTCACCCGGTTGTTCTTCCGCGAGGGGATGCGCTTCGCCCTGGCCCAGGCCACCGCGCAGCCAGGGATGCTGCTGCGCGTGCTGGAACTCTTGAGCACGCTGCCTCGCGATGCGTTGCAGGGGGCGACGGACCTGCTCTTCGAGCTGCCCTCGCCCGAGGCCCGCGGCGCGCTCGCGAAGCTGCTCGTGCGCAGAGGCATCTCGCTGGGCGTGCTGGTGGCGCGGGCGTCGTCCCTGGGCGAGAAGGACCTGGACTGGTTGCAGTCCCTGCGCGAGTCGGGGCCGGAGGCGCAGGCGCTGACGGCGGCGCTGCTGGGACATCCTCGACCGGAGGTGCGGGCGGCGCTGCTGGCGCGGCTGAGTCCTCGGGACGTGGAGTCGCAGCGCGCGCCGCTCTTGAAGCTGCTCGCGGACCCTTCGGCGGGAGTGCGCGGCGCCGTGCTGGTGTTGCTCGTGCGGTACGGCGTGGACGCGGCGGTGGGGCCGCTGGTGGCTCGGCTCGAGGCCCGCATGGAGTCCCGCGAGCGCATGGCCGTGTTGCGCGCGCTGGCGGACCTGGGCGGGCCCATCGCCGGCGCGGCGCTCCGCTCCGCCTTCGAGCGCGAGCTGGAGACCGAGATGAAGGTCCACTGCGCGCAGTGCATCGGCATCCTCGGGGACCCGAGGGCCCGGCCGCTCCTGGAGGCGGTGGCGAACAAGCTGTTCGCGCCCCGCTTGCTCAAGCAGGCCTGTCGGGAGGCGTTGGCGCAGCTGGCACCGGTGGGTTGAGCGGAAGACCGGGGGACGTCGAGCGATGAACACGGAGACGACGCGAGAGGAAGCGGCGCAGGTGGGGCCCCGGCTCATGGGGCTCATGGTGCGGTGCTTGAACACGGTGTCCCTGCATGACGTGGACAACGCGGGAGTGAAGGAGGGCATCGAGGAGCTGGGCGCGGTGCTGGACGCGGAGCTGCGCGGACGCGCGTCCGTGGAGCTCCAGTGCGTGGGCGGAATCCCCTTCCTCTGCGGCACACGGATGAAGCTGGGCGAGGAGCACCTGGACACCGCCGTCTCGCTGCGGCGCTACCTGGAGAACCTCCAGGTGCAGGAGATCTCCTTCGGCACGGGCCTGCGCCGGGAGCACCTGCGCGCCTTCCTCCTCGCCTTCCAGAAGCATCGGCGCACCCAGAAGCCCCAGGGCATCCTCCTGGAGAAGCTGGGCCCCATCCGCCTGCGGGAGGTGCTGACGTCCAACAGCGCGCTGACGCCGCGCGAGGTGATGCTGCGCTACTACGCGCGGCTCGTCGTCCTCCTCAAGCACGTCATCGCCTCGCAAGCCCAGGTGCGCGTGGAGCGCTTCCGCCGCGTGCTGCTGCGGCTGGCCGAGGTCTCCGTGGGGCACGAAGCCCTCCTGGTGGGACTCACGCGCTTCCGCCGCACGGACGTGGACGGAGGGCAACACGGCGCGGCGGTGGCGGTGCTGTCGTTGCTGATGGCGCGGCGGTTGGGGCTGTCTCGCGCGCAGCAACTGGACCTGGCGCTGAGCGGTCTGTTCCACGACCTGGGCCGAGGCACCACCACGCTCTCCCCGGAGCAGGAGTTCGACCGGACCTCGCATGAGCTGCTGGCGCGACGAGGGCCGCTGAAGACCGCGCTGCGGCTCCTGCATCGCCCCTTGGAGCCGAACCGCCTGGAGCGCGTGGTGGCCGCGCACGACTGCCTCCAGCCGCTGTGGAGCGGTCAGGCGCAGCGGCCCGCGGGACTGGTGGGGCGGATGCTCGCGGTGCCCTGTGCCTTCGACCTGCTCACCTTCCCCGCGCCGCCCCACCCGGGGCTGGCCCCGGACACGGCGCTGCGGCTCATCACCCACCGGGCCGGCACCCGGTTCGACCCGAGGGTGGTGCGGCTGTTCACCTCGGTGGCCGGCTTCTATCCGGTGGGGACGCTGGTGCGCCTGTCGGGCGGGCAGCTGGGCGTGGTGATGGATGTCCCCACGGATTCAGCGCAGGCGGCCAGGCCCCGCGTCCGCGTCATCCAGGGGGCGGGGCGGACGAAGGCGGACTACGTCGTCGACCTGGCCGAGCCCGGCCAGAAGCTCACCATCGTCGCGTCCCTCGATTCCACCGAGAGTGACTTCAACGTCCCCCACTTCCTCTTCGCGTAGGGGAGGGCGCAGGCCGCCTGCCCGGGAGCGTGCTCCGGGCAACAGAGGCGCGAGTGGGGGGCCTGGAGCCGGTTTCTTCGTGGCTCGCCTGAGGGAGGTCGGGCGTGGTTAAGATGCGTGCCACTCCCGCCCTCGCCCGTTGTCGCCGCCGCCGTGAAGACGCCGCGCCTCTCTATCCATGCCCTCCTGGTTCTTGCTCTCGGGCTGCTGACCGCCTGTGGGCCGTCGCCCGCTTCACTGACCTTCGAGCCGCTGGAGTCGCGCTTCCTGCGCACGCCGGGGCAGAACGTGAAGCTGGACTACGTGGTCCTCGACGCCGAGGGCCAGCGCATGTCCGAGCCGAAGCTGCGCTGGACCAGCTCCGCTCCAGACGTGGCCCTGGTGCAGGACGGCGTGATGACGGTGCGCAAGTCCGGGAAGACCATCATCGGTGTCACGGGCGGCAAGGTGCGCGAGGCCCTGCCGTTGGACCTGGTCATCCTCAACTCGCTGGACGTGCGCGCCCCGGGCTCGGACTTCATGGAGGTGGGGCGCACCATCAAGCTGCGGGTGATGGCGCGCAATGAGCAAGGCGCCTCGCTCGCTGAGGCCACGCCGGAGTTCACCTCGTCGGACGAGACGGTGGCGCGCGTGGAGGATGGACAACTGGTGGCGGTGCGGCCCGGCTCGGCCACGGTGAGCGCGAGCCTGGGGCATCTGTCCCGGCACATCGCCGTCCAGGTGGTGCCCGCCGACTTCGCGCGGCTGGGCCTCAACCTCACCCACCATCAATTCCAGCGCCCGGGCCAGTCGGTGATGCTCCAGGCGCGGGCCTTCAACCGCAACGGCGTGGTGCTCGACACCGTGCCGCTGGAGTGGTTCACGTCGGACGCGGCCGTGGTGTCGGTGTCCCAGGATGGCCGGGTGACGGCGGTGGGCACGGGCCGGGCCATTGTCTCCGTCGTCGCAGGCCGCAGACGCACCGCCGCGGAGTTCGTCGTCCCGTGAGTCGCCCCGCGGCGCCGCTCCCCTGACAGGGGGAGGGCGCCGGGCTGGGAACTACGGCTTGGGCTCGGTCCCGGACTTCGTCTGCGAGCCCGGAGCCTTCGGGCGGGAGCGCTTGCCCTTCTTGTTCGCGGCGTCCTCGGGGCAGGGCGGGCGGGGGCCGTCGCTCGGCGGCTGGATGGTGAACTCGACGCGGCGGTTGAGGGCCATGCCTTCTTCCGTCTCGTTGTCGGACAACGGCTGGCTGCGGCCGAAGCCCTGCGAGCACACCCGGTCCGCCGCCACGCCCGTCTCCACCAGGAAGCGCCTCACGCTGGAGGCGCGGCGGCGCGACAGGTCCAGGTTGTACGCGTCGCTCGCGCGCGAGTCCGTGTGGCCCTCCACCAGCACGCGGTCCATCTGCGGGTTCTCGTTCATCACCCGCGCGACCTCCTCCAGGATGGGGAAGGACTCCGAGAGGATGACGTCCTGGTCCGTGGCGAAGTTCACCTGCTCCAGGATGACGATCTTGTTCCGGCTCTGGCGCGCCAGGGGGCAGCCCTCTCGGCCACGGCTTCCGGCCGGGAACTCCGGGCACCGGTCGAGGCGGTCCACGATGCCGTCGCCATCGCGGTCCGTGTCCGGGCAGCCCGCGTTCTCCACGGGGCCGGCCACGTCCGGGCACTTGTCGCCCGTGCCAATCACCGAGTCGCCATCCGGGTCGATGGGAGGCGGAGGCGGCGGCGTGGGCTCGGGGGGCTCCTTGAAGCGCTCCAGGGCCTCCCACTCGCGCGTCTTGGCCGGAATCCAGATGATGGACGTGAAGAAGCTGAGCGTGGGGGACGCCAGCGAGCAGCCGCAGCCCGCGCCACCGCCGAAGGTGAACGTCACGCCGGTGGAGCTGTACCAGCGCAGGCCGATGAGCAGCTCCGCGGGGACCTGTCGCTCGGTGCCCGGGGCCTTCTTGAGTCCCACCGCGCCGCTGACGAGGCCCAGCGCGGTGATGCCGCTGCCTCGGAGGATGGGAACCTCCGCGCCGACGCCGAAGGGCATCATGTCGCCGATGGCCACCCCGTCGAAGACGCGGTCCGGGCGCTTCCAGAAGCCGCCGTTGAGCGCCAGCAGGATGCCGTTGCCGAAGCGGTAGTCCACGACGAGGCCCGGGGCCCAGGTGAGCTCGCCTTCTCCGGCGAACGCGTCCTGGGCGCCGGTGGGGAAGCTGACGTTGAGGGTGAGCGCGGCGCCCCAGCCCTTGCCCTCGGCGGGGCGGCGCAGGCCGGGGACGGCCACCTTGCCGGAGAGGCGCAGGTCGCCCAGCACGAAGCTCTCGACGCTTCCCTCGGTGCCGATGACCTCCAGGTTCTGTCCGCCCTGCGCGAGGATGAGCGGCATGTCGACGCCAATCTCGGCCCAGTCGAACAGGCCCACCATGGCCATGACGTCGAGCTGGAGGCGGTTGCCCACCAGGCTGATCTTCTCGAGGTCACCGCCCTCGGGGACGAGGGTGAGGGGATTGAGCGAGTAGCTGAAGTACGGGCCGGCGGCGACGGACAGGTGGGAGAGCGGGCGCGACTGGGAGACGAGGACCAGGTCCTGGGGCGCGCCCGACGGGCGGAACATCTGCACGTCGAAGCGGGTGTCGGGCTGGGCGGAGGCGAGCGTGGCTCCTCCCAGCGCCAGGACGAGGAGCGGTAGTCGGAAGGAGTTCATCGGACGCGGCGCTGGGCGCGCAGGAGCAGGAGGCCGGCGGCGAGGAAGAAGAGGACGGTGGCGCTGCCCGCCGGGGTGGCGTTGGCGGTGGTGCCGCAGCAGAAGGCGCCGCCCTGGGGGTCGGTGCCGGGCTTGCGCCGTCCGCGCTCGCACTGCTGCGTCTTCGCCGAGCAGTGCTGGACGCCGAGGCAGTCGCCGCTGTTCTCGCACGAGGTGGTGCAGGTGTTGGAGCCCAGGTCGCAGGTCCCGCCGCAAGGGCAGTGGGCGTCGGCGAAGCACTGGACGCAGGCGGCGCCGTCGCAGACGAGGCCCGCGTCGCAGGTGACGGCGCAGGCGCCCGCGTTCTCGCAGGTGCGAGTGGTCGGGTTGCACTGGCCGCTGCCGCAGTCCTCGTTGGTGCGACAGCCGACGCAGCTGCTGCCCTGGGGAGAGCCGTCGGAGAGGCAGAAGGGCGCGTCCACGTCACAGGCCTCGCAGCGGGTGCCGCAGTGCTTGTCCGTGGTGCACGCGCTGCACTCGCCGCTCACGCAGAACTGTCCGCCTCCACATTCCAGGTCGGTGCGGCACTGCACGCAGACCTGGCCGTCGAGGCAGTAGGGACGGTCACCGGGGCACGTGGCGCAGGAGGGGCCGCAGGCGGAGGCGGTGTTGCACTCGGGGATTTCGGTGACGCAGCGGCCGTTGAGCGGGTCGCACTTCTGACCTTCGCCGCACTGGGAATCGGTGGTGCACTCGACGCAGGAGGGCGAGGCGCCCGGCGTCAGCGCGGCGCACTGCGTGCCGCCGGGGCAGCAGTTGCAGGAGTTGCCCGCGCAGGCGCCATCGGTGGCGCACGGGACGCATTGGTTGTTGGTGCAGATTTCACCGCGGTCGCATTGCGAGTCGTCGTTGCACTCACGGCACTGGTTCAGGCCGGGGACGCAGACCTGGCCGTTGGGGCAGTGCGTGTCCTCGGTGCACTGGACGCAGGTGGCGGTGGGCTCGTCGCAGGTGGCGCCGGGGCAGTCGGAGTCGTCGTTGCAGCCTGAGCACTGGTTGGTCGCGGGGTCGCAGCGGCCGGTGTTCGGGCAGTCCGTGTCGTCGTTGCAACCGCGGCACATGTTGTCGGTCAGGTCACAGCGGCCGTTTGCGCACTGTGAGTCTTCCGTGCATTGGACGCAGGTGTTGCCGCCGTTGATGTTCGCGCAGAAGGGGAAGGAGACGCCGCACGGGGAGCACTTGGCTCCGCAGCGGAGGGCGGTGTCACAGGGCGCGCAGAGTGCAGCGGAGTTGCAGTAGTAGTTGTCGCTGCAGGTGCCGTTGTTGGGCGCGTTGACGTTGGCGCGTGCGCACTGCTCGCAGCGGTTCGGGTCGCTCGCGAACGAGGGGAGCCCGTTCTCCGTCTGGAAGAACTGCGCGGGCTGGAGCAGCTGGAAGTTGGAGGAGTAGAGGTTGACGATGGGCGGACTGTTGGCCGCGCGCTCGAAGTCCCCGAAGGCTCCATTGAGCATCGACATCTCGAGCGCGGCGTGTTCACCAATCTGCGTGTAGAGAACCTCGACAGCGTAGAGCCCCGGTTGGCTGAACATCACGCTGTTGGTGGTGCGCCAGGTCGGAAACCCAATCCTCGGAGGGCGGTTGATGACCACATAGGACTGGATGCGGTCATAGATGACGAAGCTGACGGCATCGTCCACGTAAGAGGCGAAATGAAGTGGCTGCCCAGCGAGGTTGGGCGGCACGTTCAGATAGCCGCGAAAGCGTGAGACAAACGATGTCATCACGTCGTTGTCGTTGATGATGTTGAAGCTGCATCCACCGATAGCGCAGCCCGGGGCGGTGACCTGATTCACGAAGTCGCCGTAGCTCAGCGTGCGACCGTCGTTGAGGTTGTTGGACAGGTCGAACGGGGTGCGAAGGACGGTGGTGACGCGGCTCTGCTTGCTGGCGGGCTCTTCAAGAAACCCGTTGAGCACGTCGATGTACGTCCCTTGCGACTGTGGGAATTCTCCAGGGTCTCGCCTCCAGATATTGGACGCGACGCACATGCCCTGGCCATCAGTGCTCAGCGCTGGAGCAATGGCGGGGCCTGTAACGACGACATCCGGCAGCTTCTGGCCCCAGGCGGGGGCGGAAACGAGGCACACCGATAGGACGGCGAGCGCGAATCGCGCGAGGCGGGACAAGGGGGAATCCACAATCCGGGAAGCATCGTCGAACCCCCTGACAAGCGCAATTCCGGGAGCGGAGCAATCCGGTGGGTATGACGAAGTCGCTCCGGCGCCAGTCTCGTGAGGTTGTCGTCACGCGTGCAGATGCGGCTCGGGTTGCGGCAACCACCTGACGAATCGAGCCCGATGCCTCCATGGATTGCGGGGTAAGCAAGCTCTGTGCTCATGTAACAGCGTGGCTCACACCTGGGCGCCGGACGACTCCAGCAGGGAGATGAACTCGCGTGAGATGCGCTCCGCCGCGAAGCGCTCCCGAACGAACCGGGTCCCTGCTTCTCCCATGCTCCGGCGCTGAGCGGGCTCCATCCGCGCCAGGGTGACGAGCGCGTCACTCCACGCGGCGACGTCGCCCGGGGGGAGGAGGAGGCCTGTGCGTCCCTCGAGCAGGGTCTCGGGCAGGCCGCCAATCCGGCTCGCGAGTACGGGGACTCCACAGGCCTGGGCTTCGATGGAGACCCGCCCGAAGGGCTCGACCCACTCCGAGGGCATCGTGGCCACGTCCATGGCCGCGTACAGCGTCCGCATGTCGCGGGTCCAACCCTTCAAGATGTGCCGGTCCTGGAGGCCCGGAGAGAAGCGCTGGCGCAGGTGCGCATGGGCCGCCTCCTCGCCCACCCAGAGCGCCCGCAGGTGGGGGCTCTGGGGCATGGCTCGATTGAAGGCCTCGGCCAATCGGAAGGCGCCCTTCTCGGGCTTCAGCGCGCCCACGAAGCCGACGAGCACCTCCTGCTCTCCGACGCCGAGCGCCTCTCGTGCCGCGGCGCGCTCCGCCTCATCCACGCGGAAGTGGTCGACATCCACAGGGTTGTAGAGGCACTGGATGCGCTCGGAGGGCACCCCCTGGGCGACGAGGTTCGAGCGCATGGCCTCGGACACGACGATGAAGCGCCGAGCCCATCGGGGGAGGAGCCGGCGAGACATCGCCTTGAGCCGGCTGTTGAGGTGTCGGAAGAGCGCGACGGGGGTCCCCGTCCATGCGCCCATCGCGAGCACGGGCCAGTACTCGTGGCCGAAGCTGCCCACCAGCCAGTGCGGCCGGGTGCGACGGATGGCTCGTGAAACACTGAGCAGGCCACGAAAATCTGCGGCGTTCCGGAAGACACCGGGTTCCACGGGGAGACCTTGGGCCCGGAACTCCCGGGCGATGTAGCCCCCCTCTCGTGCCACGGTGACCACGTGATGCCCGGCGCGGACCAGTGCCTGGACCAGGCACACCAGATGGGTTTCTGTTCCCCGCGCGCCCAGGCTCGTCCCCACGAAAACGAAATTCATGTTCCGTGCGCGCACTGCGAAGGGCATGCCATTTCGCGGCGGACGCGTCGCACGGACGCCCTGTCTGACAATTCCTTGAAGGCTCGCGCGCCCGAGCCCGCCCGTGGCGGCTACGCCTTGCGGCACGCCACGTCGCCATCCTGGGAGCGGATGAACGCGGTGGTGAGCTCGGTGCCGACGGCCGCGCACAGCACTTCGTACGTGCGCCTCCGCGCGCCGCCGACGACGGAGGGCTGATGCGCGAGCGACTCCGGATGGCGGACGAAGATGTTGTACCCGACGATGCAGCCATCCGCGCGCAGCACGGTGATGCCGTCGGTCGCCATCATCCCTCGCAGGAGCTGGCCGGTGGCTCGCACCGCCGTGGCCGCCGCGTCCGTGGGGTCGACATGGTAGCGGTCCAGCAGCGCCACGATGTCCAGCGGGCGCGGCAGGATGATGCCATCCACGAAGAGCGATGAGCCCGCCCGCTCCCGAGGCAGCACCGCCACCAGCGTCCCATGGGACGCCTGCATCACCTCGAACAGGACCCGGCGGAAGAACCCGCGCGCCCGCTCACGGCTGGCGCTCGCCACGCCCTCGGTGATGGCCTCCGCCAGCTCGTTGAGCACCGCGGGCGGTGACGCCGCCTCCACCCTCGCGCCCGACAGGTACACGTGCCGGCACAGCCCGCCGCCCGCGCGCAGCTCCAGCATGTTCTCCGCCAACTGGAGCACGCCCACCACCCCGGCGTGGGTCTCCTCCGTCCGGCGCAGCCGCTCCAGCGGAGACTCCGCGAGCGGGAAGGGGTCCGTGCGGAAGACGCCGTAGGCGAAGCCCTCCGGCACCCTCAACAGGTACAGCGCCCACCACCGGCCCTGGCCCAGGGGCGCACACTGCTTGAGGGCGCGCTGGACGGTGGCTCGCGAGCGAGGCCCGATGCCGATGGCGATGGGGTCGTGCCCGCCGAGCAGCGAGAGCATCTGCCCCAGGTCATCCCCCACGAAGGCCATGGGGAACAGCGGCGCGCCTTCCTCGCGGTAGCGCGACAGCGTGACGATGAGCTCGCCGATGGCGTCGGCCGACTGGGCGCACGACATCCCGGCTTCGTCCAGGAACGTACCGACAGCGTCGGTCAGCAGATGGCGGAAGGAGAGAATCGGAGGGGGAGAACCCGGTATTCCGGGGTCCGAGCCATTCATGACTCACTCAGCATGGCGCATTGTCGCCGCGCACGCACGAATGGAATGAGGTGAGGGGTCTCAAGCGAGCGCTCCTCTCGCGGCCTCCAGCCGGGTGGCGGTGTGCTTCCAGTCGTCCGCCAGCCCGTCCAGGTGCCCCAGCACGCCCGAGAAGAAGCGCGCCTCCAGGGCCCGGGCCAGGGTGGAGCCATGGGCGTCGGCCCACCGCCGGGTGACGCGGGCTCGCACCTGGGCGCCCAGCAGGTCCACGAACCGCTCCATCAGCGGCGTGGACAGGAGCGTGCCCGCCCACACCACCGCGTCATGGCCGAAGCCGCCCGTGGCCACCGTCACCGCCGCCGCCGCGCCCGAGGGCACCGAGTACACCAGCGTCGTCAGCGCCTGGAGCAGCTCCTCGCGCATGCCGCCCTGGAGCTCGGCCGCCACCAGCTCGCGGCAGTAGCCGTACAGCGTGGCCCGGTCCGCCGCGTGCGCATGCAGGGACTCGAAGCCCAGCGGCTCCTCCAGCTTCGACAGCGTCGAGGCACCGAAGGCCTCGGCCAGCTTCTCGCGCGTCCGCGCGTCCCCCCGCCACGCCGCCACCTCCGGAGCGAAGGCCTCCACCAGCCGCCGCACCCCGTCCGTCAGCGTCGCGTCCACCGCGAGCGACGGCGTCTGGGTGCCCTCGGGCTCGGGCCCGGTGAAGGACTGGCGCACCTTGCGGCTCACGAAGGTGAGCGCCGTGGCCAACCCTCGGAAGGGCAGGCGCACCCACTTGTGGAACTGGCTGCGTGCATCCAGCTCGTCGCGGAAGGCGTCGATGAGCACGTCCGCGGGCACCGCCTTGAGCGCCGCGGTGGCGCCCACGCTCTCGAGCTCGTGCCGCAGCCGCTGACGAAGCCGCTCCGGCTCGCTCGCGGCCCGGGTCGCCGCGCGCGCCACGGACTCCATCTCCGCGCGTGCATCCGCCAGGGAAGCCTCCAGCGCCCGGGCCTTCAGCTCGCGCGCGTGCTCGGCCTGGCCCAGCAGGGCGCTCAGCGCGGGGCGTCCATCCAGGGGCTCGGTCGCCAGGGGCCGCAGGCCCGCCTCGACGTCCGGCTGATGCGGGGCCAGGTACCTCGCCAGCGGAGGATGCCCCACGTCGGAGGCCAGCTTGTCCAGGTGGCCTCGCGCGACCTCTTCACGCGAGGCCTCGTTGTAGACGAGCAGGTACGGCCGTCCATGGCCCACGGCCGCGCGCAGGAAGTCCACCAGCGCCGCGTTCTGGTACGTCTGCCGGCTCACCACGAAGACGAGCACGTCCACCGTGACGAGCAGGGCCTCGGCGCGCTCGCGGTTCTCCCGGTACACGCTGTCGAAGTCCGGCGTGTCCATGACGAGCAGGCCCCGAGGCACCGCGTCGGCCAGCACCAGGTACAGCCGCCCCGCGGGGCCCGGCTGGTCCACGGGGGCCGCGTCGCCTGGGGCCACCGGCACCGTGTCGTAGCGGCGGGTGAGGAAGTCCTTCAGCGCGCCGGTCCATGTCTCCGGATGCGCCGCCGCGAGGCACTGCTTGGTCAGTCCGCCCTCGGGCCTCGCGGGGGACAGGGACGAGCCCACCAGCGCGTTGAACAGGGTGGACTTGCCCACGTTGTTGGGGCCGGCGATGGCCACCAGCAACAGCGGCGCGTCCGCGGAGCCCATGCGGGGCAGCAGGTCCCGGCGCAGGCGCTCCGCCAGTCGCCGGGCCAGGTCCGCGTCGGAGGGCTCGGGGAAGCGCTCGGGCGCGGGGAGCGCCTCCAGCGCGGAGGCGAGTGCGTCACGAAGGGTGTAGGGGTCTCTCGTCATCGGCGGAGGTCCGCGCACACCAGAGCACGCGCGAGCGCGAGTGCCCAGATGCTTGCGGATTGGATGTCGGTTTCGAGGCAGGAAAAGGCCCCACGCTAGGGTCCGAGGCATGCGCACCTATTCCGCTTGCTTCTTGCTGCTGGGGCTCGTCGCCTGTACCGCCGCGACCACGGGCGTGAGGGAGCGCACGGAGCAGACACGCGCCGCGGAGCCGTTGACCTTCATCCAGGACGACTACGAGCGCGCGCTCGCGGAAGCGAAGGCGAAGGGCGTGCCTCTCTTCGTCCACGCGCTGGCGAGCGGGTGCGTCACCTGCCGCTTGATGAAGGCCCACGTCCTGTCCTCCCCATCGCTGGGCCGCCATGCCGACCGCTTCGTCTGGCTGGAGGTCACCACGGACTTGAGCCAGAACGCGGCCTTCCTGGGGAAGTACCCCATCGAGTCCTCCCCCACGCTGTATGTCCTCGACCCACGCGAGGAGAAGGCGCTCCTGCGCTTCCACGACACCCTGGATGAAGCCGAGCTCGAGCAGCTCCTCGACGACGGCGAGCGCGCCTACAAGGGAAGCGCCACGGGCCTGGAGGCGCTCCTGGCGCAAGGGGATGCGCTGTACGCCCAGAACCGTGTGGTCGAGGCCGCCAAGGTGTTGAGCGAAGTGCTGGCCACGGCCCCCGCTGACTGGTCTCACCGGGGACGGGTGGTGCTGACGCTGCTGGGGGCGCTCGCCGAAACGTATGACGCGCCCGGAATGAAGGCGTGCGCGACGAAGGCGCTGGAGGTGCTGCCAGGCACGCCCCGTTCGCTGGCGTGGACTCATGGCGCGCGGCGTGGGCTGACCTGCGCGCTGTCCATCTTCCCGAACGAGCCCGAGGCGACGGGCCTGGAGGTCCTGCAGGGCGCGTTGGAGGAGAAGCTCATCGAGGCCATGAGCCTGCCCACCGTCGAGCTGACCGCGGACGACCGCTCCCGGTTGATCCAGATTCAAATCTGGGCGCGCGAGGCGGCCAAGGACGAGCCCGGAAGCAGGAAGGCTCTGAGCGAGTGGATGACGTACTTGGAGGCGGAGGCCGCGAAGGCGCCCACTCCCTCGGCTCGCGCCCTCCTCGACTCGCATCGGTCGCACGTCGCCATCCGGCTGAAGACACCGGAGCGAGCCATCCCCGCGCTGATGCAGAGCGAGAAGGAGTTCCCCCGGGATTCCACCGCCCCTCTGCGGCTCGCGCAGCTCTACCAGGCCCAGGGACGGCTGGAGGACGCCATCGCCGCGACGGACCGCGCCCTGGTGGTCGCGCAGGGCCCGCGCCGGGTCGCCGTGATGGGCCTCCGGGCCCTCATCTTCAAGGAGCGCAACGACACCGCCACCGCCTCGCGGACGCTGCGGGACGCCCTCGCCTACGCGGAGTCCCTGCCCGATGTGCAGCGGCCCATGTGCTCTGTCTCGTCCCTGAAACGAGAGCTCGCCAAACTCGAGGCGCCACCCCAGGTCGCGCCGTCGAAGCCACTCCAGGTCGCGCCGCCGAAGTAGTCCCTCCCGCGAGGTGGGTGCCTCTGTGCGTGTGAGCACCCACCAGGAGGAGCGGCGGGGGAGGGCCTGGGTCCTTGCCTGGTGGATGTCACCGAGGGACAGCGGCATGGGGGCGCGGTAGGGTGCGCGCCATGCGCTATCTCGCCGCTTGCCTGCTGCTCTCGGGGCTCGTCGCCTGCACCGCCGCGAACACGAACACGCCCGTGTCCGCGGACGCGACGCACGCTGGTGCCCCACTGCCGTTCATCGATGACGACTACTCGCGCGCGCTCGCGGAAGCGAAGGCGAAGGGCGTGCCGCTCTTCGTCGACGTCTGGGCGCCGTGGTGCCACACGTGTCGCTCGATGAAGGCGAACGTCCTGTCGGACAAGTCCCTGGCCGCGCACGCGGACCGCTTCGTCTGGCTGCAGGTGAACACGGACCTGACGCAGAACGCGGCGTTCCAGGAGAAGTTCCCCATCGAGTTCTGGCCCACGCTGTTCATCATCGACCCGCGCGCGGAGAAGCCGCTGCTGCGCTTCGCGGGCAGCGCCACCGTGGACCAACTGGTGAAGCTCTTCGAGGACGGCGAGCGCGCCTACAAGGGCGGTGTCACGGGCGCGGAGGCGCTCCTGGCGCGCGGTGACGCGCTGTCCGGAGAGGGCCGCCCGGCAGAGGCCGCGGAGGCGCTGACGGAGGCGCTGGCCGAGGCCCCCGCCGACTGGTCCCGCCGGGGCCGCGCGCTGGAGTCGCTGCTGATGGTGCTGTACTCCACGTTCGACGAGGCCAAGGCGAAGGAGTGCGCGACGAAGGCGCTGGAATTGCTCCCGAGCACGCCTCGCTCGCTGTCGTGGGCCAACAGCGCGGCGACGGGCCTGATGTGCTCGCTGATGGTTCCGGACGGCGCGGAGGGGGTCACGGCGCTGCGCACCGCGCTCGAGGCCAAGGTGGTGGAGGCCATGGGGCCGCCCGCCATCCAGATGGCCGGTGACGACGTCTCGGGCCTGTACGACTCGCGAATCGCCGCGCGCAAGGCCGCCAAGGACGAGGCCGGCGTGAAGGTGCTCGCCCAGGAGTGGCTGGCGTACCTGGAGGGCGAGGCCGCGAAGGCGCCCAACGCCGAGGCCCGCGCCGTGTTCGACTCGCACCGCGTCTCGGCCGCGATGAAGCTGGGGCAGGTGGACCGCGTCATCCCCGCGCTGCAGCAGAGCGAGAAGGACCTGCCGAAGGACTACAACCCGCCCGCGCGCCTGGCCTCGGTGTTCAAGAACCTGGGCCGCCTGGACGAGGCGCTCGCCGCGAGCGACCGCGCCCTGGTGCTCGTGCAGGGCGCCCGCCGGCTCTCCGTGCTGTCCACCCGCGTGGACATCCTCGTCGCGCGCAAGGACTCCGCCACGGCGACGAAGACGCTGGAGGAGGCCCTCACCTACGCCAAGACGCTGCCCGCGGCGCAGGTGTCGGCGCGTCAGGTGAAGAGCCTGGAGAAGAAGCTCACCGAGCTCCAGGCGACGGCCGCGCCTTCGCCGAAGTAGCGAAGGTGGTCAGCGCGCCGCCGCACGCACGGCGGCGCGCGTGTCCAGGTCGAACAGCTCGTAGTCCTCGACGGGGCAGTGGCTCATGCCTCCATCGACGAAGACGAGCACCGCCTCCGCCGCGCCCGTCGGCGGGGGTGCTCCGTGCGCGCACGTGACCCGCGCTCCGTCCGTCACGAGGTGGCGCACCACGCCGTCGCGCGCCGCGCCCGAGGTGACGCCCATCAGCTCGCGGATGCGCTTGTCTCGCGTGTGTCCCAGCACCTGGGTCAGCCCCGAGGGAATCCGCCGAGGGTCGAAGCGCCGCCGAGGTGTCTGGCGCGTGCGTTCCGCGTCCTCCGGCTTCAGGCTGGGGCGCTGATAGAAGATGCCCGTGCCCTCGCCCGAGGCGGCATCCCCCGGGTGGTGCAGGCCCGGCAGCTCCAGCCGGCCCCCTGTCCAGCCCGCGACGCGCTCGTCGACCACGGTGTTGAGCGCCTGGGCCACCGCGTGGGCATCCGCGTGGTGCTCGCGCGCGAGGCCCGTCACCTCCAGGTCCTCATGCGTGACGCCCGCGTGCAGCACCAGCAGGCCCGTGCCCGCGACGTGCGCGGCGCGGAAGCGGCGCACGCGCAAGAGGTGCTCCACCCAGTCTCGCTGGGCCTGACGGAAGTTGCCGAAGTCGCGCGCCACCAGCTCCGCCGTGGGCACCTGGGGCCAGCGCTCCAGGAAGGCCCGCTCGCCGGCCTCATCGGTGACGCCGTGTTGATAGATGCGGTCCGCTTCCGCCTGGGCCGCGGCGAAGCGGGCGTCATCGAAGCCGGCCAGCTCCCCCACGCGTCCCAGGTCGTGGTTGCCCAGGAGCATGATGACCTGGTCGGCGGGATGCGAGGCGAGCCACGCCACCAGCGCCAGCGCGCTCTCGGCCGCGGCGTCGCGCTCGGAGGGCGGGCCCCAGTCGAAGTGGTCGCCCACCGAGATGAGCTGCACGTCGGGCCTCAGCCCGCCGTCCTCACCCAGGAGGCCGTGGTGCTCCAGGATGCGCAGGACCTTGTCGCAGGGCGCTTGCGGGTCCCCGAGGACGAGCCGCCGTCGGCGAGGGACACCGTCAGGTGGCGTGGAGCGGGGCCCTGCCTCCACCGCGTGTCGCGCACGGGTGCGGGCGGCCTGGATGAGGGCGTCTCGAGGTGTGTTCACTCCGCCCATTCTAGGCACGCCCCCACGCGGACGTGGGGCCTTGCGCCGGGCGGGGGCTTCAGGACGTCTGGAAGAAGCGCGCGATGAGCGCGGAGCGGCTCTCCACGTGGGCCTTGGCGAGCAGGTGCGTGACGTGGACCTCGACGGTGCGTTCGGCGCAGCCCAGCCTGCCGGCGATGGACTTGTTCGTCTCACCCTGGACGATGTGCGTGAGGACCTCCGACTCGCGCGCCGTGAGCGACCAGCGGGCGGCCAGGGCCTGCACTCGCGCGGCGGCGCTGGAGGCCGTGCCCGAGTCGATGGCCAGGTAGTGCGAGGGCAACCCCGGCGTGCGCAGCGGCGTGAGCGTCAGCGGCCCCGAGCACGGAATGCCCTGGGCACCTCGCCGCAGCTGCTCCATCAGCTCCGGCTCGCCCCGCTCCAACCAGACGCGGCCCGCGCTGTTGGCGTGCACCACCCGCCCGCTGCCACTGACGACCCAGGCCGCGCGGCCCAGCGCCTCCATGGCCACTTCCAGCGCGGTGGACATCAGCCCCGACTCGCGCAGCCGCGTCTCCATCGTCAGCCGCCGCTGCAGCGTGGGCGTCAGCGCCTGGAGCACGCGCTGCTCGCGCTCGGTGAAGGGCTCCTCGCGCATCAAGCCCAGCCAGCCCAGGAGCGCCGGCCCTTCGCACACCAGCGTGCGCAGGAAGGCCATCCGCTCCATGCCCAGCTGCCGGAACACCGCGCCGGAGCGGACGTTGACCCGCTCGCGCTGCGACTCCAGCTCGCCCTCGGTCAATCCCAGACGCCGCCCGACTTCGTAGGCGGGCAGGTCATGCAAGGGCATCTGCCGCGCCTCCGACTCCTGGAGCGAGCGGAAGTGCAGCGCCCGGTTGCGCTGCGCCGGCGCCGGACGTGCGGGGTCATACCAGCCCCAAAGGCTCTCCCGGTCCGACAGGAAGCTCTCCAGCGCCTCGAAGACTCCTCCGGGCTGCTGGGGAAAGCCCGAGCTGTGGGAGTAACTGATATGATAGCGGTCAGGCCCCACGTCGACGCCGTAGGCCACCGCGCGCTCCGCCTTCAGCGACTCGCGCAGGGCCCCCAGCACCGTGGGCAGGGATTCTGAACCCGGCTCTGCTTCGACGAGCAGGGCTTCCAGATCCGCCAGGATACGCTGTTCCTCGGAATTCAAACGAATCAAGGTATCCTGAGTATACGATGGCAATGCGTGGCTCCCACTATTCCGCCAGGATGTGGAGTCTGCATTTGTTAAGCATTGGTCTGTGACATGCCCCGCGGGCCCGGGTGTCTGGGTGGATTGTGACATCAGGGGTTCCCCGGATGGAAATCGGCATGTGTCCGGCGTGACAATGAAGAGCAGGCCCACCGGGGGGGAGGGCCTTTCGCGGTAGGTTGCAAGTGAGCGCGCGCCGGGGTCGAAAGTCGATGCCCGGCGCGTTGCCCTTCCCTCCCGCGAGCGTGTCCCACCTCCGCTGGCGCGAAGCCCGTGACGCACTTGCTGGGCCGTCCGTTTCGCGCCTGGCCGGGGTGCCTGGTTGCAAGCCCGCGTAACTCCTCTGTCCGGTTCTCGGCACGTCACTGGCTAACGAGTCCGTGAAAATGTATTCGTGCCGTGTGGGTGGACCGTGTCTGCCATTCGCTCGCGCGAACGAATGCTCCTTCAGGAGGGTGTTTGGGATGACAACAAAAAGCTCGACGGGGTTGGCGCTGGTGATGGCGGTGGTGGTGGGGGTGACGGGGTGCGCGACGCCCAACGCGGCGGGGGGCGGGGATGTGAGCGCCTCGAATGGCTCCTCGGATGGCTCGGGGGACTCGTCGAAGGGGTCCGGGGATTCGTCGAAGGGCTCGGGCGATTCGTCGAAGGGGGCCGAGGGGTCGGGGAACAGCTCGGGTGAGGGGGGCTCGAGCGAGTCGAAGAGCAGCGGCGAAGAGGGCTCCAGCGAGTCGAAGAGCAGCGGGGAGGACGGGACGGATTCCCGCTCCGAGTCGAGCAACAGCGAGAAGAACAACGGGCGGGTGCTGTCGGCGACGACGCTGGCGGCGACGGTGATCGGGTTGGGCGTGGTCATCTGGCGCGTGGCTGTCTCGGCGGAGCGACGCCGGCAGCGCCGGGAGGCGAACCCCGAGGAGGTGGGTCGCGCGGCGCAGGTGTACTTGCGCGCTCGGACGCACCAGCTGCGAGAGGACCTGGCGCTGGGCGCGGGGCCGACGGTGGAGGACCTGGCGGCGGCGGCGTACATCCGGCGGGAGAACCTGGGCACGTTCGGCAAGCTGCTGCGCGCCAACCGAGGGGAGCTGCTCGCGCTGGCGGACACGCGCTCCCTGACGCCCGAGCGGGCGCTGGCCTGGTTGGAGCGGGTGGGCGAGCTGGCGCGCACGGACCCGAAGCTGGATGAGGACCGTCTGGCATTCCTCGCGGCACAAGGTGAGGAGGTGACGGCCGAGGTGACGCGGTGAGCCTCCGGGGGGGATGGCTGCTGGGGCTCCTGCTCGCACTGCCTGTCGGCGCGCGACCCGAACCGATGCGGGCCCCGCTCGGGGTGGCGCGGGACGAGAGCGCGTCTCACCCCGGCGAGCCTGTCCCGCGGGGGGAGCCCCTGGCCGAGCTGGGAGGTGCTTCGCTCCAGCGTCTGCGTGAGCGGGTTCGCGCCCTGAGGCATGCGGGGTGGGTGCTGACGGGCGCGGCGGCGGAGGACGCGTTCCTGGTGAGCGAAATCGAAGCGGGCCTCGCCGCGCTCCCTCCCGCGATGCGCCGCTTTCCAGGAGGCCCCCTCGAGGTGGTCCTGCATCCGGAGTCCTCGCCGCTCGGCCTGGGCGATGGCTCCGAGGCCCGTCCGGACTGGACCGAGGAAGGCGCGCGGCTTCACCTCTATCGCTATGCGCCGTCCTCCGAGCGTCGGGTCACCGTGCGCATGTCACGGCTGACGGACGTGGAGTCGGAGCAACTGTGGCGCCGTCGCGCGGTGGTGCACGCGGTGGTGCGGCGCTGGGATGCGGCGCGGGAGTGGAGTCGGACGGTGCGCTGGCGGCGCCTGTCGGGGTGGCTCAAGCCCTTGGAGCGGCCGCTCGTGTGGAAGGAGCAGTCGCGCCTGGAGTTCGCGGGGGCCTTCAGCCGCGCGCTGGGACAGGGGAGCGCGGCGCTGGACCTGGTGACCTTCGCGGAGGAGATGTTCGTCCCCGTGGAGTCCCTGCGCGCCGACGCGCTGTCCGAGGACGAGCAGGTGCGCTGCCAGGAGTTCTCCAAGTCGCGCGCGCTGGCGGAGCTGGTGGAGTCCTCGGGCCTGGGGGCCTTGGGCGGGCGCGGTGTCTGCCCGGCCTTCGATGCGTGGGCGGAGAAGGACATGCTGTCCCATGTCGAGGTCCTCCTCGTCGCCGCCACGGGACGACAGCCCGAGTCGCTCTTCGGACACCTGCTGCTGCGTCCGGTCTGGCGCGAGGGAGCGCAGGTGCGAGGCCCCTCGTTCGAGCGCGTCGTGCAACTCGTGGCGCTCACGGGCATGGAGTCGAAGGGGCTGGACTACGTCGTGAAGGGGATGACGGGTGCGTACGACACCGTGTTCCTCACCGGGACGATGGGAGACCTCACGCACGAGGCGCTGGAGCTGGAGCAGCGCACCATCCGCCGCTTCCGGCTGCGCCTCACGCGCGGCGAGGAGGAGCGGATGCTGGAGCGCATCTGGGAGCTCGAGCGTCGCGGGTACATGGGCTACTACTTCTTCACCGACAACTGCGCGACCGCGCTCCTCTTCATGCTCAACGGAGTGCTGGAGCAGGAGCGGCAGGTGCGTCCGCCCGGGGTGTTGTGGGTGCTGCCCACGGCCACGCTCGACGCGCTGGCGAAGGTGGAGGTGGTGGGGAAGGAGGGGCCCGCGGGGCCGCTGCTGGAGCTGATTCCGGATGCCTTCGAGTCCACCGGGGAGCGCGCCGTGCGCGCGGACACCGCGAGGCGCGAGGCCCTGGAGTCACTCTCGAGTCACGTGGGCGCGCGGGAGCTGTCGCGGTTGCTGCGGCTGCATGAGCGCCTCCAGTCGCCGGACCCCGACTCACGGCGCCAGGTCTATGAGGCGCTGCCGGAGGTGGTGACGCGGGTGCTCGACTCGGCCGAGCCCGCGAGGCGCTCCGAGGTGCGCGACACGCTGCACGCCTACGTGGCCCACGTGGTGCGAGTGGAGCGCGCGGCGGTGGACCGGATGGACGGCGAGAGGATGGCCATCGAGCGTCAGCGGCTCCTCGCCTTGCAGACCCCGGTGGAGGGCGCCGCGGAGGCGGGAGTCCTCGAGCGCCAACGTATCTTCGAGCGGGAGGACGCGCTCCAGCGCAAGCTGGCGGTGCTGGACCGCACGGCGGTGTTCGAGGAGGCGATGGCCACCGCGGCCCGCCGTCCGCCGACCTCCGAGGAGCTGAAGCGGCTGGTGCTGGCCGAGCGCACCGAGGCCGCCTTCATCCAGGCCACCGAGGCCCAAGGGACGCTGAGCGACGGAGTGTTCGCGGAGGTGGACCCGGTGGCCTTCCTGGGGGCGGACCATCGGCGCAAGGTGGACGCGGAGACGCGGTGGGCGGCGTCGGCGCTGCGCGAGTCGGGGGCGGCTCGCACGGTGGTGAGCGTGGGCATGGACTTCCCCAGCACGGGCGAGGCGCGACCGGTGGTGAGCGTGCGCACCGCGGGCATGGCCGAGGCGCTGGGAGACTCCCGTCAACACGGCTTCCAGTCGAGCAGCGAGCTGCGGGTGCTGGATGGAGAGCTGTCGCTGGAGCCTCGGTGGGGGACTCCGCGCGTGGTGTCCACGGACATGACGCTGGTGGGCTACCGCACCTTGCAGCGGGAGCTTCCCCAGTTCCGAGACTCGGCCTGGGACTCCTTGGGCTGGGGCGCGGAGGCGCGGGTGACGTCGGATCCGGAGCGGACGATGCCCTACCGCGCCACCGTGCAGGCGGAGGCGCTGGTCGTCGTGGACGAGGGCGCGCGCTTCTCGCGCTTCACGGCGGTGGGCGTGGGAGGACTGGCTCGGATGAACTGGGGCGAGTCCATGATGCGGCCCGCCGCGGGGCCTCGCGTGTCGCTGGCGCACCGCACGGGCCTGCCGGGCTCCGGCGCCAATGCGGTGCGCGTGGAGGCCGCCTATGCGCCCACCTGGCGCTTGGGTGACACCCACCTCACGCATGAGGCGGCCGCCACCCTCCAGATGGAGTGGTGGCTGGGCCGCGTGGGGCCATTCGGGGTGTTGCTCACGCCCCGTGCGCAGGTCCGATGGGAAGGCTCGTTCGCTCCGCGGTCACCACTCGCGTCACGGAGTCCGTCGACGGAGTGGAACGTCGTGGCGGAGCGCCGGCTGGCACTCGGGTTGGAGCTGCGCTGATTTCGTCGGAGAGCAGGGGACGGCTGTACGCGCCCGTGGCGGCGCCAATCAGCAGGCTGATGGCGTAGGTGAGGGCCCAGCCCCAGAAGCCCAGTCCGCCGAAGATGCGCAGCTCGGTGGGGCCGGCCATGAAGGCGAAGAAGGCGAAGAAGAGGGGCAGGGCGATGGCGCTCACCACGGCCGCCCCCATCGCGCGCTTGAGCGTCCGCGCGTGGAAGCCACCAAAGGCGCCGGCGATGAAGCCGTTGAACAGCGGCAGGTAGAAGACGGCGAAGCTGGTGATGAGCATCACCAGCACGCTGGTGATGAACGTCTTGCGCTTGAAGAGGATGGTGTCCGACTTGAAGGTGACGTCGGGCGGGAGCGTCTCGTATGAGAAGACGCGGTGCTCGTCCCTCACGTACGGTGGCGGTGAGGTGGTCTTGTCGGAGCGAGTCATCTCGACCATGGCTGCGGACCTCCCAAGGCGGGCGGAGTTCTCCCGCTGCCTCTCAGGTGGGTCTGGTGGCGGACATGTGGAAGGGCCGCCTCCTCCTCGCGGGGGTGGGCTTCCGGGCGGGCCCTGGGCCGCTCGGATGGGCGAAACCCAGGGAAAACAGGCTCGCCGGGGCCCAAGTCGAGCGCCCTGGGACTTGGCGCTCCGCCGTCTGCGGCTATGCTCCCGCGCCCGATAGTCCCCTCACGTCCGTCCGGAATCTCCATGAGCCTGCGCCGAGCCCTGCTGACCGTTGCCCTGACCGCCACCTCGCTGCTGACCGCCTGTGCCCTGCGTCCGTCGTACAAGGACGTGATGGCGACGGCCGCCGTCACGGATGCCTCCACTGCTCAGGCGCCGGTGGTGCTGCGGGTGGTGGATGGCTCGGGCAAGCCCGTGAAGGGCGCGCGGGTGCGCGCGGGCGAGCTGCGCACGCGCGTCAACGTGGTGAGCGACGCGGACGGTCTGGTGACGCTGGAGCCGTCCGCCGTCCTGATGAAGGAGAACCCGCTGGTGGAGGTGGTGCTGCCCAAGGGCGTGACGACGTACCGCCTGGAGCACGTCCCCGCCGGCCAGGCCGCCGCGGAGACGCCCGCCGCCACCGAGCCGGCCCCCGCGGCGCCCGCCCCGGCCCCCGCCGCCGAGACGCCGGCCGCCACGACGGGCTCGGAGCCCGCCCCCGCGCAGCAGCCCTCCGCCACGCCGGGCACCTGAGCCGCGAGCGGAGGAGTCCCTCCGCGCGAGGCTCGGTCGGGCTTCGCGTGGAGGAGGTTCGTGACGCGCTTTCCCGCGGGTGCTCTCCGGCGAGGTCGGGCCGCGGTCGTCGAGGGATGTGCGCGCTCCAGCGCGGCGAGAGTTCCTCCGCCGGAGTGGACCCCTCAGCACCCTTCGTCGCGCGGCGCCCGAGCGGTCACGCGACATCTTCGCTCCGGGAGTTCGCCTCCGGGGCCTCGCTGAGGCCGCCCGCCCATCCACGCTCCCGCTTGCCCGTCCCGCCTCGCATGCACTCCTTGAGGGGCGCGGGCATATCCTCCAGCCCGCGAATCATCGCGTGCGGACGAGGCTGAGCGGAGCATGTCGAAGGCCTTCACGAAGGAAGACTCGGGAGGAGACGCGGAGCTGCTGCCGCTGCGTCCCAGGTCCGCCTCGGGCGACAAGCGCTACATCACGCCAGAAGGGTATCGAGCCCTGCAGGATGAGCTCGCGGCCACGCAGGGGCCGGACTCCGGCGCGGAAGGGCTGACGCCGCTGGAGGCGGGCGTGCGGAGGCAGGAGCGTGAGCGGCGGGCCCGACAGCTCGCGGCGACACTCGAGGAAGTGCGCGTGGTGGAACCCGAGGCCTCACAGGTGGGGCGCGTGTTCTTCGGCGCGTGGGTGGAGCTCGAGGACGAGGACGGTGAACCGGTGCGTTATCGCATCGTGGGCCCGGACGAAGCAGAGGTGAAGTCGGGCCGGCTCAGCGTGGAGTCCCCCCTGGCGAAGGCCCTCCTCGGCAAGGAGGTCGGGGAGGCCGTGCAGGTGGAGCGTCCCCGGGGCACCGTCGAGTACACCGTGGTGGCCGTGGACTACGCACCGCGTGAAACATGATTCCCTTTCGTGGGAATCCCAAGGCCGAGCCTATTGTTCGCGGCGGCCGTTCGAGCCTCGTTGTCCCCCCGAGAGTTCCTGTCATGCGAAACCTGGTGTCGGTCCTGGTCCTGTTCCCCGCGCTGGCCCTGGCGCAGCCGAAGGATGTGGAGAAGGCGGAAGTGACGAGCAGCCCCGTCGCGGGCAACGTCCACTTCGTCGTCGGCAAGGGCGGCAACATCGGCGTGTCGGTGGGCCCCGACGGGCTCCTCATCATCGACAACCAGTACGCGCCCCTGGCGCCCAAGATTCACAAGGCCTTGGACAAGCTGAGCAAGAAGAAGATTGAGTACGTGGTGAACACGCATTGGCACGGCGACCACGTGGGCGGCAACGCCATCTTCGGCCGTGAGGGGCGCATCGTCGCGCACCGGGAAGTGCGCAACCGGATGGCGGCGGGCCGGTCGGGCGGAATGGGCGACCCCGTGCCTCCGGCGAAGCCCGAGGCACTGCCGGTCCTCACCTACGACTCGGGCATGTCCGTGTACTTCAACGGCGAGGAGATCCGCCTGCTGCACCTGCCCGCGGGCCACACGGATGGCGACACGGTGGTGTACTTCACCGGCTCCAACGTGGTGCACATGGGCGACCTGTTCTTCGTCGACATGTTCCCCTTCATCGACATCTACAACAGCGGCGGCACGGTGGAGGGCTTCGTCCGCAACGTGGAGAAGGTGCTCGAGACGCTCCCGCCGGGTGCGCGAATCATCCCGGGCCACGGCGTCCTGTCGGACCGCGCGGGCCTGGAGCGCTTCGTCGCGATGCTGCGTGAGTCGGTGGCGCTGGTGCGCGCCAAGATTGCCGCGGGGAAGACCATCGAGCAGGTGACGGCGGAGGGCGTGCCGGAGAGCCTCAAGTCCTTCGGGAGTGGCGCCATCAAGGAGGACTTCTGGCTGCAGACGCTCTACCGCGGCCTGTCGCCGAAGGCCGAGCCGAAGACCGCCGCGGACGGCAAGTAGCGCGTCAGCGCTTGGTGGCGATGACGGTCGCCAGGGGCGTGAAGGGCTCGGGGAGGATGCCGTCGCGCACCTCGACGGTGAACCCCTCCGCCTCCAGCAGCGCGCGAGCGCGAGGCACCAGGAACGTCAGGTAGTACATGACGAAGGGCGGCTTCCAGAGCGCGTTGCGCACGCGGAGGGCGGCGTTGAAGCCCTTCGCGACCCAGTAGCCGGGGCGCAGCGGTGACGGCGGATGGCCGGTGACGAAGAGGAACCGGCCTCCAGGACGCAGGGCTCGGTGGATGCCTCGCAGCAGGCGAGGCTCATCCTCCTCGAGGATGTGTCCGAACGCGCCGAAGCAGGTGACGACGTCGAACTCCGCGTCGAACGTCATCTCCAGCGCGTCACCTCGGATGAACCGGAATCCAGCGGTGCCCGGAGCCTCCGCGAGGCGGCGCCGCGCCTCGTCGAGCATGCCCTGGCTCACGTCGATTCCCACGACGTGCTCGCGCGCGAGCGGACGCAGCACCCGCATGGCGGCGCCCGTTCCACAGCACACGTCGAGCGCCGTGCCGATGGAGTCCGTGGAGCCCAGCGCGTCGATGGACGCACGCAGCACGGGGTCCGGTGTGCGGAACGGCGTGTAGTCGAACTTGGGGGCGAGCAAGTCGTAGCCGCGCTCGACGGAGGTCAACGCTTGTCCGGCCAGCTCGAGGAAGGTGGGCCCTTGAGGGTGGAACATGATGTCCGCGGATGTAGCGCACCTGGAGCCAGCGCGCGCCCGCCTCGAGGGGAGCCTGTGTCCTGTCCTACATCCGCACACGGATGGAATCCGCTCTCGAGCGAGGGGGATTGAATGTCCGGGAGGGGTCCCCGTCAGAAGGTTCAACACGACGGAGGAAGAAACAAATGGCTCTCAAGACCGCGCTCACCACCCTGGCTCTCGGCACCCTGTTCCTTGGTTCTTCGACGGCGCTGGCGGAGGACGGCAGCATGAGCGGTTGGGCCACCCAGGAGGCCCGTCGCCGGGATGACCGCAACAGCCACCCGGACACCTACGAAGCCCACGTCCACAACCGCTACTGCGACCACGCTCCGGCGCCGCGTCCGGCTCCCCGCGCCCGTGGCCGCTACGAGCTGCAGACGGTGAACCGCTGGGTCGATGGTCGCTACGAGCAGGTCTGGGTCCCGGAGGTCTGCCGCGAGCGTCACGGGCGCCGCGGCCACCACTCCACCCGCTGCCGGGGCGGCTACTACGAGAACCGGTGGGTGCCGGGCCGGTATGAGCAGTCCACCGAGTGGGTCTGGGTCTCCTACGAGCGCGGCAACAACGGGGGCTGGTCCTCGGGCCGCACCCACGCGGCCAGCTACGTCCGGTAGTCCTCACGGGGAACCGGGATGATTCGGGGGTCGAGGGGCGGTGCTCGGATACGGGGGTATCCGGCATCGCCCTTCGTGTTTTCTCCCCGGTGCCTTTCGCCGTGGGGCCTGTTAGTCAGTGCGCCTCATGCGCACCGCCTCCCCCTCCAGAGCAGGCCGCCGACAGGTCCTCCCCGCTGATGGCCAGGGGGGCGTGCGGCGATGAGCGCGGAGCTGGCGTTCCATCCCCCCGTGGTCCACGACCCCCAGGGCCGTCCGCTCGACGTCATCGAGCTGCGCGGGCTCACGGTGGACTGCATCGTGGGCATCTACAACCGTGAGCGCGTGCAGGCGCAGCCGCTCCGGTTGGACGTGGCCCTCTTCCTGGACACGCGCAACGCGGCGACGGGCGGCAGGCTGGCGCACACGGTGAACTATGGGCGGCTGGCCGGAGAGCTTCGCTTCCTGCTGGAGGCCTGCCGCTTCGAGTTGCTGGAGTCCGCGGTCGAGGCGGTGAGCCGCTACCTGCTCGCCCCGCCCACGTCGGACGTGCCGCGCGCGCAGGTGACCGCCGCCACGGTCCGGGTCATCAAGCCCCTGGCGCTGCATGGGCTCGCGGTGCCGTCGCTCCAGGTCCACCGCACGGCGGATGAGATGCACTACGCCTCCGAGGAGCGCTCCTTTGGCCGGCTGGACGTCATCCACGAGGGCGCGGGCTATGGCGTGTACCGGCTGCGCGTGAAGCCCGGAGGCCGCGTCCCCGCGAGCGCCAACCCCGCGATGGAGGAGAGCGAGCTGATGCTGGGCACGGGGCTGCGCGCGCAGGGCCAGCCGGTGGAGCGGGGCCTGGCGTTCCACTGGCCCCGAGGCTTCCCGCGCAGCTACGAGAACCCCACCGAGCAGGAGCAGACGGTGCTGAGCGTGTACCGGCCGCGCTTCCTGGAGGCGGAAGGGGCCAGCGCCTCGGCGGAGGGCCTTCCGCTCATCACGGGCACCTCGTACTACCCGCACGACGAGCCTGCCGCGCCCGGCCTGTCCGCCGACAAGCAGCCTTGAGGACGGCCGCCATGTCTGGCGTGGAGGTGGGGCTACTCCCCCGGGCGTGAGGCGCGGTATGACGCGGACCTGGAGCGCAAGGGAACCGACGGCATGAACCTCGACAAGCGGATGCAGTTCTTCGTGGTCCTCGCGACGGTGTTCGTCACGTCGCTGGTCGTGGGAGACCTCATCGGCGTGAAGCTGTTCGAGGTGAACCTCGGCTTCGTCATCTCGGTGATGTCCATGGGCATGTTGCCCTTCCCGGTGACGTTCCTGCTCACGGACCTCCTCAACGAGTTCTACGGCAAGAAGGCCGCCCGCTTCGTCACGTGGGTGGGCTTCTTCATGGCCATCTTCTCGTACGCGGTGATTGCCATCGCCGTGCAGATTCCGTTCGCGCCGCTGACGCGCTCGCCCGACTTCCTGGGCACGGTGGAGGGCTCGTTCAACAACGTCTTCTCCGGCTCGCAGCGCATCCTCGTCGCGTCGATGGTGGCCTACCTGGTGGCGCAGTTCTGCGACATCACCATCTTCAACCTGCTCAAGCGCATCACGAAGAACAAGCAGCTGTGGCTGCGCGCGACGGGCTCCACGCTGGTCTCCCAGCTCATCGACACGGTGGTGGTCCAGTTCGTCGCGTGGACGGGCGTGCTCCCCACCGACGTCATCTTCAAGATCATCCTCACCTCCTACGTGGTGAAGATGCTCGTGGCCATCGGCCTGACGCCCTTCGTCTACCTGGGCCACGCGCTGGTGGAGCGCAAGCTGGGCATCAAGCCGGTGGTGCTGGGCGAGGACGGTGAGCCGGTCGCCGAGCCCGTCCCGCAGCTGGCCGTGGCCACCGACACGCGCGCGGTTTGAAGCGCGAGTCGTCCGTCAGGGACGCGGCGGGCCCAGGCCCGTCAGCTCGCACCAGCGCGCGGCCGTGAGCGCCGTGTAGCTCGTGGCCTCCAGTCCGTAGGCGCCCAGGGAGAAGCCGTCGTTCCACTCGACGAGCGCGGTCTCTCCCGTGTCGAGCACGCCGAAGTCGACGGCATAGCCCGCGGTCGCCTCGCCCGCGGCCTCCAAGCGCTGGAGGGCCTCGTGGACGCGAGGCAGGTCCAGCGCCACCTCCGCATCCCCCGCGTAGTGCCGGATGCCCACGGCGTCACCGTGGACGACGAAGACGCGGTACTCGCTGCGCCACCGCACCACGTCCGAGCAGATGAGCGGCGTGGTGTGTGAGGCCCTCTCCAGGAACAAGAGGTCGTCCGCGCTCTGGAAGACGTGGCCGGTGAAGCGCTTCCTGCGTCCTTGGGGTTTGGCGAACACGGGCGTGCTGGAGACGTCGAGCAGGTGCGAGGTGAGCTGGCGCACGGTGCTCGTCCAGAGCCGGCGGTGAAGGTAGGGCGCGAGGCTCGGTGGATAGTCGTGGGTGGGAGGTGGCTCGATGCCCAGTTGCTTCAGCGCGCCCAGCACCGTGGGGACGTAGCCCGCGACGAGCGTGTCTGGAGCGAGCGGGAGCTGACGACGCTCCAGCCGCTTGGCGGTGAAGGTCTCGGTGGGGATGTGCCGTGCGTGCAGCCCTTCGAGGAGCAACCGCATCTCGGGCTCCATCCGCCCGTGCGACTGCTCCTCGATGAAGGCCCTGCGAGGCCAGGGCCTCGCCTCCGTGGTCACGGGCTCCGCCGCGCGAGGGGCGCGAGGATGTCCCTCCAATGGGAGTAGATGGAGAAGTGGCCTCCGCCTGGGAGGAAGTGGGGCACGGCGCCGGGGATTCGCGAGGCGAGATAGCGGCCCATCTGCGGCGGGACGATGCTGTCGCCCTCCCAGTACCAGAGGTCCACCGCGCCGCGAATCTCCTCGAGCGGGAAGTCCCAGGGGGACGCCAGGATGTGCGCCTCGCGCCGCATGCCGGACACGCCTCGTCGAGTGGCCTCGCGCCGCCAGCCCTGCACCTGCGCGGCGATGAGCGGGTCGGAGAGCACGTGCCGGTCGTCCTCCGACGCATGGTGGATGAGCGCCGCCAGGGCGCGCTCCGGTTGTGCGCGGACCTGCCGGTCATGCATCGCCATCAGCGGGTGCAGGAGCCACTCGGGCCACGCGGCCAGGGCATAGGCGTTGCGGTACTCGCGATTGACGCCCTCCATGCCGCCGGGGCGCTTCAGGGGCGCGGCGCCGGAGACGATGGACGCGCGGAGGATGCGCTCCCCCAGGTGCCACGCGGACGCGGCGACGTAGGGCCCGCCCGCGGACACGCCGAAGAGGGAGAAGCGGTCCACCTTCAGCGCGTTGGCGAGCTGCTCGAGGTCGGAGGGGAAGTCGAGCAGGGTGCGGCCGGACTGGTAGTCGGACAGTCCGTAGCCGGGCCGGTCCGGGGTGATGAGTCTCACGCCGAGGCGGTAGGTGAGCCGGTCATCCGGATGGCGCATGTAGCGCGAGCCCGGGTTGCCGTGGATGAAGAACACGGGGAGGCCGTCCAGGTCACCTGACTCCACGTAGGCGAGCCGCCGTCCGTCCTTCAGTCGGATGACACCCTCGCGCACCTGGACGCCCGCTGGGGGGACGGAGTGCATCATGGCTCCAGGGCTCGTGAGCGGGCGGCAATCCACGCGGAGATGGAAGGCCAGACGTGGGTGGGGCCCTTGCTGGACGCGGACAGTCCGATGTGGCCCACGGGATAGCGGCGCGTCTCGACGTCCGTCGAGCCCACCAGGTGTGCCAGGGGCTCGCTCATGGCGGGGAAGGCGATGGTGTCCTGCTCGGCGATGACGTTGAGCACGGAGGCTTGGATGCGGCGCAGGTCCACGCTCTCTCCGCCGACCTTCATGAGGCCCTGGTGGAAGAGGTTCTGCTGGTAGCAGTCCTTGATGTACTGGCGATAGACCTCGCCGGGGAAGGGCACGGGGTCGGCGCCCCAGCGCTCCATGGCGAGGAACGTGGTGATGAACTCCGGGTCGTCGATGCGGCGGCACGCCTCCAGCCAGCGGGTGAGCCGTTGCACGGGGGCGACCATGAGGAAGCCGCTCTCCAGCACGGGCGTGGGCACGTTGCCGTAGGCGTCCACCAGGGAGTCCACGTCGAAGTGGTTGGCGGAGGTCCACAGCGTGTAGACGCCGCCCTGGCTGAAGTCGACGGGGGTGGCCTGCGCCACGAGGTTGCGAATGCCCTCGGGATACAGCGACGTGTAGGCCAGCGCGAGGGTGCCGCCCATGCAGTAGCCGTAGAGGGTGAGGTCCGGGCTCTTGCTGGCACGGAGCGTCCACCGCACCGCGGTCTGGATGAGTCCTCCGAGCAGGTCCGACCAGGAGAGGCGCTCCTCGTCCTGGCCGGGGATGCCCCAGTCGATGGCGTAGACGTCGAAGCCCTCCTGGGTGAGGTGCTCGATGAGGCTGCGGCCTGGGAGGAAGTCGAGGATGTACCAGCGGTTGATGAGGGAATAGACGAACAGGATGGGGGTGCGGTGGCGCCGGCGCGGGGCCGCGTAGCGCAGCAGTCGCATGCTGCCGCGTGTGTACACGACGGTGTGGGGCGTGGCGCTGATGGGGGGCTCGCGCACGCCCGAGGCCCGCTCGATGAGGGGCTTGAGGTACGGGTAGGGATTGAACGGGCGGGCCTTGAGGGCGAGCGCCACGGCGCGCGAGAGCTCGACCTGTCCGGTGACGAAGGAGCGGAGCCGCTGGGTCGTGGACGCGGTCATGTGCCGGCGCTGGGGTCGACGTTGTGGCGGGGGGGCCGCGGGGCTTCCTGGCGCTGGAGCAGCTCCACGACGACCTCGAGCTGGGAGCCCAGGGCCTCCACCTGGTCATTCACGCGGCGGAGCTGGTCGCGGAGGCCGTCGACTTCAGAAGCGGTGGGCAGCCGCAGCGTGTGCAGGGCGCGCTCCACGAGGCTGTTGCGGCGGATGCGGGCGCTGAGTCCATGGCGCAGCACGGTGCCGCTGGCGCGCAGGTACGTGGGGCTCGCGGAGACGCGGGAGAGGGCTTGGGTGAGGCCGCGTTCGGCGCGGGTGAACACCTTGCCCGAGCGGGTCTCCGGGTGGGTGAGGTGGCCCAGGAGCTTCAGGCTCCGGGCGAGCAATCCCTTGGGAGGAAGAGGGCGGTCCGAGTCGGCCATGCTCGGGAGGTTAGCCCAAGGCGCGCCGCGGACGCAGGGGTCAACGCCCCAAAAGTGAATGGAGATTCATGTTCAGGGCGGCGAAGGGAGCAGCCCGTACGCTGGCTGCTCCCGTGTGTGTGGCGCACAGCGTCCAACTTCCCCCGTGCCAAGGGGGCGTGGCCTACTCCTTCGCGAGCTTCTTGCGCAGCAGGGCGTCCACGGAGAACTTGCCCGGGCCCACGGTCATCATCGCCACGGCGAGGGCGAGGTAGAGCAGCGCAATCTCATAGCTGCCCGTGTGGCCGACGAACGGGTCACCCTTGATGACCGCGTGGAAGTGGGTCGCGACGGCCATCGTGAAGAAGATGCCCAGGGACGCCAGGGGCACCAGCGCGCCGAGAATCCACGCGAGCCCGCCACCGAACTCGGAGAGGGCCGCCAGCGCCTGGAGGACTCCCGGCACGGAGGCGTCCGCGCCCATCCAACTGAAGGGGTTCTGAATCTTGGACCAGCCGTGCAGCATGAACGCGGCGCCGGCGACGACTCGAAGCACGAGGAGACCCACGCTGGCGGTGGTGGACGGGGGCGCGGGAAACACGGATGCGAGCTTCATGGGGAGTTCCTTCGAGAAAAGACGGCCCGGGGGCCGAAGCTGGGAAGTAGAGAAACAGGGCCCTTTCGGGCCACCCGCTATGGATGCCCGGGAAATTATCCAGTCGCTCCAGTCCCCGCACATTCCCGACAACGGATTGGAATTCTGCCAAGCCGCTCAGGCCTGCCGCTTCACCGCGAGCGGTCCGAACGCCTGGGCCACCGGCATCAGCGACATGACGTTGATGTTCACGTGTGCGGGCCGCGACGTCACCCAGTGCACCGCGTCCGCGATGTCCTCGGGCGTCAGCGGCTGCGTGTTGGCGTAGACGGAGGCGGCGCGCGAGTCGTCACCCCGGAAGCGGACGTTGGAGAACTCCGTCCCGCCCACCAGCCCCGGCTCGATGTCCGTCACGCGCACCGCCGTGCCCAGCAGGTCCGCGCGCAGGTTGAGGCTGAACTGCTGCACGAAGGCCTTGGTGGCCCCGTACACGTTGCCCCCCGGATACGGGAAGTCCGCCGCCACCGAGCCCATGTTGACGATGTGCCCCCGGTTGCGCGCCACCATGCCCGGCAGCACGGCGTGGGTGCAGTACAGGAGCCCCTTCACGTTCGTGTCGACCATCACGTCCCAGTCCTCGACCCGCGCCGCCTGCGCCGTCTCCAACCCCAGCGCCAGCCCCGCGTTGTTGACCAGGACATCCACCTCCGCGAACTCCGCCGGGAGCGCGCCCAGCACCTGCTTCACGCCGTCGCGCTCCGTCACATCCAGCTTCACCGGCAACAGGCGCTCGCCCAGCTCCGCGCGCAACGCCTCCAACAAGTCCAGCCGACGCCCGGTGGCGATGACCTTCGCCCCTTCTTGGATGAACCGGCGCGCGATGGCCTTGCCAAACCCCGCCGAGGCTCCCGTGACCAACACGTTCATGGTGTCCCCTTGTCCTTGGATGTGACGCAGGCGCGCTAAATGGCACGGGCCCCGGAGCGGTGCACGGAAGAAAGGCCGCGCCCCCCACCGTGTGCGCTCTCTCCGAGACTGGAGGGCCATGTCCTCCTCCGGAGCGTGCGTGTTATCGACAAGCGGACACCCCCGTGAAGGTGTCACCTGGCGCGCGTTGGAGACCGGCGTCCGGACAGGCCAGGGTGAGCCCCGACCTGGGGACATTCGAGTCGGACTGCCCCGGAGGCGCGGGGGCGTGTAGAGTGGGCTTCCCTCCCCCTCTCGCCCCGACCCTCCACGTGCCGTCTTCGCTGGAATTCGCTCTTGGCATCACCCTGGTGCCCCCGGCTTCCCCCGCACGAGAGCTGCTCACCGTGTCGGCCGCGCGCGCGGGTCTGCGTGTCGTGGACGGCATGGAGGGCGCCGCCCTCGTACTGGTGGACCTGACCGCGCCCAGCAACGGGCCTGCCCTGCGAGCGGTGCTCGACTCGCCTCGGGCCTCGCACATCACGCTGGTGGCGCTGGTGGAGCCCTCCGAGCAGGGCTTCGCCGCGGCCGAGCCCCTGCGGCCCGCCGACGTCATCACCGTCCCCGTGTCGCCGCACGAGCTCGTCTTCCGGCTCCAGCGCGCCGCGGGCCGTCACCTGGAGCGCGAGGGACAGGAGCGCGGCCAGGAGGACCTGTCGCTCCTCTTGGAGTTGACGGCCGACTACGCGGAGACCTCCGACGTGGAGGCGCTCCTGCACGGCGTCACGCGGAGGCTCGCGGAGAAGCTGGACATCGCACGCGCCACGTTGGTGATGCTGGGCCGCAACGCCGATGAAGGCGTCATCGTCGCGGCCAGCGACGACCCGGCGCTCAAGGACCTGCGCATCGAGCTGTCCCGCTACCCGGAGATTCGCGAGGTGATGCGCACGGGCCGTCCGGTGGTGATGGACGAAGCCCCCACGCATCCGCTCCTCGGCGACCTGGAGCGCCGCGCCGTGGCCGCTCGAGGCATCCACGCCATCGCCGCGCTCCCGCTGCCCATCCGAGGCCAGGTGCGAGGCGTCCTCCTCCTGCGCGCGGCGGGACGGCGGCGCACCTTCACCTCGCGGGAGATCGACTTCCTCACCACGGTGGCGCATGCGACGGCGGTGGCGCTGCGCAACGCCTCGGTGCTCCAGTCCGTGAGGGGCCAGACGGAGGCGGAGAAGACGGCGCGTCTGGCGGCCGAGGAGCAGGCGGCCTCCTTCAAGCCCTACCAGCTCTTCTTCGCGCACGTCAGCGAGGGCGTGGCCATCCTCGACGACAAGGCGAGCGTGCTGTCGCTCAACCCGTCGGGCGCGGCGATGCTGGAGTTCCCCGCGACCGAGGCGCGCGGGCGGCACCTGCACCAGGTGACGCAGCCCCTGGATGACGGGGTGTTGATGGAGTTGGTGACGGCGGCCTCGCGAGGCGAGTCGCGCTCGGGCGTGGACGTGGAGGTGCGCACGGGGGCGGGGCGCCGGCTGACGTTGTCCATGTCCGCCGCGCCGCTGCGGGACGAGGACGCGGCCACCATCCTGTCGTTCCGCGACGTCACCGACGCGCGCCGGCTGGAGGACGAGCTGCGCCAGACGAAGGACTTCCTGGAGCGGCTCATCGACTCGTCGGTGGACGCCATCATCGCCGCGGACTTGAAGGGGCGCATCATCCTCTTCAACAAGGGCGCGGAGGCCCTGTGCGGTTACACCGCGCAGGAGGCCATGGCGAACCTCACCGTGGAGCAGCTCTACCAGCCCGGCGTGGCCCGGAAGATCATGGCCACCCTGCGCGGCTCCGAGCACGGCGGCAAGGGCCGCATGGCGCTCACCCGCGAGGAGCTGGTGCACCGCTCCGGCGAGCGCGTGCCCGTCAACATGACGGCGTCGCTCGTGTACGAGGGCGGGCGCGAGGTCTTCAGCGTCGGCATCTTCACGGACATGCGCGACCGGATGAAGCTGGAGCGCAAGCTGTCGGATGTGGAGACGCGGCTGGAGGAGAGCGAGAAGAGCGCCGTCATCGTCGCGCTCGCCGGCACCGCGGCGCATGAGCTGAACCAGCCCCTCACGTCGGTGATGGGCTACGCGGAGCTGCTCAAGCGCAAGCTGAAGGAGGAGGACTTCGCCTGGAAGCCGGTGGACATCATCTACCGCGAGGCGGAGCGCATGGCCGAAATCGTGCGGAAGATCGGCAAGATCACCCGCTACGAGACGAAGGCGTACATGGGGGAGCAGCAGATTCTCGACCTGGACAAGGCGACCTCCCATGAAGACTGACACCCGAGCGATGCGAATCCCGGGGGGCCCGGGGCCCGAGTCCTTCCAGGCCTTCTTCGAGGCGCTCGACGCCCCCGCGGCCCTGTGTGACCCGACGCTGCGCCTGGTGGCGGTCAACGAGGCCTTCCACCGCTTCTGCGAGGACCACCGCGCGACGGTGGAGGATGTCTCGCGGATGCTGGTCTCCGCGGCGGTGCCCGCCGATGGCGCGAGCTGTGACGTGGAGCTGTCGCTGGCGGGCATGCCCGGCGCGGTGCTGACGCTGTCGCGGCGAGGCGACGTGGTGGCGGTGCGCGCCCGGAATGACCCGGAGCTCGCGCGCAACCGGCTGGTGCTGGCGGAGCGGGCGCTGCTGGAGCAGGCGCGCACGGAAGGCGTGCTGCTGGACCTGGGCCGCAGCGTGGCGGAGGCGGGCGGCGAGGAGGAGCTGGTGGCGGCGGTGGCTCGCGGGGTGAAGGAGCTGTTCCCGGGCCGCTCGTTCTGCATCCGCATCACCGACTCTCGCACCGGCGGCCTGACGTCGCTCTACGCGGAAGGTCGGCTGAAGGAGGGCGCGCACGAGCCGCTGGTGCTGCTGCGGCGCGCGGTGGAGAAGCTGAACCTGGGGCGCTCGGCGCTGCCGCAGGGACGGGTGTCGGTGCTGGACGAGGTGCCGCTGCTGTTCCAGGGCAGCACGCATGGCGTGAGCGCTCCGCTGGTGGCGAGCGGGCAGCTCTTCGGCGCCATCAACATGGAGTACCCGGAGGGCCTGGACGCGGACGTGCAGCATGACGAGCGCGTGCTGTTGCAGCTCGCCAGCCAGGTGGCCGTGGCGGTGAAGAACGCGAAGCTCATCGACGAGCTGACGTTCGTCCGCAAGTACCTGGAGGACCTGCTGGAGAAGGCGAACGCCCTCATCCTGGTGGCCAACCGCGACAAGCAGGTGGTGGTGTTCAACCAGGCCCTGAGCGCGCTGACGGGCTTCCGCAAGGAGGACGTCCTGGGCCGGGACATCTTCGGCCTGGTGCCGGAGAGCGAGCACCTGCGGCTGTCCCAGGTCATCGCCGCCGCGATTCGCGGCGAGTCGGTGAACAGCTTCGAGACCCGCTTGTTGTCCCGCGAGGGGAACGAGGTCCGGGTGTCCTTCGCCACGTCCTCGATGCTCGCGCATCATGGCGAGGTGGAGGGCGTCATCGCCATCGGCCAGGACATCACGGTGGTGAAGGAGCTGGAGAAGCGCATCATCCACGCGGAGAAGCTGGCCTCCATCGGTCAGCTCGCGGCCAGCGTGGTGCATGAAATCAACAACCCGATGACCGCGGTGGCCACGTACGCGGACGCGCTGCTCCAGCGCTCGCGGACGACGCCGGGGGCGAACCCCGCGGACCAGGACAAGCTCCGGAAGATCCTGGAGAGCAGCCACCGCATCCTGCGCTTCACGCGGGACCTGGTGAGCTACGCGCGGCCGGCGCAGGACAAGCCGGAGCGGGTGCAGCTCAACGCCGTCGTCGACATGGCGGTGGGCTTCTGCGAGCACGTCGTGTCGCAGGCGCGCGTGAGCGTGCATCGCGAGTACGTGGAGCTGCCGCTCTTGTCGGCGGTGCGCGCGAACCTGGTGCAGGTGTTCGTCAACCTCATCACCAACGCCTGCCACGCGATGCCGCCGGGAGGCTCGGTCTACCTGTCGACCCGACGCGAGGGCGAAGAGGCCGTGGTGTCGGTGCGCGACACGGGGTCGGGCATCGACCCGAAGAACCTGCAGCGCATCTTCGAGCCCTTCTTCACCACGAAGCCGGAAGGGAAGGGCACGGGCCTGGGGCTCTCCATCTGCCAGGGCATCGTGGAGAACCACGGGGGCCGTCTCATCGTGACGAGCACCGTGGGAGAAGGCACCACGTTCTCGGTGCGCCTGCCGCTGCTGATGGAGTGAGCGGAGGCGTGGACAGGCCGGGTCCTCCTCCCGGCCTGTCGAGGACCCGGCTCAGTCCCAGCCTTGCAGCTCGACGCGCACCTTGCGCACGAGCAGCTCCCATTCGCGGCGCTTCAGCGTGGCCAGGACGCGGCCTCCGATGAGCGTGAGTCCCGTGAGCGTCATCACCAGGAAGCCGATGCGGTGGTCTCGCAGCCCGGCGCCGAGCAGGTTGGCCACCACGTCCAGCGTGAGGAACAGCGTGCCCAGCGCGAGGTAGGCGCGAATCTGCAACAGCATGCCCACCACGACGCCCAAGAGGCAGACGCCGCCGAAGATGAGCGCGTACATGCCATCAGGCGATTCGCCGACGCGCATCGCGAGCTTCGCCGCGGCGGGGACGTAGAGGAGCAGGCCGCCGAGAATCCGCACCGTGTTGCGCGCGGCGTGCGGCAGGCTCTGGGTGAAGAGCTGGCCCAGCATCAGGAGCAGCAGCCCCAGCGGCGCCAGGTAGATTTCCAGTCCCTCCAGTCCGAACGCCAGCGCGGAGATGAGCAGCGCGAAGTTGCACGCCGCCGCCGCGAAGGCGCCGAACATGCGGCTGCGCTCCACCGCGCCCAGCGCCGCGTACAGCAGGCCCGAGCCTCCCGCGAGCAACGCCGCCTCCTGGGTCGCCTCGCCCGGGAGGACGAAGGCCATGCCGATGGGCAGGAGCGCGGCGAAGCGCCGCGTCGCGGCCTCCACCGGTCGCACGCCAGCCCGCCGCGCCTGCACCGTCACGCCCACGAGCACGAAGCCCAGGGCCAGGGCGAAAAGCGCGTCGTGCTCGGCGCGAAGGCCCGGGGCGTACAGGCTTCGCACCAGCGCGTAGGTGCCCACCACCGCGAGCTGCACGAAGTACACATGCCGCCCCGTGTGCTCCGTCCAGGCGCAGTGCAGCGCGACCAGCACCGCGAGCCCCAGCGCCGCGATGGCCGTCGACAGGGCCTCCTCGGGCGCCCCTCCGCTGCTGGCGGTGACGGTCAGCATCAGCCCGGACATCACGAGCCAGATGTCTCGGCCCCAGACCATTCCTCCCGCGACGTCGCCACGCCGCTCGCGCAGCCAGCGCTGGGCGGAGTGGATGACGAGCGCGGCCCCCGCGGCCGCCAGTGCCAGCTCCGCGCCGTGGACGGTGAAGAGCTCGCCGTAGCCCAGCCACATGCCGGACCGGGCCGCGCGAATCGTGAAGAAGGCCATGGCCGCGGTCGCCACGGCCGCCCCCGCGACCCACGTTCCCAGCGCGGAGAGGAACGCCGCCAGGGCGCCCTTCCACTGGAACGCCGCCACGAGCAGCGACGCGGCGATGAGCGCCCACGTCACGGGCAGCGCGGGCGACACCAGCCACGTGCCACCCAGGCCCAGGAAGGACTGCTCCGCGAGGTTGAACGCGGCGAACAGGGATGACGTCTCGCGCCCGACGGCGAGCGCGTAGACCATCGCGGCCATGAGGTAGAGGGCCATCGTCTGATGGAGCCGCACGCGTGCGTCGCCTTCGGAGAGCCCTCGCTTGCGGATGACCCACGGGCCCAGCGTCACCAGCGCGAGTCCGACGAGCGCGAGCACGGGGCCCGGCCAGCTCTCGAAGACGGGGACTCGATGCGCCGCCGCGTGGACGAGCAGCAGGAGGCTCACACCGAACACGCCGCGTCCCTGGGCTCGGGCGCCTCCCAGGAAGAGGACGATGCCCGTGGCGCAGACGAGCGCGGCGGCGATGAGGCCGGGCTGGAAGAGCGCGACCAGGCACGTCACCACCCCGGTGACGACGGAGTAGTGGCGCAGGAGGTTGCGGAAGGATTCGGGGACCCCTCGAATCGCGGCCAGGGCGTAGACGAGCCCCGCGGCGGCGACACCCGCGAAGGCGCGTTGCCACAGCAGGAAGAGGGTGTCCCCGGAGGCGAGCCACGCCTCGGGGTTGAGCCAGTCCAGGGCCTCCGCGCCAGCGCGCACCCACTGGTCATTGGGGGGCAACAGCGAGACGAGAGAGGGGCCGCGCAGGGATTCGCGCGCCGCCCACAGCGCGGCACCGGGGAGACCCAGCGCCAGGCCGAGGCTCGCGGCGGGCGGCTGGCGGAACGGGCCCGCGAGCAACAACACCAACACCGCCGCGCCCAACACCATCAACGGCGGGATGATGCCCACCGCGCGCGAGGGCGTGGGGAGTCCGACGAGGAAGGCGCTCTTCAAGAGGACGAAGACCAGCACCACCACGCCGAAGCGCGGGACCATCTGGTACAGGCGTCCGTGCTGGGGCTTCTCGAGCCGCTCCGCGATCCACGGCCCGACGCGTCCCAGCGCGAGTGAGAGGCCCCACAGCGCGATGCCGACGAGCGGATGCCGCAGGGCCACGATGTCCGGCGCCAGGGGACGGCCCGCGCGATTGACGATGGCGGTGAGGGCGATGAAGCCGCCCATGGCCGCGAACGCCACCACGGAACCTCGGAGTCGCAGGGCGACGAAGCCTCGCGACACGAAGGCGACGAGCGCGGCCAGGGTGAGCAGTCCTCCCGCGAGCAGGCACGTGGAGCGCTCGAGGTCCGTGGGGAAGGCCTGCCACTGGAGCAGGGTGAGGGTCGCGACCAGCGCCAGGACACACGCCACGGCGGCGAAGCCATCCGTGTAGAGGCGCAGTCCGTGCTCTCCGAGCGGCAGTCGGAAGAGGTCGAGCACCTTGCGGGCCCGAAGCTCGGGAGCGGCGGTGGTCGGCTCGGTGCTGGCGGGCGGGCGAGGGCGCAGCGCGGAGACGAGCGCGAAGCCGAGGACCAGGGAGGCCGAGACGAGCGCGGCCCGCGCGGACGTGAAGTCACCGTGCGTGCCCAGGGCTTGCGAGACCGCGAGCGCGAGCCCCGTGGCGGCGAAGAAGCCCACGACCCGGCTTCCATCGCGTCGGGCCCGCAGCAACAGCCACACGGTGGTCAGCGCCGTGGGGAGCGCGTTGAGCAGCAGCGGCAGCTCGCGGTTCGCGAGCAGGATGAGTCCATCCGGCGCGGCTGGGGCCGCGACGAGCGCGAGGAAGACACCCGTCGCCGCGAGACCGAGCGACAGGTCATCCAGTGGCAGGAGCGCGGTGAGCGGCGAAGAGGGCCGTGCCCAGGCTGCTTGGAGGAGCCCGACGACGCCGTAGAACCCACCCAGGAAGGCGAAGACGGCGAGGGTCCCCCAGTCCCCCGTCAACATGGGGAGGAGGTCGACCAGGCCCAGCAGGCAGAAGGTCGCCGCGACTCCGCCCAGATAGTGCAGCCCCCGCCAGCGCCAGCCTCCCGCGAGGTGCGCGGTGAGGGCGATGACCAACCCCGTCGCGATGCGCGGCCAGGAGGAGCCATCGATGGGAAGTCTGACGGCGAGCGGCATCGCGACCAGCGTGGAGACGATGCCCCAGGTGAGCAGCTTGACCTTCAGGGACGGGGAGTTGCTCCTCCGGGCCGCGAGCAGCAGCCCCGAGGCCGCCACCGCGCCGCCGAACACCCACCACCCCGGGTCGATGGGGGCGAGGACGTTCGCCACCAGGACCCCCGCGAGCAACGTGGCCATGACGCCGAGATGGGCGAGGGCGAGACGGCGGGGCTCCAGCCAGAAGAAGACGACCGCCGCGAGGACGGGAGTGAGCGCCGAGGCGACGGCGACGTTGAAGTCTTCGCCGGGCTCCACCGAGAACAGGCTCAGGGCGCCGGCGATGGCACCGCTCGCCAGCACCGCGTGCGCCACGGTCTCCAGCACCGCGCTCATCCGAGGGAGCGTCTTCCGGAGGGAGTCGGTGGTCGTGGCCAAGGCGATGACGGCGGCGAGGGCCTGGGCCCAGAGCATCAAGCCCGCGAACATCGGGCTGCCGGGCTCCACCGCGTCGAAGCCGGAGGGCGCACTCGCCACGCTGAAGACGGTGAGCCAGAGCGCCGAGTAGAGCGAAGCACTCGCGCTGACGAGCATCGTGCTCGCGGACTTCGACGTGCGTGAGAGCCAGAGCGTGACGGCCAGGGAGGCCACGCCCGCGGAGGCGCACAGCATGCGGAGCCACGGCGCCTCGTCGAGCCCCATCAGCGGGAGCCCGGCGAGCAGGGCCGGGAACATGGCCACCGCGAGAGACTTCACGGAGGTCTCATGCAGCAGCCGTCCCGCCGCGCGCAGCGGGAACAGTCCGGCGATGGCCACGCCAAGCGAGACGGCGATGCCCAGCCCCGGAGACAGCGCGACCAGGGAGGACAGCGCGACGAAGCTGACGGGGAGGAGCGCCAGACCGATGCCGGAGAGGACGCGGCCCACGGGCAGCGAGCGGCGCGACAGGAACACGCCCAGCCCGATGAAGCCCGCGTGGTAACCCCACAGCGCACCCGTCACGAGGAGCTGACGCGGCACTCCGCCCAGGGCCTGCCACGCCTCGCGGACGCCCATGAGCGAGCCGCCCAGCACCAGCACGGCGCCAAGGAACCACCAGATGAAGTCGTTCAGCCGAGGCGAGTTCGACGACGTCGCGTCGAGGGCGACCACCGCCTCCAGCCCGCCGCCGAGAGCACCCGAGGCATCACGAGCGAAGAGGGCCTGTCCCGAGCCCAGCGCCGAGCCGAGGTCATCCTCGCTCGCGTACGAGTCATCGGAAGCGTGCCCCCGCTGGCGCCGGGGACGAGGGGGACTCGAATCGTCGGCCAGGTTCGCGGTGTCCTGGCCCTCACTCACGGATGAGTCATCAGGCGCATGTCCTCGCTGGCGCCGGGTGCGGGGGGCACTCGAATCGTCGGCGAGGTTCGCGGTGTCCTGGTCGGAGTGCGGCGAGGTCGCGGCCTCGTCACTTGCTTGCTGGAGGCTCGGCTCGACAGGCGTCACGGGGACGACGACCACGGCCGCGGCGGTCTCAACGGGAGGCGCACGGCGCCTGCGTTCGGCCTGCTCCCGCTCCGCCTTCGCGGTCTCTTCGAGTGACGCCGCGAGCGCCGCGCCCCAGCTCGGACGCCATGAGCCCGCGCGCACCACGGAGGCGACCACTCCGTTCGCCCATTCCTCCGCGCGAGCGGCGGCATCCATCCGTGGCGCCTGCTCCGCGCTGACGGAGGCCTCCACGTTCATCTCGCCCAGGGCCCCTTCGAGCCGCTGCGCCGTGGCCTCGTCAATCAGCGCGGCGTCGCGCCAATCCTCGATGCGTCGTTGCAGCGTCTTTTCGACGAGGGCACTGAGACGTGGCTCGGAGAGGGGCAACAGGGACGCACCGCACTCGAGACATGCATCCCCCGGTGCCTTGTCGCGAAGCCGCACGCAGACTGGGCAAATCATCCACGCAGCATAGCGTTACTCGGTGCGCCCCATGCACACACGCCCCCGTGAAACCCAGGGGCGCGCGATACATGGTCCTTCAACCATCCCGGATTCTCAGTCCCTCATGTAGTGGCAGGTGTATCCGCCGGGATTCTTCACGAGGTAATCCTGGTGATAGCCCTCCGCGGGGGTGAACTCGCCTGCTGGGACCACCTGGGTGACGACCGGCCGGTTCCACTTGCCGGAGGCGTTCACTCGAGCCTTCACCGCCTCGGCCACTCGGCGCTGCTCGTCGGACTGCACGAAGATGGCGGAGCGATACTGCGTCCCCACGTCGTTGCCCTGCCGGTTGAGCGTCGTCGGGTCATGCATGCGGAAGAACCACTTCTCCAGCAGCGTCTCGAAGCTCAGCACCTTCGGGTCGAACACCACGCGCACCGACTCCGCGTGCCCTGTCTCACCCGAGCTCACGTCTTGATACGTGGGGCTCTTCAAGCCTCCGCCCGTGTAGCCGACGTCCGTCTGGAGCACGCCCGGAATCTTGCGCAGCAAGTCCTCCATGCCCCAGAAGCAGCCTCCCGCGAGCAGCGCTGTCTCGGTGACGCCCGCGGCCGCCAGCGCCTTGCCCACGTCTGTCTTCGCGGGGGCCGCGCTCGTGGGCTCCCGGCCGAACGCCTTCAGCCACGCGCCATAGCCCTCCTTCTCCAGCGCCCCCACCGGCACGAAGCGCAGTGACGCGGAGTTGATGCAGTAGCGCGTCCCCAAGGGCTTCGGCCCATCGTCGAACAGGTGCCCCAGGTGCGTGCCGCCCTTCGAGCGGACCTCGACACGCTCCATGCCCAGGCTCGAGTCCCGCTTCTCCTCGACGTGTGACGCATCCACCGGCCGGGTGAAGCTGGGCCAGCCCGTGTTCGAGTCGAACTTGTCTCGCGAGGAGAACAGCGGCTCGCCCGTGATGACGTCGACGTAGAGCCCCTCTTCGTGGTGGTTCCAGTAGGCGTTGCGGAAGGGGGGCTCGGTCGCCGCCTTCTGCGTCACGTCGTACGCCAGCGGAGAGAGCGTGCGGCGCAGCTCCTCGTCCGAGGGCTTCTCGTAGCGGCGGGAGTCCTTCACCGCCCCCGCGCTGGGGGACTCGGACCGCTGCGCCGAGGTGTTGCCGGGCGCCGCCGCATTGCTCGCCTGGGTACACGCCGCCAGCGCCGCGAAGACCAGGGACACCATCAGGCGCTTCCAGGGGCCCCGGGACGGGAAGGAACGGGAACCGAAACCGACGGACGACATGGCCATGAGCCTCTCCGGACGCGCCTGGGAGGACGCGCGTCCTTCATCTCGTACGGCCCAGGCCCCGGTGTGTTTCAGCGTTCCAGCCACGGGCTGTCCGGAGGGGAGGGCGGACAGCCAGGATAACGCTCAGCCCTGCGGCTCGCCGTCGCCGTCCAGCTCGCGCGAGAACTCCTCCTTCGACAGCAGCCCCTTGCGCGCCATGATCCGCATCAGCGCCCAGAACTTGCGCTCCAGCTCCTCCACGCGGTCCGGGTCCTCCCGGGCCTGCCCGAAGAGGTAGTCCAGGTCATCGAGCACACCACCCCCCGAGGGCGGCTTGGGCTTCGCCGAGGCCTGCTCCCGCTTCTGCTTCTGCTGCTCCTCGCGCTGGCGGATCAGCTCCGCCAAGGACGTGCGCTGCGTCGCCTCGCCGGGCGGCAGCTCCTCGCCGACGATGACCTCCTCGTCGTCCTCATCGGCCTGGGGCGAGGCGGGCTTCGTCGCCGCGGGGGGCCGGGCGGCCGGTGCGGGACGCGCTCGGGCCACGGGGGCGGGCGCACCCTTCGGCGCGGCCGAGCCGCTCGCCGGCGCCACGGGGACCTTGTGGTAGTAGCGCAGGATGGCGCCCCGCACGGCGGACAAGGCCGCCACCCGCACGCTCACCTTCAGTCCCGTGGTGAACTCAATCTCCTCCACCGCGGGCATGTTGAGTGGATCACTCATCGCGACCACGAGCTGCCGACGGCCGCCCACGCTCTCCAGCGCGATGGGGAACAAGTCGTGCTGCTCACAGAAGCGCGCCCGCAGCATGTGCACCGCGGCCCACTCCGGCGTCAGCGCCGCCAGGTCCACCTGCGGCATCCCGAGCGCCTGGCTCAGCGCGCCCGCGAGGGTGTCCTCGGTGATCGCCCCCTGCGCGATGAGCGTCGCCCCCAATCGCTGCCCCGACTTCCGGTGGGCCGCGAGCCCCGCCTCGAGCTGAGCGACGCTGATCGCCCGCTGCTCCAACAGCAGCTCGCCAATGCGCTTCCTCGCCATGGCGCGGCATTAACACGCGCCCGCCTGCCCTCGGAAGCGCCGCGCTGGCACAACCCCCGCTTCTTGTGAAGCCCCCTACAAGACCCGCATTGCGGCTTGTCCGTGGAGTTGGCAAGGGGCACTTCAGCGCAAAATTCCTGTGAGATTTCAGCACTTAACGCCGAGGCCCCTGCCTTGACACCCCAGACAGCCATTCCTAAAGTCGGCAACACCGTTTTCAACATCCATTCCTGCCGCCCACTCATCTCGGGCGCACGCCCGGGGGGGCGACAGGTTCTGGAAGGTCCGGAAGCGCCGGGCCGAGCCGCCGTGGAGGCAAGACGCGATGAACCTGGGGTTTTTGACGAATCTGGCCGTGCTCGCCAACGCGGGTGGACCTGAGCGGGGCTTCTTCGAAGAGGTCGCCAGGCGTTGGGAGGCCGGTCAGTGGGGTATGTACCCCATCGCGGCCTGTCTGGTGGTTGCGCTGGCCATCATGGTGGAGCGCAGCATCGTGTTGTTCGGCAAGGCCTCCATCAACAAGGAAGCCTTCCTCCGCGGGCTGAAGAAGCACATCTACGCGGGCGACCTGGACAAGGCCATCAACTACGTGGCCGGCCAGAAGTCCACGCCGCTGACGAACGTCATCAAGGCGGGCCTGATGAACGTCCCGAAGGGCCAGGACGAGGTCCAGGCCGCGCTGGACGAGGCCTCGCTCCGCGAGACGCCGCGCCTGGAGGCCCGCAGCGGCTACCTGGCGATGCTCGGCAACGCGGCGATGCTCGCCGGTCTGCTCGGAACGGTGTCCGGTCTGATTTCCTGCTTCGAGGCCGTGGCCAACGTGAACCCGGCCGACAAGGCGACCATTCTCGCCAACGGTATCTCCGAAGCCATGAACTGCACGGGCTTCGGGCTGGTGACGGCGATTCCCTGCCTCATCGCCTTCTCCGTGCTGATGGGCCGCACCCAGTCGCTGGTCAATGACATCAACGAGACCAGCGTCTCCGTGTTGAACCTCATCGTGGCGAACAAGGACAAGTTCAAGAACCTGAACGTCCCCTCCGCTCGGGACCACCACGACGACTGAGCCGGGCTCCCGTCTGGGAACCCGGAGCCCGGGCGCGCTGTCCTGTCCCCGTGAGGGGAACACGGCGCGCCCCGTTCAGTCTTAGGAGGAGAACGCCATGGCCGGCGGAATGGACACAGGTGGTGGTGGCAAAGGTGGCAAGAAGCCGCTCGATGCCGCCATCAACCTGACCGCATTCATCGACCTGATGGCAGTGACCATCAGCTTCCTCATCATGACGGCCGTCTGGACACAGATTGGCCGACTTCAGGTGTCCCAGGCCGGAGGTCCCTCCACGGAGGAGGAGCCGCCCCCGACGGAGACCAAGACAGTGCAGTTGACGCTGCTCATCACCCCGACGGAGCTGCGGCTGTCCGCGGACCAGAGCACGTTCGACCCCATCCCCCTCACCAAGGACGGCAAGGGCAAGACGGACCTGTCCAAGCTGGTGGCGCGCTTCAAGGAGTTGAAGGCGCAGCTGCCGGACCAGACAGCCATCACCCTTCAGCCCGAGGACAAGGTCCGCTACGAGGACCTGGTCCGCATCATCGACGAGTGCATCGGCTCCGGGTTGCCCCAGGTGTCGGTGTCCGCGGCGATGGGCTAGCCGAGCACGGAGCCACAACCTCTCATGGCCATCAAGGTTCCAGGCAAGCGGTACGGCAAGCGTCTCCAGCACTCGAGGGTGTTCGGGCACGGCGCCGCGCACGCGAAGCGCAGCGGCTACGCGGACCTGCTCATCACTCCGCTGGTCGACATGTTCGTCATCATCGTGCTCTTCCTCATCGCGAACTTCTCCGCGACGGGCGAGGTGCTGATGATGACCAAGGACATCCAGCTCCCCGAGGCGGTCCACGTCCAGGAAGTGGAGATGCACCCGGTCGTCATGGTGTCCGGCGAGCAGGTCAGCGTGTCCGGCACCATCGTCGGTCGCGTGGAGGACTTCTCCAAGGACGAGTACCTCAACATTCCCGCGCTGGAGGAGAAGCTGCGGGACATGAAGAAGCAGTTCGAGGACCTGCACGCGATGGCGAACGATGACGCCAATACGTTCAAGGGCGACATCAACATCCAGGCTCACAAGGATGTGGAGTACGCCATCATCAAGCGCGTGATGTTCAGCTGCGCCACGGCGGGCTACAACAACATCAACTTCGCGGTGCTCACCACGGCGGGCAGTGAAGACGGCGCCACGGCGGCGGCGACTCCTCACTGAGCAAGGTGGAGCGGGCTCGCGAGGCCCTGAACGCCCTGGCCCTGGTGGCCGGGGCGTTCTTGTTTTTTCTGGAGACTTCATCCCATGCAGCTTCGTGCCGTCTTCTTCGACCTTGATGGGACCTTGGTGGATTCGCTGGGGGACATCGCGGACGCGATGAACCACTCCCTCGCCCGACATGGCCTCCCCACGCATCCGGAGTCCGCCTACCGCCACTTCGTGGGCGAGGGCGTGCGGGAGCTGGCTCGCCGGGCGGTGCCCGCGGGACGCGAGGAGCTGGCGGCGGCCGTGCTGGAGACGTATCGGCCGCACTACGAGGCGCACCTCTTCGACCGCACGGCGGCCTACCCCGGCATCCTCGGGATGCTCTCCGCGCTCGCGGAGCAGGGGGTGGTGATGGGGGTGCTGAGCAACAAGTCGGATGGTCCCGTGAAGCAGCTGGTGGAGCGGCTGCTGCCGGGCGTGCCCTTCCGCGTGGTGTATGGCGAGCGGCCAGGGGTGCCTCGCAAGCCGGACCCGACGGCGGTGCTGGGCATGGCGGCGGAGCTGGGTGTGGCGCCGGTGACGTGTGGCTTCGTGGGCGACACGGCGGTGGACATGCTGACGGCGCGCGCGGCGGGCATGTACGGCGTGGGCGTGACGTGGGGCTTCCGGGATGCGGCGGAGCTTCACGCGAACGGGGCTCGCGCGGTGGCGACGACGGCGGAGGAGCTGCTGGCGGCGCTGCGCTCCGCGCGGCCGTGAGCGCTGTCTCGTCACGGTGCGCTCATGAACATCGAGTGCGCCGGGGGTTGTTCCGCTGGCGCTCGTGAGGTCTACGGTGGGCTCCTCCCGAGTGAGCCCCCATGCACCCTCCGCGCTTCGATTCGAGCCGTACCCGCCGCTGTCTCCGTGCCTGGCAATGGACCCGACAGGACGTGTCGGGCAGCGAGTACTGCGAGCTGTGGGAGCTCGACGAGGGCTGGGGGCTGGCGGGCAGCGTGGTGCTCGCGGAGGAGGGGGTGCCTTGCCTCGCGGAGTACGCCGTGGAGACAGACGCGCGGTGGCTGACGCGAGAGGCGCGCATCCTCCTGCACAGAGGTGGAGTCTCCCAGTCCCTGGTCCTTCGCGCGGATGCGCGGCGGCGCTGGTGGCGGGGAGACGAAGAGGTTCCCCAGTTCCGCGGCTGCACCGACGTGGACCTGGCCTTCACTCCGTCGACGAACACGCTGCCCATCCGACGGCTGGCGCTGGAGGTGGGGCAGGCCCAGGAGGTGACGGCCGCGTGGGTGCGGATGCCGGACCTCTCGCTGGCCCCGCTGCCGCAGCGCTACACCCGCCTGGCGTCCACGCGCTATCGCTACGAGAGCACGGGAGGGAGCTTCGTCGCGGAGGTGGAGACCGATGCGCTGGGGCTCGTGACGCGATATCCGCCCGCATGGGAGCGCGTCGCGGAGGCGGTCCCCGACACCGGGGGTGGCTTTCGCTGAGGGCGTGTGACTCCTACGATGGTGGGCACGGCCTCGGCGGCGGAGCGGGACCTGGAAGCCGCCTGGCCCCTGGAGCGTCCGACGTGAGTGCATCCGAGAAACAAGCCGAGCCCCTCGCGCCGGTCGTGGATTCAACGCCGCCGGGTGTCTCGGCGGTGCCGCGGGTTCCCGCGCGGAAGATGAAACACGTGGCGAAGGCGGGCCTGAAGGTGCTGCTGCGCACGGTCCCCTCGCTCCTGGGCTCCTGCCTCTGGGGCGCGCTGAAGGGCTTCATCCTCTTCGGCTTCGGGGGGCTGGCGCTGGCGGCGGCCTTCGTCGCCATCCCGCGTCACCTCGAGTGGGCCGCGACGCCGACGTGGTTGGAGGTGTTGAGCCTGGTGCTCTCGCCGCTCTCCCTGGCGTTGGCGGGCGCGTGGGTCCTGATGCTCCATGCGGTCGCCTCGCGGCTCGCCCAGGAGGCGCAGGAGCGGCGCTGGATGGCCCACGCCTACGCCATCCTCAAGCCCGCGGCCCTCCAGGTCGCCCAGCGCCTCCGAGGCGCGGGGAAGCTGGAGCGCAAGGAGCTGCTCCTCGCCGTCGAGGAGTCCGTGGCGGAGCGGCTGGGCGACCCCTCCCAGGCCCGGCCTCCCTCCTCGCAGCTGGAGCGCTTCCTCATGGAGCAGTCCCGCCGCGTCCTGGGGGCCATCGCCCTGCGGGCGGTGCTCACGGCGCCGGATGTCCCGACGGCGGTGCATGAGCTGGAGAATCTCGCGGTGGAGCGACTGGAGATGGTGCTGGTGGAGCGGCTGGAGGACTTGTTCTTCGTGCAGCAGGTGCTCGTGCTGGGCGCGGGGCTGCTCGTGGCCGCCCTTCCCGCGTTCATCCTGGGGTTCTCACGCTGAATGAGAGGCTGAAAAAAACACGGGCCGGCCTCCCCCGAAGCCGGCCCGCGCGCCACCTCGAGCCGCGGCGACGCTAGATGACGGTGACGCGGTATTTCTCCTTGTCCTCCGCGCGGTTGTACGCGGTGGCGGCGGCGATGATGTGGCACACCCAGCCGAGGCATCCGCCGGTTCCCACCCAGAAGCCGGGCGTGATGATGAGCCAGAACAGCCCGCGCAGGATGTCCCCGTTATAGATCTGCCCCACACCAGGAATCAGGAATGACAGCAGGGCTGCGACACCGGAACGCGACATCGTCGTGGTACCTCCTTGCCGTGTTCTACGAAGCCCCCGCCACACGATTGCATTCGCTGGGAAGCCTATTGGTTCCTGGACGCTTGGTTGCCCCACGAGACGAGGGGAGGGTGCAATACCGGGCCCGGCCCGCTACGATGCATCCACTTTTGTGAGCCCGTCGGGTCGGCGGACGGACTTATCGGGGGGATGGTCATCCACGGGCTGATTCGAGCCTGCGCGCGCGCGCTTCGCGGGCGGCATCTCTTGGAGATGCTGTTGGTGGCCGGCGTGTATCTCGCGGTCGCCCGGCTGGGACTCTCCCTGGCCACTGTCGCGGGAAACGTCACCCCTGTATGGCCGCCCACCGGCGTCGCCCTGGCCGCGCTCCTGTTGCGAGGCCCCGCGCTGTGGCCCGGCGTCTTCCTGGGCGCCTTGCTGGCGACCTCGTCCACCGGTGTGACGTTGCCCACCGCGCTCGGCGTGGCCGCGGGCAACACGCTGGCCAGCGTGCTGGGGGCGTGGCTGTCGCGGCGCATGCGCATGGGCACGGACCTGTCGCGCATCCGCGACGTCGTCGTGCTGTGCCTGGGCGCGGGCATGGTGTGCACCGGCGTGAGCTCGCTGGTGGGGCCGCTGTTCCTCTGGCTCGGCGGCACGCTGCCCTCCGAGGTGATGGGCCACGCCGTCTGGGTGTGGTGGGTGGGAGACCTGACGGGCGTGCTCGTGGTGGCGCCGCCGCTGCTGGTGCTCAGCCGCCCGTCCTGGCCGCAGCGGCTGGGCGAGGCCGTCGCGCTGGCGTCGCTGACCACCGTGCTGGGCGCGGGGGTCTTCCTGTTCCGCGCCTTGCAGCCGGGACTCGCGTACGGGGCCAGCTTCCTGCTCTTCCCCATGTCGGCGATGGCCGCGCTGCGCTTCGGGCCTCGGGGCGCGGCGGCGGCGACGCTGGTCATCTCCGCCGTCGCCATCTTCGGCACGGTGAACGGGCAGGGGCCCTTCTCCTCGGGCAACGTGGCGCAGGACCTGCTGGTGCTCCAGCTCTTCATCGTCGTCAACGCCGTGACGGGCCAGCTGCTCGCGGCGGCGACGGAGGAGCGGCGGCGCGCGGTGGAGCGGCTCCAGCTCCTCGCCACCACGGTGCGAGGCGTCCACGAGGGCGTCTTCATCGCGGAGGTGGTGAGCCCCGGCAAGCTGCACACCGTGTTCGCCAACGACGCGCTCAGCCTGCTGCTGGGGCGTCCTCGCGAGGAGCTGCTGGAGCTGGACCCGTGTCACCTCTACGGCGAGCAGGACTCCAAGCTGCGTCAGCGCGTGACGGACTCCGTGCTCGCGGGCGAGTCGCTCTGCGTGGAGGTGTCGCTGCCGCGCAAGGACGGCCACCTGGTGTCCACGGAGGTGCTGCTGTCCCCCGTGCGCGCCACGGGCCGCGACGTGACGCACTTCGTGGCCACCCATCGCGACATCACCGCGACGCGGGAGCTCCAGGCGCGTCTCGTGGCCGCGGAGCGGGTCGCCGCGGTGGGGACCCTCGCGGCCGGCGTGGGGCATGAAATCAACAACCCGCTGGCCTACCTGGTGTTGAACCTGGAGTCCGCCGCGCGAGCGCTGACGGAGGGCGGGCTGCTCGGGGCACGGGATGCACAGGCCGGCGTGCGGGGCGCGCTGGAGGGCGCCGAGCGCATCCGGCTCATCGTCCGAGACCTCCAGGTCTTCAGCCGTCAGGGAGACCAGGAGCGGACGCTGGTGGACCTCAACGCGCTGGTGCCGCCGGCGGTGCGCATCATCAGCCACGCCCTGCGCCACCGCGCGCGGCTCGTCGAGGAGTTCGGCCCCGTCCCTCGCGTGCTGGGCAGCGAGGCGCGGCTGGGACAGGTGCTGCTCAACCTGCTCGTGAATGCGATGCAGGCCGTGCCCGAGGGCAACCCGAGCCTGCACGAGGTGCGCGTGCGCACCAGCACGGACGCCTCCGGCCGGGCCCGGGTGGACGTGGTGGACACGGGCGTGGGCATCTCCGCGCAGGTGATGTCCCGCATCTTCGAGCCCTTCTTCACCACCAAGCCCACCGGCGAAGGCACCGGGCTGGGGCTGGCCATCTGCCAGCAGATCGTCCGCAACCACGGCGGCGAGCTGAAGG